>JAZQVN010000013.1:0-99780 GCA_045631885.1 Bacilli bacterium
GGCCATCAATTTTAATGTTAACTAAACTCATGATTCTAGCCTCCTTAATCCTTTATAATCGCACTGAAGCGACAATTGCTTTGACATAATCCACATTTAACACATTTATCTTGGTCAATGAGATGGACTCTCAAAGGCATTTGAGCAGTCTTACCGACTGGAATAATATCTGTTTTGGAAATTGCACCTGCTGGACAATTACGTGCACACATGCCACAACCAACACATTTGTCTTCAAGAATCTTATATTGCATTAAGCTCTTACAGACATGAGCTGGACATTTCTTATCAACGATGTGAGCGACATATTCATCATAGAAGCTTGCCATTGTGGATAAGATTGGGTTTGGAGCAGTTTGGCCAAGGCCACATAATGAGTTAGATTTGATAACTTCAGCAAGATTTTTGAGTTCTTCAAGATCTTCCATTGTGCCCTTGCCTTCTGTAATCTTGGTTAATAATTCTAAACAACGTTTAGTACCAATTCTACATGGTGAACATTTACCACATGATTCATCACAGATGAATGTCATATAGAATTTAGCGACATCAACCATACAGTTGTCTTCATCCATAACAATTGCACCACCAGAACCCATCATGGATCCAGCAGCGATTAAGTTATCGTAATCGATAGGTGTATCTAAGTCTTTTTCAGTTAAACATCCACCGGAAGGACCACCAGTTTGAATGGCTTTGAATTTCTTTCCACCTGGGATGCCACCACCGACATCATAAATTAATTGTCTTAAGGTTGTGCCCATTGGAACTTCGACTAAACCAACGTTATTGATTTTGCCACCAAGAGCAAAGACCTTTGTACCACGTGTATCGGCTGTGCCGATAGCAGCGAATTTTTCCCAACCTTCTCTTAAGATGAATGGAACGCAAGCTAATGTCTCGACGTTATTAACGACTGATGGACAGCCCCATAAACCTTTCACCGCTGGGAATGGAGGACGTGGACGTGGCATACCACGTTTTCCTTCAATACTATTAATTAAAGCTGTTTCTTCACCACAGACGAATGCACCAGCACCTAATCTAATGTGGCAACGGAATGAGAAGTCTGTACCTAAGATGTGATCACCTAAGATACCCAATTCTTCTAAGTCTTTAATTGCTTTGGCTAATCTTTGAACGGCGATTGGATATTCAGCGCGAACATAGAAATAACCATTTTGTGCACCGATGGCGTAACCAGCAATCATCATACCTTCGATAACTGCGCATGGGTTACCTTCAATAATGGAACGATCCATAAAGGCACCTGGGTCACCTTCGTCACCGTTACAAATCATATATTTTGGTCCATCACCCTTTGGAACAAAGGACCATTTTCTACCAGTTGGGAAGCCCGCACCACCACGGCCTCTTAATCCAGATTTTAAGACTTCATCAATGACTTCTTCTCTGCTCATTGATAAAGCTCTTCTTAAACCTTGGAAGGCACCTAAGCCAATGGCTTCATCAACATCTTCTGGGTTGATTTCGCCGTTTCCTGCTAAGGCGATGTCTCTTCTTTGTAATTTGTAGAAGTTAATATCGTGTTGTTTTTGTACTCTTTCTTTTGTTTGTGGATCAATGAAGAGTAATCTTTCCACGATTTGATTATTTAAGATGTCTTTTTCAAAGACTTCGTCGACATCTTGAACTTTCACTTTTGTGTATAAAGTTTCTTCTGGGAAGATTTTTACGAATGGACCTTGGGAACAGAAACCAAAGCAACCGACGATATTGCATGTCACTTTGTCTTCTAAGCCTTTTTCTTTAATCAATTCGTTGAATCTGTCGATGATTCCTTGGGAATCACTGGCTAAACAACCAGTACCACCACAAACGACGATGGCCTTGTGGCCTGGTTCACAGTGGAATTTCTTTTGTAAACAAGCGCCGCAGTGCTCAATGCGTTCTTGTAGTTCTTTTTCGTTAGTGATTTTTGCCATAACTATTAAGCCTCCAGAGCGCGATAATCCGCGACAATCTT
Organism: Bacilli bacterium; assembly: GCA_045631885.1. Taxonomy (GTDB): domain Bacteria; phylum Bacillota_I; class Bacilli_A; order RFN20; family CAG-826; genus CAJOLV01. Next base: position 1,988 of record JAZQVN010000013.1, read on the forward strand.
CTTCACATCGTCAACTTTGACTTGTGGGAAAACTTTACCGTTAATACTGACGGCTGGTGCACATGCACAAGCACCAATACAACGTAAGACGTCAATTGTGAACAAACCATCAGGAGTTGTTTCTCCAGCACCGATGCCGAGAATTTCTGAGAATTTGTCTAAAACTAAATTACTACCTTTGACGTAACAGGCAGTACCTAAGCAAACGCCAATGACATATTTGCCTTTTGGAGTCATTGAAAAGAATGAATAGAAAGTGACAACACCATAAATATCAGAGACTGGTACTCCGGTTAATTCACTTACTAACTCTTGGACTTCAAGAGGAATATAACCGTATTCCTTTTGGATGTCTTCGAGAATCATCATGGTGGATGTTGGTTCATCCTTGTAACGTTCGCAAATTTCTGTAATAAGTTTTACAGCGCTAGCTTGCAATTTTGCCATAATAACCTCCAATTATTATTTCGAGTAAATGCACTTTTATCTTAAATCAATTATACGCACGCTCGCAACAATAATTTGTATGCGCATACACAAATAAACATTATCTTTATTATTTTTATGAGTCCTAATTGATATAATCTCTTTTTTCTAATACGATTAAAGAGGAGGGACATAAGATGAAAATAGCATTCTTCGATACCAAAAATTATGACATTGAGTCATTTGAACCATTCATTAAAGAAAGAAATATTGAGGTTAAATACTTCGAGCCAAAACTCAACATCGATACCGTGGAATTAGCCCGTGGCTTTGACGGTGTTTGTGTCTTCGTTAACGACACCATTGACAAGGCAGTAATCGATAAATTACATAGCTTTGGTGTGCAAGCCATTTTCTTAAGATGTGCGGGCTTTAACAATGTAGATCTCCATTATTCTTTCGGAAAAATACATGTTTACCGTGTTCCAGCATATTCTCCATATGCAGTTGCTGAACACGCGATGGCATTATATCTAGCCAGCAATAGAAGAATCCACAAAGCCTATAACAGAGTCAGAGAATATAACTTCTCATTATCAGGTTTTGCCGGTAATGACTTGTATGGTAAAACAGTCGGTGTCATCGGCACTGGTAAAATCGGTCAAATCTTCATGAATATTTGTAAAGGTTTTGGAATGAACGTTATCGCTTATGATCTCTATCCAAATCCAAATTTAGATGTTAAATATGTTGAGTTGGACGAATTATTCAGACAAGCGGATATCATTTCTCTCCACTGTCCTTTAACTCCAGAAAACACCCATCTCATTAATAAAGACGCGATTAGATTAATGAAAAAAGGCGTTGCCATTATCAACACTTCTAGAGGTGGATTAATTAACTCTGAAGACTTATTACAAGGAATTAAAGATCGTATCATCGGAACAGTTTGTTTAGATGTTTATGAAGAAGAAAGTGATATATTCTTTGAAGACAAATCAGGCCACATTATGAATGACCCAGTCCTCTTACAATTGATTGCAATGCCAAACGTCATCATTACATCTCACCAAGCATTCTTAACTAAAGAAGCTCTTGGAAATATCGCTGACACCACAACCGCAAATATTATTAACTTCTTCACTGAACGTCAAGTGACAGATAATGAAGTCTGCTATAAATGTGGTAATCAAGCCAATTGCGCCAAAAAGCGTAAAGAGAAATGTTTCTAAAAATCGGTTCTAAGAATCGATTTTTTCTTTATTACATCACACACAGGGGCGAAAAGCCCTTTTTTGACACATTAATAGATTTTTGTTTTTCTCATTTTTCTTTTTACCCTTCATGATTTTTCCTGATATGCGAAATGCGTATACAAAAAAGCGATTTTTCTAAAAGAAGTCTAACTTTTTAACGATTTATAGGCATATTCTTTAGTATCAAATACCCTTCAAATAAATAGTCTCATTTTTAGTAGTTTTGGACAGTGTCTAAATTTGTCTTTTTTTTGCTTTAATACTAAATAGTATTTATGTAAGATATAAACACTCTCGCTTTATATGGCAAATAAACGAGAACTACTAAAAACGTCGGTAGATGTTTTTCTATCACTAAATAAGGGAGTGAGCTTTTTATGTTAAGTATTAAGAAAAGAAACGGTAACGTTGAAGACTTCAATATTACCAAAATCCAAAACGCAATTGAAAAAGCGTTTATCGCAGAACACAAATTCTACAATAAAGACATTATTGAAATGTTGGCGTTACGTGTTGTCGCTGCTTTTAATGATAAAGTTCGTAACGGATTAATCTCTGTTGAAGACATCCAAGACTCCGTGGAAGTCGTTTTAGTCCAATCCGGATTCGTCGATGTGGCCAGAAGCTATATGATTTATCGTAAACAACACCAAAACTTAAGAGAATTATCTGGAACTGAACTCGATTATAAGAAAGTTGTTGATAGTTACTTAAAAGTTAGCGACTGGAGAGTTAAAGAAAACTCCACAGTTACATATTCCGTTGGTGGTTTGATTCTTTCTAACTCAGGTGCGGTTACTGCTAACTATTGGTTAAGTGAAATATATGATAAGGAAATCGCGGACGCGCATAGGAATGCCGATATCCACATCCACGACTTATCCATGTTAACTGGCTACTGTGCTGGTTGGTCTTTAAAACAATTAATCCAAGAAGGTTTAGGTGGTGTTCCAAGCAAGATCACATCTTCTCCTGCTTCTCACTTATCAACTTTATGTAACCAGATGGTTAACTTCTTAGGCATCATGCAAAATGAATGGGCTGGCGCTCAAGCTTTCTCATCCTTTGATACCTATTTAGCACCGTTCGTCAAAGCTGATAACCTTGATTACAAACAAGTTAAACAATGCATCCAATCATTCGTTTATGGTGTAAATACACCATCCAGATGGGGAACACAAGCTCCATTCTCTAACATCACCTTAGACTGGGTCGTTCCAAATGACTTAGCGGAACTCAACTGTATCGTTGGTGGTAAAGAAATGCCATTCAAATATAAAGATTGCGTTGAAGAAATGGCAATGGTCAACAAAGCCTTCATCGAAATCATGATTGAAGGTGATGCGAACGGCCGTGGTTTCCAATACCCAATCCCAACATATTCCATCACCAAGACATTTGATTGGTCCGAAACAGAAAATAATAAATTATTATTCGAAATGACCGCGAAGTATGGTACACCATACTTCTCTAACTACATCAATTCCGATATGGAACCAAGCGATGTTAGAAGTATGTGCTGCCGTTTAAGATTAGACTTACGTGAATTAAGAAAGAAATCTGGTGGTTTCTTCGGTTCAGGTGAATCTACAGGTAGTATCGGTGTTGTCACCATCAATATGCCACGTTTAGCGTACTTATCCATGGATGAAGCTGATTTCTTCGATCGCTTAGACAGAATCATGGATTTATCCGCTCGTTCTTTACACATCAAGAGAACAACAGTTACTAAATTCTTAGAAGCTGGTTTATATCCATATACAAAACGTTATTTAGGCACATTCAACAACCACTTCTCCACTATTGGTTTAGTCGGTATGAACGAAGCTTGCTTAAACGCTAAATGGATTAGACAAGATTTAACTAATGAAAAAGCCGTTGAATTCACCAAGAAAGTTCTCAATCACATGAGAGAAAGACTTTCAGATTATCAAGAATTATATGGTGACTTATATAACTTAGAAGCCACACCAGCAGAATCAACAGCCTATCGTTTAGCAAAACACGATAAGAAATTATATCCAGAAATCATCACCGCAGGTGAAGAAGGTGGCACACCATATTACACCAACTCCTCTCACTTACCAGTCGGATATACAGAAGATGTTTTCAAAGCACTTGATATTCAAGATGAATTACAAACTCTTTATACATCCGGTACAGTTTTCCATACCTTCTTGGGTCAAAAATTACCAACCTGGAAATCCTGTATGAACTTAGTGAGAAAGATCGCAGAAAATTACCACATTCCATATTACACAATGTCCCCAACATACTCTGTATGTAAAGAACATGGTTATTTGAAAGGTGAACAATTCGTTTGCCCACACTGCGGACAAAGAACTGAAGTCTATTCCCGTATTACCGGTTACTATCGTCCAATCCAAAACTGGAATGATGGTAAGACAGAAGAATATAAACAAAGATTAGAATACGTTCCAGCGAATTCTCATTTAACTCATGGCATCGATAGAAGTGACGAAGAAGCCACAAATAACGATATGCCAATCACAAATGAGACATTATTATTCGCCACCAAGACATGTCCAAACTGTAAGATGGCTAAGATGTTACTTGAAAAAGCTGGCGTTTGCTTCAGAACAATTTACGCTGAAGATGATGCTGAATTAGCCAAACGTTATAAAGTGGTTAAAGCACCAACTTTAATCGTCCCAGCAGGCGATCAATATAGTGTTTACGAAAACGCATCCAACATCAAAGGATTCGTAGAAAGTTTGAAGAACTAAGCTTATGTATGATGTCATAATCGTCGGAGGTGGTCCAGCTGGAATGGGCGCCGCACTCAACTTGCTAAGAGCAGGTAGAGCGGTCCTCATTTTGGAATGCAACGCCTTCGGTGGTCAAATGGCAACATCACCAAGATTAGAAAATATTCCTGGAATTAAATCCATCCAAGGAATTGAATATTCTGACCAATTATTTGAACAAATCACTGACTTAGGTGCAGAGTTCGAATTAGAAAAAGTTGAGCAAATTAAGAAAAAAGACAAGGGTTTTACCGTAAAAACTGATTATAACGAGTATGAATGTAACGCGGTTATCTTAGCCAATGGTTGCTCCCACAGAAAGATGGGATTACCAAAAGAAGATGACTTAGTGGGACATGGCATCTCCTATTGCGCAGTTTGCGATGGAGCCTTCTATGTCGGTCATGAAGCTTGCATCATTGGTGACGCGAATACCGCGTTACAATATGCCTTAATGCTCGGTAATTACTGTCCAAAAGTTCATATCTTCGCTTTGTTCAATCGCTTATTCGCTGATCAAATCTTAATTGATAGAGTGAGAAACGATGAAAAATATGATGTGACATTCAATGTCTCACTTCAAGAATTTATCGGCGAAGAAGAATTAACTGGTCTAAGATTTAAAAACACTCAAACAGAAGAAGAATTCACTGTTGAAACAAACAATGTCTTTGTCGCGATTGGTCAAATCCCACATAACGAACCATTCAAAGACTTAGTGGAACTTGATAACCACGGATTTGTCATCACTAATGATTTAATGGAAACAAATGTTCCAGGCATCTTCGCGATCGGTGACACAAGAGTAAAAAGTGTCCGTCAAGTTATCACCGCATTAGGTGATGCATCAGTCTGCTCCGTTATGGTGGACCGTTACTTAAGAAATCTATAAGATAAAAGCCTTCTTAGAAAAAAGAAGGTTTTTTAATACCCTCTAAGATCTATTTCTTTAATATCTTTCTTTAATATTTCAATAAACTTATGAACAGTTTCTTCTTTCACTTCGTGTAATCCCTTTTGGATGCATCCTTCTCTTTCAACGAATTTTTGTAAATAGAGAACTCTCGCTCCTTTAATTAATGACGCCAATCCTTCCATATCTTCTTCTTTGTGGAATTCATCGACGAGTGTGGTTCTAAATTCATAAGGGACTCCACTAGTCATGAGGATGTTGATAGACTCTTTAATCTTATCCATATCAACATGTTTAACTCCGCATGTTAAATGGTATTTTTCTTCACTATTTTTAATATCCATCGCCACATAATCTAATAAATTAGAATCGATTAAATCTTTTAAGATTTCCGGATTAGTGCCGTTCGTATCTAATTTAATTAAAAACCCTAATTCTTTTACTTTAGTAATATGTTCTTTTAGATGAGGTTCTAAAGTTGGTTCTCCGCCTGTAAACACTACCGCGTCTAATAATCCTTTTCTACTTTTTAAATAATCAAGGACTGCATCAAATAAGAATTCTTCTTCCGCTTCTAAGACGGTTAAGCCATTATGACAGAAAGGACATCTAAAATTACAGGCCTTATAAAATAAGACACAGCTGATTTTATCTTCATAGTCCAATAAGGACATTTTGTCTAAACCCACGAGTGACATGGCTTTACTTTACAACAAAATAGACTAGTTTTAAAGAATATGATTATCGGATATTAATAAATTAATATTTTTTGTAGTTTTTTATGTCTTAGTCATCTATAATTATCAGCAAATAAAAGGAGTGTTTAATATGAAAGAAGCAAACATATCTTGGGATGAATACTTTATGGGTATTGCCTTATTATCTTCTTTAAGAAGTAAAGATCCAAACACAAAAGTCGGCGCTTGTATCGTTGATGATGACAATAAAGTTGTCTCTATCGGTTATAACGGTATGCCCGCGGGATTAGATGAAGATCAATTATCTTGGAATAAGGGTGAAGGCTTAGATAGCAAATATTTATATGTCTGTCACGCTGAGTTTAACGCCATCTTAAATACAAGAAACGGCGCCTCTCTCCGCGGATGTAGATTATATGTCACATTATTCCCATGTAATGAATGTGCGAAAGCGGTCATTCAAACCGGAATTAAAGAAGTTATCTATCTCGATAACAAATATCAAGACACCACTGGTGTTCAAGCTTCTTTAAAAATGCTCCAACTTGCCGGTATCAAAATTAGAAAATACGAAGAATCAGTTCCAGAAATCGAATATTAATTATGACTATTAAAGAATACGTAAAATTTAAAAAAGAAGAGATGAAAAATCTCATCTCCAATATGCCAACTCCTCCAAAGTTAGTCATCGTTCAAATCAATGAAGATGAAGCTAGCTATGCTTATATCAGAGGCAAATTAAAAGACGCCGCCGAATTAGGAGTGAATGCTGAACTAGTTAAACTACCACTTGAGACCACTCAAGAACAACTACTCAATAAAATTGATGAGTTAAATAAAGATAGTTCTGTTGATGGCTTTATCGTTCAAATGCCACTACCAAAACATATCAATGAAGAGACGGTTAAATTAGCTATTTCTCCAGAAAAAGATGTTGATGGTTTTCATCCATTAAGTCATTTAGATCCATGTACCCCAAGAGGTATCATGAACTACTTAATTTCGGAAAATGTTCAAATTCAGGGGAAAAATGCAGTGGTTATTGGCCGTTCTAATATTGTTGGTAAACCAATGGCGAAGCTCCTTCTCGCTGCTAACGCGAATGTCACAGTCTTACATTCCAAAACATCTTTTGAAGATATGAAAAGATATATCGCTAACGCTGATATCATCGTCATCGCAATTGGAAAAGCTGGTTTCTTAGATAACAAATTTGAATATAAGAAAGACGCGATTCTCGTGGATGTTGGAATTAACCGCCTTGAAGATGGCTTACACGGCGACGCAATTAGAGATTTACCAGTCGGTTTACAAACACCAGTTCCAGGTGGTGTTGGCTTATTAACTAGACTCGCTTTATATCAAAACTTACTAACCATTGTTAACGGAAAATGAACAAAAAAGGCACATTAAGTGCTTTTTTTCTAGATTATTATACTCTTCATCACTAAAATGATAGAAAAGGGGTAAATCATTATGTTTTTCTTCAATCAAACTAAACGCCTTTGGTTAGAGTTTTTTAAATTCAAAAGATTAAAGTCTTTACCGTTATGGCTCTCTATTATTTTAGGCATCTTATTAAGTCCATTTATTTTAGTGTTCATCATCTTAATTGGTGTCTTATTCCTCTGCGCGATTATCTATTCATTATTAAGCGCTCCAATTGAATATCTTCACGGTATCTTAAAAGAAGAAATTAAAGAGAAGCACCCTGCAGTGCAAGTAGTTCTCTATTTCATCTCTTGGAGTATCTTATTTCCTTTATATGTCACATTCGCCTTCTTCTCCTTCTATATTTATTTCTTCTATTTCCTAGTCTCCTTAGTGGGTTGGCTAGTATCTCTCGCTGGATTTAAATTCCATCTTTCTCCAAACGAAGAGAATATCGAAAATGACATTCCAGTTAGAGTAAAGAAAGAAAAAGCCCCTAAAGCACCTAAACAGAAAAAAGAAAAAGGCGCTAAGGCTCCTAAAGAAGGTCAAGAAACCCCAAAAGAAGCCGCTCCTAAGGAAGAAGAACCAAAAGAAGAATAATTAATCGTTTATACAATTAACGGCTCAACAAAGCCGTTTTTTGTTACATATAATAAATGATGATAAATATGTTCGTCTACCAATTGTTATTGGTGAAATAGTTACCCCTGATTGTCAAGATTAAAAAAATGACTTCGCGATTGAAGTCATTTTTATTCTCGAATAAATCCTAGAAAAATGAACCTAATCCAGAATCGCTGACTGCAGCGTCAGTTCCGTAATAAACAACATTATTCTTTTGTCCAGATTTCGCAGATTTATCTCCTGAATGTGGAACCCTAGATAATTGAGCGCTATATAAATCGGAGAATGAAGTGGCGTTTTCAATTGACATGAAATACCACGCGAATAAATATTCATCAGCTCCCTTTAAACCGGTTAAGTAATATTCTAAACCGATTGTCATTGGGAAGACTTCCGCTAAAACGGTTTTATCAAATTCATCGCTGGTAATAACAGAAACTTTATATTCCTTTTGTAACAATGTTGCTTTTGTTTGTTCTGCGCTGACACTGGCTTGGCAAGCCGCTAATCCCATCACTGACGCTAATGCGAGAACACCTAATTTTGCTAATCTCATAAATGAAACCTCCTAATTAATTATTTTACCATTTTTTCATATATTTATCATCGAAAAACAAAAAAGGAACAGATTTCTCTGTCCCTATTTGAATATCAATAGATTATTCAACCCAAGTAACAACTTCGATTGGGGCGTTATCGCCTCTACGGTTGCCGAGTTTTAATCTACGGGTATAACCACCGTTACGATCTTTGAAGCGTGGACCGATTTCAGAGAATAAGACATCAAGGGCTTTGACACCTTTTTCGTTTTCGATATTTCTGACAAATCTAGCCGCTTGTCTTTTCGCGTTCATAACATCTTCTTTTTTAGTTAATGTAACTAAGCGATCAGCTTCTTTAACAACATCTCTAGCAGTGGCTTCTGTGACTTTCACTGTGCCGTGGAGAATTAAATCTGTCACGACATTACGAAGCATATTTTCATATTTGCTCTTGGTATATCCGGCCTTAAATCTAACACCGGCTTTACCGTGAACATTTCTACGACCTTGTGCTGGCATAAATTATATCCTCCTATTATTCAAAATCTTTGAAGGACAAACCATAACCAGCAAGTTTTTCCTTAATTTCTTTAAGGGATTTCTTACCGAGGTTTTTCACCTTCATCATATCTTCTTCAGTCTTTTCAGTTAATTCAAGGACTGTTTGAATGCCCGCTCTCTTGAGGCAGTTATAACTACGAACAGAGAGATCGAGTTCTTCAATAGCGAAGTTTTCGTATTTGTTTTCTTCGACAGGAGCGATATCCTTTTCGATGTTAATATCGCGTGTGATATCAGCGACATTAAGGAATTTTTCGAAGTGTTTAATTAATAAGTTAGCACTTTCCGCAAGGGCAACTTGTGGAGTGATGGAACCATCGGTCCAGATTTCAATTGTTAATTTATCGAAATGGGAATCGTGTCCAACACGTGTAGCGTCAACTGTGTAGTTCGCTTTTCTCACTGGAGAATAGTTACTATCAGTGGCGATTGTGCCTAATTGGAGAGTTGGATGGAGAACTTTGTTTTGTTCACCAGTGACATAACCTCTACCATTTCTGGCGTGGAGAACCATTCTTAAACTGCCACGTTCTGTTAAGTGGGCAATCACTAAGTCTGGGTTAACAACTTGCACACCAGTGCCTTCGGTTTTGATCATTCCAGCGGTAACAACAGCAGGACCTTGAACGTTGATTTCAAGTTTCTTATTGCTATCATCGCCTTCATCGATGCGAAGAATTAAATCTTTTAAATTGAGAATGATGGCTGTGACATCTTCTTCAACGCCTTCTAAAGCGGTGAATTCATGACGAGCACCTTCGACTTCAACAGCGTAGATGGAAGCGCCTGGTAAAGAAGATAACAAGACTCTTCTTAAAGCGTTACCTAATGTTAAGCCGAATCCTCTTTCTAATGGTTCGATGACGAATCTACCATAGTTTTCGGTTCCGTCATAATCAGCTTGGGTAATATCAAATCTTTCAAATGGATTAGCGATTTTCATCATTCTTTCCTCCTATTAGCCTCTTGGGCGTTTTGGTGGGCGGCAGCCGTTATGTGGGATTGGAGTGCTATCAACGATGGATAAGACTTGTAATCCTGCAACTGCTAAGCTACGGATAGCGCCTTCTCTACCTGGGCCTGGGCCTTTAACATCGACATCGACTTGTCTGATGCCTTGTTCGTAAGCAGCTTTTGCAGCGGCTTCAGCAGCTTGCATAGCGGCGAATGGTGTACTTTTCTTTGCCCCTTTGAAGCCCATCGCACCAGCGGAGGACCATGTTAAGGCATTACCTTGTTCGTCACAAATTGTAACGATTGTGTTATTGAAGGTGGAGTGAATGTGTGCAACACCTTTCGTAAATGAACGTTTGATTTTCTTTTTACGAGCATTTGTTTTTTGTGCCATATACGATTACTCTCCTTTCAATTAACCTTGAGGCGCCATCTTCTTATTCGCAATGGTCTTACGTGGACCTTTACGTGTTCTGGCGTTTGTTTTGGTTCTTTGACCGTTGACTGGTAATCCTCTTCTATGACGGGTGCCACGATAGCAACCGATTTCGGTTAAACGTTTGATGTTTAACGCGACTTCTCTTCTGAGATCACCTTCGGTCTTGTATTTACTGATTTCGTTTCTGATTGCACCGAGTTGATCATCGGTTAAATCTTTAACTCTAATTGTGCCGTCGACTTTTGCGCCTTCGCAAATAAGTTCAGCGGTATGTCTTCCGATACCATAAATATAGGTAAGGGAAATTTTGACTGGTTTGTCATTAGGAATATCTACACCTACTAAACGTGCCATATTCTAATATCCTCCTTAACCTTGTCTCTGCTTATGCTTTGGATTTTCACAAATGACCATAACTTTGCCATTTCTCTTAATCACTTTGCATTTTGGGCAGATTGGTTTTACTGAAGGTCTGACTTTCATAATTTCTTTCCTCCTAGTTTGATTCTACTTGAATCTAAATGTTATGCGGCCCCGTGTTAAATCATAAGGCGAGATTTCTACCGTAACTCTATCACCTGGGAGAATGCGTATGTAATTCATACGGATTTTGCCAGAAACGGTGGCCAAGATTACGACGCCGTTTTCGAGCTTGACCTTAAACATCGTGTTAGGTAAGCATTCGGTAACGACCGCCTGTACTTCGATCATATCTTGTTTAGACATATAGTTTCTTTTCCTCTTCTGTTAAAGTAATGATTTCTCTTCCAGTTTCAGTAACCACGATTGTGTTTTCATAATGGCAAGTTAATTTGCCGTCTTTACTTTTCACTGTCCACCCATCACCTAAGATGCGTGTTTCTTTATTTCCCTCTAAAACCATTGGTTCGACACAGAATGTCATCCCTTTAGCTAAGATTGGACCAGTTTGTGGTTTACCGTAATTTGGAACAGCGGGGTCTTCGTGCATTGATTTACCGATTCCGTGACCAGTGAAATCTCTAGCGACGTTATACCCGTTACTTTCGACTAATTGTTGCACTGCGCTTTGAATGTCGCCCAAGTGGACACCTGGTTTCACTAAGCTCGCTGCTTTCCAGAAAGCTTCTTTAGTGACATCCATTAATCTTTGAGCTCTTTCAGTAATCGTGCCAACCGCATATGTACGGCACGCATCTGCGCAATACCCTTGATAACATGCCACGACATCAAGGGAAACGATATCTCCTTCGTGAATGATAATCTTCTTTGAAGGAATTCCGTGAATCAATGTTTCATTCACACTTACGCATATCGCTGAGGGGAAGTCATAATATCCTTTACATGGAGCAGTACAACCGCTACCGAAGATAATCTCTTCCGCTTTTTCATTGATTTCGTAAGTTGAAACGCCTGGCTTAAGCATCTTGGAGCATTCAACGAATACTTTCGCGACTACTTCGCCAGCCTTTTTCATTAATTCAATTTCCCTTGGTGACTTGACAATAATCATAATTAAGCTTTTAAATTTTCAGAAACTTGATCGAAGAGTAGTTCTTTTCCCACTAAGGAATCAAATGATTCTAATAAGCCTTCTTTGGCGTAGAAATCAAGTAATGGCTTAGTGTCTTGAACATAGTGTTCTAAACGGACTTTCAATGCTTCTTCATTGTCATCCGCTCTTTGATATAGTGGTCCACCACAGATGTCACAAACACCTTCAACCTTTGGTTTCATATTGGTGATGTGATATGGCGCGCCACAAGTTTTACAAACTCTTCTACCGCTAATGCGTTTGATGAGTTCTTCTTTGTCGCAATCTAAGTTGATAACAACTTCAATTGGACGATTTATTTCTTTTGACATTTTCTTTAACGCTTCCGCTTGAGGAAGAGTTCTTGGGAATCCGTCTAATAAGAAACCTTTTTCGCAATCATCTTGACTTAAGCGTTCTCTGACGATGCCAATTGTGACTTCATCAGGGACTAAATCGCCTTTATCAATAAATGATTTCGCTAATTTGCCGAGATCAGTGCCTGCTTTGATGGCTTCTCTGAACATATCACCTGTTGAGATATGAACTAAGTCATAAGCGGACATTAATTGCTTGGCTAATGTGCCTTTTCCCGCTCCGGGAGGGCCCATTAAGATAATATTCTTTTTCATTATGCATTACCTCCAGAGGCAACGACTTCCTCGAAGGATTTACCAGCGAGTAAGCCATCGATTTGAGAATTAAGTTCGAGAGCGACACCGACAACGATGATTAAGCCTGTACCACCTAACGCTAAGCTTGGGTAGTCTTGGAAGACTGTCAAAGTGAGGATACTTGGTAAGGCCGCGATAACCGCTAAGGCCATCGCACCGATGAATGTCACACGGTTAAGAACTTTTCTGACATATCTTTCAGTTTCGACGCCCGGTCTAACACCAGGAATGTAGGAACCATTCTTTTGGAAGTTCTCCGCTAATTGTTCAGGGTTGATCTGTAAGTTAGCGTAGAAGAATGTAAACATAATCGTGAGAGCGACATAAATGATGAGGCCCCACGGCATTGACCAATCACCCATATTGGTCATTTTGCTTGATGAGAATACGTTGAGCCATTCGGCGTTAGTATCAGAGCCAATAAAGGCAACGATGATACTTGGAGCAGTCATAATTGAGCTAGCAAAGATGACTGGGATAACGCCTGCGGAGTTAATCTTAATTGGTAAGAAACTCGCTTTGGCCATTGATTGGGTTTGTCCTCCACCTTTTCCAGAATGTTGCACTGGAATCTTTCTTTTTGATAACTCGATGAATGTAACAAACGAGATGATGAGTAAGAAAGAGAAGATGTAGAGGAGGAAGGAGAAGACACCAGCGATTTGTGCGGCATCTCCTGGGTTAGCAGCGAGGATCCATCTTTGGAACGCTGTGCTAACTTGATTTGGTAAGGAGCAAACGATACCCGCGAAAATAATCATGGAAATACCGTTACCGATACCTTTAACAGAGATTTGGTCACCTAACCACATCACTGTCATAGAACCTGCGAGCATAACGATGACGACATACACGTATGTGAGCCATGGATATGTCCCGGTTTCAAATGTAACTAATTCACTCGTTTCCATCGTCTTGATAATGCCATACGCTTGAACAGCGCCTAACATTAAGGTCAAGTAACGAGTGGCCATTTCCATCTTTCTACGACCATATTGGCCTTGGCGTTTTAATTCTGACATCGCTGGCAAGACATCGGTCGCTAATAATTGAACGATGATCTGCGCGGTGATGTAAGGGGAAACACCTAATGCGAAGATGGAGAATGTTTGAAGTGTTCCGCCACCGAAGATGTTCATTAAGGCGAGGGCGTTATTACTTTCTAAGTAGCTAGATAAATCGTCGCTATTTAAAGTCGCGCCCGGGACCCTAATTTGACACCCGATACGGAAGATAAATAAGATCAGGATCGTAAATAAGATACGCTCCATAATCTCTTTGTTTTTGAGAATGGACGCTAATTTTTTCATTATTAGATCACCTCAATTTTGCCACCAGCTTCACTAATCGCTTTTTCAGCGGATTTAGAGAATTTGTGGGCTTGAACAGTTAAACTCTTACTAAGCTTACCATTTCCGAGCACTTTAATTCCATCATATTCCTTACGGACTAAACCTGATTCGACTAATAAAGTTGGAGTGACTAATGTTCCGTTTTCAAATCTTTCTAAATCGGAAACATTAATGACTGCATAATTGACATGATTAACATTCTTAAAACCACGTTTTGGTAAGGCTCTGAATAATGGTAATTGACCACCTTCGAAACCTAAACGGACACCACCGCCTGAACGGGCATTTTGACCTTTGTGGCCTTTGCCAGCGGTTTTACCGTTACCACTACCTTCACCACGGCCTTTACGCCAATTTTCTTGACGGCTGCCAGCGGTTGGTTGAAGTTCATGCAATTTCATAAATGCACCTCCTTAATACAATTTTTGTTACTAATAGCAACAATTATTCTTGGCTACGAAGAGCTCTTGTCTCTTTATAGCTCTTAAGGCTTTCTAAACCTTGGTTGACAGCGCGGACAATGTTAATTGGAGCGCGGCTACCATAAACCTTGGAGCAAACGTTTTGCACGCCTGCTAATTCTAAGACAGCACGGACTGGACCACCAGCGATGATACCAGTACCTTCTGGGGCTGGTTTGAGGTACACATTACAGGCACCATATTTTCCAACCACTTCGTGGGAGATTGTGTTACCTTTGACAAGATGAATCTTGAAAAGGTTTTTCTTTGCGGCTTCTGAAGCTTTCTTGATTGCATCTGGGACTTCAGCAGCTTTTCCGAGAGCGAAACCATATCTACCTTTGTGGTCACCGATGACGACAAGGGCGGTGAATTTCATACGACGTCCACCTTTGACGGTTTTACTAACTCTATTAATAAAGACGACTCTTTCTTCAAATTCTTTTGGTTCGTCACGGCGATCTCTGCGATCTTTTCTGTCGCCTCTTGGGGCACCCTTGCGGTCACCTCTTGGGCGGCGATCTCTTCTTTCGCCTTCTTTTGGGGCTTCTGTAGCAGGAGCAGCTTCTGCGGCTGGTGCTTCGTTAACAACTTTTTCTTCTTCCATTGTTCTGCCCTCCATTAGAATTCTAAGCCAGCTTCACGAGCGGCTTCCGCTAAAGCTTTAACACGACCGTGATAGATATAGCCGGATCTATCAAAGACGACTTTCTTTAAACCTTTAGCTAATGCTTTTTCAGCGATATCCTTACCAACTTTAGCAGCGGCTTCAACATTGGAACCGTTTTCGAGTTTTAAGGACATACTGCTTGATGATACTAATGTGATTCTATTCACATCATCGATTAATTGTGCTTCGATATTTTTATTTGAACGGTAGACACATAATCTTGGTGTTTCAGGTTTGCCAGAGACTTTGGCTCTAACACGGGCATGTCTACGAACACGTGAGACATTTTTGGATTCTTTTTTAACCATAATTACCTATCTCCTTTCAACTATTTAGCAGCACGTTTGCCTTCTTTTGTGGCAACGTATTCACCTTGATAACGGATACCTTTACCAAGATATGGCTCTGGACGACGGACATTTCTGATTCTGGCCGCGGTTTGTCCAACAGCTTGTTTGTCAATACCTTCGACTGCCACGAGGACAATACCGGTATTACCTTTCACTTCAGGAACGGAGATTTTCACGCCTTTTTCTGGAGTGATGACGATTGTGTGGGAATAACCAGCTGATAATTCAACGGCTTCACCTTTCATAACCGCTTTGTAACCAATACCTCTCATCTCTAAGACTTTCTTGAAGCCTTCGGAGACGCCGACGACTGCGTTATGAACGTTCGCACGGGTGGTACCATGGTTTTGTTTTGTTTGTTTTTCTTCGTTTTGACGGGTGAATGTCACAACTGTTCCTTCCACGTGGACATCGATGCCTTTGTTAATCATAACTTCGAGTGTGCCTTTTGGACCTTTAACAGTAGCGATACTTCCGTTAACTTCGACTGTTACTCCAGCAGGGAGATCAATGTGTTTATTACCAATACGTGACATAAACTTTCCTCCTACCAGACATAGGCGATAACTTCGCCACCGATACCTAATGTTCTCGCTTTTGCATCAGTCATAACTCCTTGAGATGTGGAGATGATGGCGATACCTAAGCCTTTGAGAACTTTTGGTAATTTTTCAACACCAACGTTAACGCGTAAGCCTGGTTTAGAAATTTTCTTACAACCGGAGATAACACGTGTTCCGTCAGCGGCGTATTTTAATGTGATTGTTAATTCTTTTTTTACTTCGCCTTTGACTTTATAGTCAACGATGAAGCCTTCTTCTTTTAAGATTCTCGCAATTTCCACTTTCATCTTGGAACTTGGCATCTTAACAGATTCATATTTTAATTGATTTGCGTTTCTAATGCGTGTGAGCATATCCGCAATTGGATCAGTCATCATAAATAATCGATATCCTCCTTATTACCAAGATGATTTTTTCATGCCTGGGATTTCACCCTTGTACGCTAATTCTCTTAAGCAGATACGGCATAAATGGAATTTTGAATAGACAGAATGAGGACGACCACAACGTTCACATCTTGTGTATTCACGGACTTTATATTTTTGTGGTCTTGATTGACGGACTTTAATACTTGTCTTTGCCATTGTGTTCTCCTTTCTTATCTATGGAATGGCATACCTAATAATTCTAATAAGGTAAATGCTTCTTCATCTTTTCTCGCTGTGGTAACGATAACGATATCCATACCACGAACTTTTGCCACTTTATCGTAATCGATTTCAGGGAAGATTAATTGTTCCTTGATACCTAAGGTGTAGTTACCACGACCATCAAAGGCGTTTCTGCTGACACCACGGAAGTCACGAACACGTGGGAGAGCGATGGAGACTAACTTATCAAAGAAGTCCCACATACGTAAGCCACGTAATGTAACTTTACAACCGATTTCTTGACCTTCTCTAACTTTGAAGGTAGCGATGGACTTTTTCGCTTTTGTAATGATTGGCTTTTGGCCAGTGATTTGTGCTAATTCAGCGACAGCTTCTTCTAAGCGTTTGCTGTCTTGTGTGGCATCACCGACACCGATATTGATGACGATTTTGCTTAATGCTGGAATTTGCATAACGGAAGAATAGTTATATTTTTCCATTAAAGCCTTTTTGATTTCGTTTTCATATTTGTCTTGTAAACGATTGGTAATGGCGGCTTTCTTGTTACCTTTACCGGCTTTTTTCGCTGCTTTTGGGGCGGCCTTTGGAGCTTCTGTCGCTGGAGCTTCTACTTTGTCTGCTTTAGGCGCAGCTGGTTTCTTCGCGGCTGGCTTTTTGGCGACTGGTTTCTTTTCTTCTTCTGCCATTGACTTCTTCCTCCTTATAAGACTGTGCCGCTCTTCTTTGCGTAGCGGACTTTTTTACCCTTAACTTCTTTATGACCAATTCTGGTTGGTTTATGTGTTTTTGGGTCTTCAAGCATGACGTTGGAGGCATCGATTGGAGCGTAAACTTCAACGATGCTGCCTTCTGGGTTAGCTTGGGTTGGTTTTTGGTGTTTCTTGCGGACGTTAACGCCTTCAACAACGACTCTATTTAACTCTGGAATAACCTTTTGAATGGTTCCAGTTTTACCTTTATCGCGACCAGCAATAACAATAACTTTATCACCTGTTCTGAGATTCATAGTTAACGGTCCTCCTTATAACACTTCTGGGGCGAGGGAGACAATTTTCATGAATCCTTCAACACCCTTATCACGTAATTCTCTGGCGACAGGGCCAAACACACGTGTGCCTATAGGCGCGTTATCATCATTAATAATGACAACGGCATTGTCATCAAAGGCGATGGTTGAACCATCTGGTCTATTGATGGCTTTCTTTGTACGGACGATGACGCATCTGACGACATCACCCTTTTTCACTTTACCATTTGGGATGGCACTTTTGACGGCGCATAAGACGATATCACCGACTGATGCACTTTTCTTAAAAGAACCACCGTAGAGAGTGAAAGCACGAACTGACTTCGCACCGCTGTTATCAGCGACGTTAAGATTGGTTTCCTTTTGGATCATTATTTGCTTTCCTCCTCACTAGCATCTTTACCAGTGGCTTCGGCGACTTCAGCGGCTTCTTCAGCTCTGATTTCAGCTTCAGCTTCTTTCACTGATAATTCAGCTTTTTTATCGATACTCACTAATCTGAATCTTTTGGAAGCGGAGAGTTTTCTGGTTTCCATGATGGTAACCACATCACCGACTTTGGCTTCGTTATTTTCATCGTGAGCGTAGAATTTTTTACCGTATTTAACACGTTTGCCATATTTGGCGTGTCTGCGGTGAGTTTCAACAAGGACGACGATTGTCTTATCGTTCTTATCAGAAACAACGACACCTTGAACAGTTCTTCTTGCAGCAACTTTTCTTTCCATGACAACGTTCCTCCTTATTTATTCTCAGCTAATTCACGTTCTCTAAGAACGAGATTAACTCTAGCGATGTCTTTTCTCACAGCGATGACATCTTCGCCTCTTTCGAGAGCACCGACAGCTTTCTTTCTGCGGAGTTCGAATAATTGTTCTTTAAGTGAGTATAATTTTTCTTTTAATTCCGCTGTGGATAAATCACGTACTTCATTAATTTTCATAATCGATTATTCCTCACCTTTCTTGACAACTTTTGTTTTGATTGGGAGTTTGTAGCCCGCTAAGTGGAGAGCTTGACGTGCATCTTCTTCAGAAATACCGGTAACTTCGAACATGATGGTACCTTTTCTGACGACTGCCACCCAATCTTCTGGGGAACCTTTACCTGAACCCATACGGACTTCAGCAGGTTTCTTTGTTTTTGCTAAATGTGGGAAGATACGGATGATGACCTTACCACCTTTTTTGGTGTATCTGGAGATAACGACACGAGCCGCTTCGATTTGACGAGTTGTAATCCACGCGCCTTCGAGAGCTTGTAAACCAAATTCACCGAATGCAACGGTGCTGCCACCTTTGCAATGACCTTCATATTTAATAATATGAGGACGTCTGTATTTGACTCTTTTTGGTTGTAACATGACTATTCTCCTTTCCCTTCAGAAGATTTCTTTTGAAGTTCAGGACGGATTTCGCCACGGCAGATCCAAACTTTGACACCTAAGCGACCATATTGTGTCGCGGCTTCGGTTTTCGCATAGTCGATATCGCTTCTTAAGGTATGAAGAGGAATGATACCTTCTTTATAGCCTTCACTTCTAGCGATATCCGCGCCACCTAAACGGCCAGAAACTAATGTTCTGATACCTTTCGCGCCAGCTTTACGGACTCTTTGGATAGCTTTCTTTTGGACGCTTCTGAAACTTGCTCTTTCTTCTAATTGTTTGGCGATAGATTCGGCAACAATTGTCGCGTCTAAGTCAGGATTTTTCACTTCTTGGACGTCGACTCTGACATCAGAGCCTTTCAAAATCTTATTTAAATCTTCTTTAATTTTATTAATGGTTTTGCCATCTTGACCGATGACAACGCCTGGTCTGGCAACGTGGATGGAAACCACGACTTTTTGACCGGCTTCTGCTTTGCTTCTTTCGATGACGACATGAGAGAGCATAGCTTCTTTGAGGTTCTTTTCGAGATATTTACGAACTTTGATATCTTCGTTGAGGAAGACATGGAATTCTTTGTCATCAGCAAACCAACGAGAATTCCAATCCTTGTTGATGCCAATACGCATTCCAACTGGACTTACTTTTTGACCCATTTAATGTTTTCCTCCTTATCTCATTTTCACGACCACTGTTAAGTGGCATGATCTCTTCACTAAACCAGAAGCTGAACCTTTCGCTCTTGGTAAGTATCTTTTCATTCTTAAGCCATCATTTGCGTAAATGGTTGCGACATATAATTTGTCTTCATCCATTCCGAAGTTGTTGGTGGCGTTTGCCGCTGCGGATTTGATTAGTTTTGCAACTGGGACGCTGGCGGCTTTGTTGACGTTGGCTAAGATGCCTAATGCTTCTTTAACGTCTTTGCCTCTCACTAAGTCAATGACAAGTCTCGCTTTGCGAGGAGTGACTCTGACGTTCTTAGCAATTGCTCTTGCTTCGGTTGGCATTGGTTTCTTTGGTGCTTCAACTTTAGCTGCTTTAGCGGCTTTTGCTGTTTTCTTTTCCGCTTTTGGTGCGGCGGCTTCTGTAACAGGAGCTTCTTCAGTGACTGGAGCAGCAGCTTTAGCTCTTGGCTTGCGTGCGACTTTCTTTTCTTCTGCCATGATAATTCCTCCTATTACTTACCGGCGTTCGCTGCTTTATCTTCAGCAGTGTGGCCTGTGTGTCCAGTGAATTTTCTTGTTGGGGAGAATTCACCTAACTTATGTCCGACCATATCTTCTGTGACATACACAGAGATGTGTTCTTTACCATTGTAGACCGCGAAGGTGTGGCCAACGAATGATGGATAAATGGTTGAACGACGGGACCATGTTTTGATGATCTCTTTTTTGTTACTAGCGTTTAATGCTTCGACTTTCTTCATTAATGAAGCATCGACGAATGCGCCTTTTTTCAAACTTCTAGACATATTCATTTCCTCCTTCTGCGATTATTTGCCGTTGCGTCTACGGACGATTAATTTATTTGACGCTTTCTTTTGGTTACGGGTTTTGACGCCTAACGCACGTTTACCCCAAGGTGTACGTGGAGCATCTCTACCAACAGGACATTTACCTTCACCACCACCATGTGGGTGATCAACTGGGTTCATAACGGAACCACGGACTGTTGGTCTAGTACCTAACCATCTTGTTTTACCGGCCTTACCATTATTGATAAGGTTCCAGTCTTCGTTACCGACAAAGCCGATTGTGGCACGGCAGTTGCCGAGAATCTTTCTCACTTCACCAGAAGCGAGTCTGACCATGACGTATTTTCCTTCGGAACCGAGGACTTGAGCTGCTGTACCAGCGGCACGGCAGAGTTGTCCACCCTTACCAGGTTCTAATTCAACGTTGTGAATGAAGGTACCTTCAGGAATGCTCTTTAAGCACATAGCGTTACCAGGAATAACATCGCAGGCAACACCGGAAATAACTTTGTATCCGACTTTGATATCTTTTGGTGCGAGAATGTATCTCTTTTCACCATCGGCGTAACAAACTAAGCAAATGTTAGCGTTACGGTTTGGATCATACTCGATAGTTTTCACGACCGCTGGGATATCATCTTTATTACGTTTGAAGTCAATAACACGATATTTGCGTTTATGACCTCCACCAATGTGGCGGCAGGTGATTTTACCTTGATTATTTCTTCCGCCTGTTTTGGATAAACTGACTAATAAGCTTTTCTCAGGAGTATTGGTAGTGATTTCACTGAATGTCGAGTTGGTCATGTTTCTACGGCTTGGTGTCGTAGGTTTGTAAGTTCTAATAGACATTACTTTTTCCTCCTATAATTTGAATAGTTTGAACTTTTAACTATTCTTTGAATAAGTCAATCGCTTCGCCTTCTGCGATGGTAACGACTGCTTTCTTATAACCGGAGATCTTACCTTGGTAACGGGTGCCTCTGGTTGTTAATTTGGTCTTAACATTGGAGATTGTGACATCCAAGACTTTGACTTGGAAGATTCTCTCAAACGCTAATTTGACTTCTGTCTTATTCGCGTCTGGTAAGACTTTTAATGTTACTTTGTTTTCGTTTTGCATTAACGCCATTGATTTCTCAGTGATGATTGGCTTAACGATAACTTCGTAATCTCTTTGGGTAGCTTTTGGGAAGCTTGGTTTAGCTTCAACAACTTTCTTTGTTCTGGCCATATTACTTTAATGCCTCCTCAACTGCTTTAACCGCTTCAAGGCTGATGACTAAGTTGTCAGCATTTAATAAGTCGAGAACGCTTAAGTTATCTTTTGTAACAACTCTGGCGTAGCCAACATTTCTGCAGCTTCCAACTAAGTTTTCATCTAATTCAGAGACGACGACTAAGGATTTCTTATTCGCTTGTAATGCATCGAGCATTGCGACGAAGTTCTTTGTCTTCTTTTCGGTGAATTTGATTTCATCAACAACGATTAATCCTTCTTTGGCTTTTAAGCTGAGAGCGGATTTAACCGCGAGAGCGTGTTCTTTCTTGTTTTGGGAAATCTTGTAGTTTTGATTTCCAACTGGTCCGAAGACCGTTCCACCACCAACCCAAACAGGTGAGCGGGTTGTACCAGCACGAGCGCGGCCAGTACCTTTTTGACGGAATGGCTTTTTGCCACCGCCACTCACTTCGTGACGAACTTTTGTTTTAGCTGTCGCTTGGCGAGAATTGCTTTGTTCAACTTGAACAGCGTCGAACATAGCTTGGTTATGAGGTTCAATTCCGAAGACAGAAGCGCTTAAGCCTAATTTTGAGACTTCTTCGCCCTTCATGTTAAGGACTTTGACATTGATTTTCTTTTCTGCCATAACTTTGTTCTCCTTTCTGTTCTATTCTTTTGGTTCTTCAGCGGCTGGAGCAGCTTCAACTGGAGCTTCTTCAACGACTGGCGCTGGAGTGCGATCGATTAAGGTCTTTGCTTGTTCTGGATGTTTGACTTCCTTAACAGCGCTTCTAATTGTCACGATGGACTTCTTAGGACCTGGGATACCACCTTTAATTAAGATGTAGCCTTTTTCCGCGTTGACATCGACAACTAAGAGGTTGAGGATTGTCACGGATTCATTTCCCCAGTGACCAGACATGTGTTTGCCTGGCATAACGCCGTGGTTGTAACGACCATTGTTAGCGAAGGTACCTTGACCTCTGTGGTAACCTGAACCATGGCCTTTTGGACCGATGTGTTGGTTCCATCTCTTAATAACGCCACTATAGCCATGACCTTTTCCTGTACCGATGACATCGACGATATCACCTTTCTTGAAGAGGTCAGCGGTGATTAAGTCACCTAATTTGTAGTTGGCCATTTCGTCACCACGTAATTCTTTACTAACTTCATGTGGAACTGTGCCGGCTTTCTTAGCAATACCTAATTCTGGTTTGTTAGCGCGGCTTTCTTTCTTTTCTTCGTAGCCAACTTGAACTGCCACATAACCGTCTTTTTCGACTGTCTTAACTTGTGTGACAACGTTTGGTAAGACTTCAACGACGGTAACTGGATACATGGTGCCATCTTCAGCGAAGACTTCTGTCATGCCCATTTTACGACCTAAAATTGCTTTCATTTCGTCTTACCTCCTTATAATTTGAATTCGATATCAACTCCTGCTGCGAGATCGAGATTCTTGAGAGCATCAATTGTCTCTTTCTTTGGATTTAAGATATCGATGATACGTTTGTGTGTTCTGATTTCGAATTGTTCACGGGAATCCTTATATTTGTGAACAGCTCTTAAAATCGTATAAACTTGTTTTTCCGTGGGTAGCGGAATAGGACCCACAACGGTAGCCCCAGTCTTTTTCGCTGCTGCGACGATCTTTTCAGCGGCAACATCTAAGTTGACGTGATCGTAAGCTTGTAAGCGAACCCTGATTTTGGTAGCTTTTGCCATGAATTGAATTTCCTCCTATCACTTTCAGGCTTTGACTTGTCTCTCTACTTGCGAATTACCTGATGACACCTTCATGACAACGCTTGTGGGTGTATCAGCAACCTCGCACATCAACGCGAGCAGTCAACGTTCAAATCATACCCCCTTCGCGTATATGTGTCAATAATATTTTTAAATAAATTAAAAGAAAAGAAATTGGGCACGTAAAATAACTATCGATAATTCGGTAATTTTTGCCTAAAAATATGGAGAGGAAACAACTTTTTACTAACAAAAAACCGATTTTTTTCGCTCATTTTTTGATATTTTTGACCTAAAAATCAGCAAGAAAAAGGCGATTAAAAAATGGTGATTTCCTATATATACTTAATTATCTTCTAAAACGTATGTTTATCAGGAAAATACCATATTTAATGCTTTGCATTATTTTGTGGATTTATTTTGTGTTTTGTTTTACAATAATTTTGTTCAACAAGCATAGCCTTTTAAACGCGCCAGCAGCCCAAGAATGAAATACTTCTAGAGTAGGCTCCGACTGACTAAAACGTGAGAAAGTGACTAATTTATGAACTGGTAAGATGGATGTGTTAGGTCTTACCAATGTGGAAAGTATCGCCCAGCGTGATATGCGGGCATAAGTAGAAGGGGTCGCATGGTAGACGCTCTTATGTTCAAGATGATCACCGCGCTCCACACAGTTTTATCTGAGCATGTGGCCATCACGAGGATGATGAAACACCAGTAGCTATAGTTGATAGGGATATCTTCTGTTAGTTACACTAGGTGTTTTCATTATGGTGATGGCTTTTATTATCTCCTTTTGAGAACACTATGTTGTTCGAGTTTAAGAAAGGAGATTTTTTAATGGAAAGAGTGACCATAAATAACAGTGGTTAATTAATGCCGAAGCAGGATTAATTTGGCAGTTTTATACAATGTATAAATTTTAAAAATGGATTAGCAACAACTTGTTGCAGAATCAACCGATAAATAAGGAGGATAGCTATTGAGAGAAGCATTACGAAAACTAGGGTTAAACAACCGCTACAGATTTGAAGCCGTATTTTCCCGATTTGCCACTACACAAGAACATATTGAAGGGAAAGAGGCAATTCTTCTATTGGATGTAAAAAGAGGAAACAAATTAGTAGCCAACCATCTTTGGTTATGTAGAATCCAAGAATTCAAAAAACTGAATTTGAAAGAGGGAGATATAGTCTCATTCACAGCCCGAATCAATATGTATAGAAGATTCAAAAATCAAAGAAAACTAATCGATTTTGGATTATCAAATCCAATGCATGTTTATAAAGTCAACAAGGAGGAAATTACAATGACTGAAAACACAAACTTAGTCACAAAAGTATACGTGACAAACAAATTTAAGCTAGAGGTAAATTTAGATCTACAAGAGAGAGAATTTTGGCTTTCCCAAGAAGAACTAAGCTTAATTTTTGATACGCCATCAAAGACAATTTACAGAATTCTTTTGGAAATAGAAAAAAGCGTAAAATCTACCCTACAGACCCCAAAAATGAGAATTATGAAAAATGGAAGGAAGGTTAATGCTTATAGTTCATATTTCTTCAAAGAACTAAACAAGAGATTTGCAAATGAAATAAGCAGAGATTTTGAAAACTGGGTAAAATTGATATTTCAAACTGAAGAATTAAATTCATACGAAATAGTTACATTTAATCAAGATAATTTATCGCTTGATATTCGCATTTCTCCAGATCATGAAACGGTTTGGATGAACCAAGATGAAATTGCTGAATTGTTCGGAACAGTAAGAACAAATATAACCACTCACATTAACAATATTTTTGAACAAAGTGAGTTAGAAAAAGTTTCAGTTCGTCAATTTTTCTTACAAACTGGAAACGACGGAAAACAATATGAGGTCGAATACTACAATTTGGATATGATTTTGTCCATTGGCTATCGTGTTAATTCAAAACGCGGTATCGCATTTAGAAAATGGGCAAATCAAATCTTGAAAGACTATTTAATTAAAGGTTACGCGCTCAATGAAAAGAGATTGACTTCACTTGGCAAAACAGTTGAAATCCAAAACAAAATGCTAGCCAGTTCTCTTGGTGTTGATTATCAAGAGCTTTCAAATGTAATTGGCGAATACACTCGAGCTTTAAATCTTTTGGATGACTATGATCATCAAGAACTAGTTAAGCCAAGTGGGAACAAAACAACTTATCAATTAACTTATGAAGATGCTAGAAACATTATCAATAAAATGGAATTCAACAAAACATCCGATTTATTTGGTAGAGAAAAGGAAGAAGGGAAACTAGAAGGCATTTTAGCAGTCGTCCATCAATTTGTATTTGGACAAGAAGTTTATCCATCATTGGAAGAAAAAGCAGCCCATCTACTTTACTTCCTAGTCAAAGACCATCCATTCTATGATGGTTGTAAAAGAATAGCGGCGACACTATTCCTTGAATTTTTAAATAGAAACGGCGCACTAGTCAAAAATGGACAATTAACCATTTCTAACGATGCATTAGTAGCAATCACATTATTGACTGCAGAAAGTAATCCTGATGAAATGGAAATTATCGTATCAGTAATTATGAATCTCTTGGTTCATTAGAAAAAGGGTGGCTTACTTGCCGCTCTTCTTTCTTAAATGGTCCTCATATGAATACCGACATCCACAATATTCTTGAAAATACATTTCGTGTTCTCTAACTATCTTTAATGACTCTTCGTATCCGTTATTCTTTTTGAAATCCGCAGGGAGCCATTTTGTGTGTTTATGTTGCTCTTGTAATTCGTAGCCAATCTTGTTTAGCATCTGAGAATTCTTATATCTTGAAATACTCATCACAGTGCCAAAATAATCAAAACCATGTTCCTCTGCATAATCATATCCAAAGGTCAATCTTTTACGGTAACAAGCAAAGCATCTTTCGCCACCTTCTGGTATATCTTTAAGCGGTTCTAAATCTTTCATGTAGTTTAGATGATCGTATGGGAACTCAATGACTTTGATATCATCTCCAACTTCGGAAATGAATCTTTTGAGCTCTTCCTTCCTTCTGATATATTCCTCTTCAGGATAGATATTTGAGTTATTGTAAATGATAGTTATATCAAAATAATCTTTAAGCTCTAAATGGGGAATGGTAAAACAAGGACCACAGCACGCGTGAATCAAAAGAGTGGGCTTTTTTCCACTATTTTTAATATTTTCAAGTAACTTTTGCAGTTCTTTTTGATAATTTATCTTATTTTCCATAAATAAACATTGAATCTCCAAAAGAGAAGAATCGGTATTTTTCTTCCACCGCGTGCTTATAAACTTCTAAGGTGAATTCGCGATCCATAAAGGCAGACACAAGCATAATTAAAGTTGACTTTGGTAAATGGAAGTTTGTAATCAACGCATCTACCACTTTAAAAGTATATCCTGGTTCAATAAAGATGTTTGTGCTTTCTTTTGTAGGTTTAAAACAACCATATTTAGAATAGTTAGCTTCCAGGGTTCTAACACTCGTTGTTCCAATTGCAATTATTCTCTTGCCACCGGCTTTAGCGGCGTTCAATTTCTCAGCTGATTCTTCACTAATCTCATACACTTCAGAATGCATGACATGATCTTTTGTATCTTGAACTTTAACAGGTCTAAATGTTCCTAAACCAATATGCAAAGTGACATCAATTACCTCCACTCCCATGGCTTTGATTTTCTCAAATAATTCCGGAGTGAAATGGAAACCCGCTGTTGGTGCGGCTGCGCTTCCCTCATATTTCGCATAGACAGTTTGATATCTATCGTTTGAACACAATTGTTTAGCAATATAAGGTGGCAGAGGCATCTTACCTAATTGATCTAACACCTCGAGGAAAATACCTTGATAATGCATTTTAACAATTCGAATGCCTTCTTCTTTCTCTTCAATGACTTCGGCGATAAGTTTTCCTTCACCAAAATCCACTCTAGCGCCCACTTTTAATGATTTAGCGGGTCTAGTTAGACACTCCCAGTTATCACCATCTAATTGTTTCAATAACAATAGTTCGCAGTGTGCTCCAGTTTTCTCTTTAACACCCAGTAATCTAGCAGGGATAACTTTTGTGTTATTTCTCACTAAAACATCGCCAGGTTTTAAATACTCTAAAATATTAAAAAAGTTCCTATCTTCATAGGTCTTGTTTCCATAATTAATTGCTAATAAGCGAGAGTGATCTCTTTTCTCACAAGGTTTTTGGGCAATTAATTCTTCCGGAAGATAAAAGTCAAATAGATTAATATCCATTAGAATCCCCTTTCATCTCCAAAAGCGGCGATTTGTTCTTTCATATAATCGCCAAAGCGGTCTTCTTTAATTGCTTCTCTTGCCCCTTCCATAAGTTTGATAAGGAATCTAATGTTATGAATAGACATTAGCCTCTTACCAAATATTTCATCGCAGACATATAAATGTCTGAGATAGGCTTTTGTATAGTTCTTACAACAATAGCAATCGCAATTTGCATCTAATGGTGAGAAATCTTCTTTATATTTCTCGTTTTTAATATTCACTCGGCCAGTGCTAGTCATTAAAGCACCATGTCTAGCTAATCTAGTTGGTAAAACGCAGTCGAACATATCAACGCCACAAGCGACACCACCTAATAAATAATCAAGTGATCCAACACCCATGACATATCTCGGTTTATCTTCTGGTAAATATTTGACTGACATCTTTACCATTTCAAAATATTTTTCTTTTGGTTCTCCAATAGAAGTTCCACCGATAGAATATCCCGGGAAATCCATCGCTACCAATTCTTCAGCGCATTTCTTTCTCAATTCTTCAAAGTCGCTTCCTTGAACAATACCAAATAAGGCTTGGTCATTTCTTAAATGAGCTTCTTTTCCTCTTTTTGCCCATCTTAAAGTTCTTTCTACAGATTTCTTTGCGTAATCATAATTAGTGGGCCAAGGAATACATTCATCAAAAGACATGATGATATCTGCGCCTAATTTTTCTTGTATTTCAATAGATTTTTCTGGGGAAATAAATAACTTATCACCATTAAGGTGATTTTTGAAATTAACACCTTCTTCAGTAATCTTACGATTATCCGCGAGAGAAAAGACTTGGAAACCACCAGAATCTGTTAAGATTGGTCCATCCCAATTCATAAATTTATGTAATCCGCCCGCTTTAGCGACAATATCTTCGCCTGGCCTAATACTTAAGTGATAAGTGTTGGCTAAAATAACTCCTGCACCCATTTCATGAAGTTCTTCTGGAGAAAGAGTTTTCACCGTAGCTAAAGTACCAACAGGCATAAACATTGGAACTTCCACATCTCCATGAGGTGTATGAAGGATCCCGTATCTCGCTCCGGTTTGTTTATCAATATGTTTAATTTCTAAATAAAAGTCTTTCATCTTAAATGTTCTGAATAATGATTGGTAAAATATCAACTATATTGATATCTTCTTTATTGTCTTGTTCTACTGTGTTACTGACAATGATTTCTTTAACACCCGCTTTTTTAATCGCTTCAATAGAACCTTTTGCGAAGATACCATGTGTTGCGCAGACTAAAACCATCTTTGCACCATTCTTACATAGTAATTTGGTCGCGGAAACAATTGTTCCGCCCGTAGAGATAATATCATCAACAATGATACAAACTTTATCTTTCACATCGCCGTTTAATTCAAGGTGTTCAGCTTTTTCTGGAGATTGTCTTACTTTCTCTAAAACAATTCTCTTTAGACCACGTAAATTAAAGGCTAGGCTGTCCGCTCTTGCGTTCGCACCATGATCAGGTGCGACGATAACGACATCTTTTCTATCAATATTGTTCTCGTAGAAATAATTATTAAAATAATTCACAAAAACTTCTGTTGATTGAACATTTTTAATTCCGCGAGTAAAGAAATTACAAACATTAGGGTGATGTAAGTCAAAAGAAAGTAAGCGATCATATTTACCGGTTTCAATGATTTTGGCAAACACTTGAGCACTTAATGGCTCGTTTTGTTCGTTGATTCTCTCTTGTCTAGAAAATCCTAAATAAGGAATGATTAAAGTCACACTTCTCGCACCACTACGATTAATCGCGTCAAGCAACAATAAAATTTGGAAAGCGTGCTCAACTGGTTTTTTCGATGTTGATTCGATGAGAATGACATCTTTATCTTTTACATCAGTGATAGGCTTAGCCAAAATCTCTCCATCAGGGAATTTATCAACTTGAACTTTCCCTAATTGGCAATTCCAAAACTTCGCAAAATCTTTCGCGAGCGCTTTATGTGTGGAGATGGAAAATACAATATAGTCTTTCATAATTAAACGTAATATTTTATCACTGTTAAAGCCATCTGTTTATTGACCGCGGCTTCGTTTTCAGGAACCCTATTTTTATCAACAGGTAATCCTAGTCTAACAAGGTATCTAGCAAAGTCTTTTGTGTAGAACCAAAGTCTTAATGAATCTTTCTCAAAAAAGTGCTTATTTTCATCAAATTCTCCGCAAATTGGACCTAAATAATATAATTTTCCATTTTGAAGCTTCCAATTTTCTGGTCCATAATTGATGGCTAATTTGCCCTTTTTCACAAACCAGTTTGCTTTAAAAACTAGTTCGTAATATTGCTCGGATAAATCGCCTTTTGTGAGGTCTTCAAGAACAGTTGTTCCTTCAATATATTCACTAGCGACAACACGGATGTTTTTGTCATAAGCATAAATCTTTGGATGAGGGATTCCAGTGCCGTTGAGTTTCCATTCTGTCTCAACATAGATGTCGAATCCTTTTTTATCGTTTTCAAAGTCTTTGAGAAAATAAGTTTTACCGTTTCTTGTCACGCGGTAAGACCTTTCCCCAAGCTTTTCTTCGACTTCAAAGATTTTTCTTTTGATTTCAAAAACTTCCATAACTCTAAACATTATAACGAACAATTTCTTGTAAAGAAATATTTAAAAATATGAAATTAGCATTTACAATATAAGCATGTTTCTAAATTACAATTATCACACCCATACATATAGATGTGGCCACGCAAATGGACAAGATGTTGATTACATCACTAACGCAATCGCTAACGGCTATAAAGTTTTAGGCTTTTCTGACCACATTATGTTAAAAGGTTATTCTCAACCAGGTATCCGTGGAGAATATGCTCAATTAAAGGGTTATATTTCTTCTTTAAGGCAATTAAAAGAAGATTACGAAGATCAAATTGAGATCCATATCGGTTTAGAAGCTGAATATCTTCCATCTATGGTGGATTATTATAAAGAGCTATTGGATTCAGGTAAGATTGAATATTTAATCTTAGGACAACATTGTTTCATTAATGAATACAATGAGTTCCAATGGTATTTAGGACAAGATAACAAAATTGCAAGAATTGAACGTTATGTTCACGATTTAATCGAAGGTATGGCCTCTGGTTTATTTACTTATGTCGCTCATCCAGACTTATTTATTAGATTATTCAAAGAATATGATCCTATAATCGAAAAGTTTGCCCGTCAAATCTGTGAAGCAGCGATTAAATATGATATTCCATTAGAAATGAATCTCGGTGGTATCCGCGCTTGGTATTTAAAAGAAGAGAACTTCCACTATCCAAATGTTTTCTTTTGGGAAGTTGCTGGAGAATTAGGTGTTAAAACCGTTATTGGTGTGGACGCTCACGATCCAGGAGACTTCGCGATTTCAAACTATAAATACGTTTTCAAAATGATTGATAAATATCATATCAATTTTATTGAGGATTTTCGTATATGAAAGTAAAACGTAGACAAGATAAATACATCACCTTTGCAACATTTATGATTGGTGCGACAGGCTTAGTCCTTTTAAGCGCCTTTTTACCATCAGATTTCTATTTGGTGGCGTTGGTGTGTTTACTAGTCGCGATGATGACTCTTATTTCCGCTTACTTAGACAAAGACATTAGAGATAGCACAAGACTTTCGTTCTTCATTTTGGGTTTACTTTATTTCATTCTTTCAATGGTTGGATTCTTAATCAATGAAATCAATCTACCAGTACCTGTCTATTGTGTGCTCCTCGGTTCATTTGACATTGTGAAAGGCTTAGGAGAAATCATTGAGGTTGTCAATAAATTTAAAGCGAAAAACTATATGGCGGTTGCCTTCTTAATCGACGCTTTAATAGACGTTGTTTTAGGTATCTTAATGTGCATCGAAAGAGAAGAAACCTTACGTCTACACGTTAACCTCATTGCCGCGGATTGCTACTACGAAGGTGTCATTAGATTAACCGACGAAATCATCGCTCAAAAACGAGGATATATTAATGGTCAAAGACTAGATTCTAATTTATAAAAGTGTAAAGTATAATGAATAATATTCTTGCAAAAGCCGAGTGAAAAAGCGGTTTTTTCATTTAATCATTGAATTAATCACTCCCACTTAATGGTTTCTTCATTATTCAAAACTAGTCATAACAACAAAAGAAAGCAACCTGTTAAGTTGCCAATAAACTAATTAACCTTTATATGTTATCAAAACTAAACTAGTGATCTTTATCAACGAGCATCAAAATTCCCGCAACTAAACTAACAAAAATTAAGGTGCAAACTTTAAAGCCGGTCGATATAATTTCTCCGCTTCGTATTTTTCTTCTATATTTAATTGTCATTGGTAAACACCAAATTAAAGGAATTAAATATATACCTGCTAATAAGACAGTTGAGATTATTAAAAATACCGATGCTGTTTTAGATAAAGCAGTATCACCATTAACTGGTTGTTTTGAAACTGGCGTATATTCAACGCGGTTGACTGGTGGATTATAAGAAACCTCTTCATATGTTGATGATTTAACGCCTAAATCACCATAACTGCCTTTAGGTGAATTATCTATAACATCAGCGGGATAACCGCATTGGGAACAATATAATGCATTGTTATTTAGTTTCGCCCCACAATGAGAACATTTTTTCATAATAAACTTTGTTAGAATAATAGCATAAAAAAAGACCGATGTATCGGTCTTTTTTGTTGTTTCAACTTATGCCCAGTATGTGAGGTCTTCTTTTGTGATGACTGTGATGATGTCAAGGACCCAGAAGACTAATGTGATTGGTGGGATGAGTTGAAGAATGCCAGAGACAATGTGGCCTCTCATGATACGTGTAATCGCACCTAAGAGCCAGCTTGTGAATGGGATAATCGCTAAGATGATGTCAACGATGTGTCCTAATCCAGCATTTAAATAACCTTTTCCTGCTTTTGCCATGAAATAAAGTCCTCCATATTATTATTTCTATTAGCAACCTTAATATAACATTTTATATATAAACAGTCAAAGATTTTATGGAAAAAAGCCCTGCAAAACCCCAATAAAAAGGCGATATCGCTCATTTTCGAGAGATACCGCCAATAAATATAGAATTGCTAGATTACTAGTCTTCTTTTCTCCTACGAGCAACAATTAAGCCTAATGCGGCAAAACTCATAACGGAGATTAAGAGTGATGAAGCAAGGATGGAACCACCACAGCCGCCACCTTTTGATGGCTCTGGTTCTGGTTCTGGATCAAACGGATCTCTTGTGCCATTTGGATCAACGACGACATCTGGTGTGTCTTCTAATATGATTGTGCCTTCATCTTTATCGATAAGGACATAATCGATCTTAATGTCGCAAGATTTTCCACCAAAGGAGACCTTAACAGTGTATCTGCCTTCTTTATCTTTGTTGATGTTAGAGGCGTCAACTGTGAATCCAGAAGTGATTTCTTGTGAGAATCCACCTTCATAGTTACCAAAGACAGTAATTGAGTCTTCTGAGAATGATTGTCCAACTTCTAATTGTCTAGTGCAGCTATAAGCGCTGAGGGACAATAACCCATAGGTCGCATCATTATCTGGAGAAGCGCTGAGACGGAATCTAGTAACGGTTGTTGAGTTAATTGTGAAGGAGATAAAGTCTCCATTGATACTCACTTTAACTCTATTGGATTTAGTAGAAGTTAAGCCATAGACCATCAATTTGGATGAATCCCAGCCTTCTGGTAATTTCATAGAAATACCAACACTACCTTTAACAACCGCTCCAGAAGAGCCTTTTTTGAATGATAAGTCGAATGTCTTATCAAATTCAGCGTTATCGGTTTCTGTATAGGTGAATGTATGTGTTAAGGATAAGCTAGAGTTAGAGACTGTCATTAAATATGGATCATCTAATTTAGCAATGGATAAGGTTGTTGCGCCAGCGAAGTCTCTGCTCTTAATAAAGGCATAACCTTTTGCGTAATCAGAGACTTTGAAGTCGTAATAGAAGCCTTGTTCATCTTCTAAAACATCGACATTCTTACCAGCGACTGCGAAACCAGCCATTTGTTCTTCGCTAAATCTAACACGATAATATTCTTCACCATCTTTTTCATATTTTTCAGAACTTGAAATGTATGGAGCATCACTATCAATGTGTAAGACATAGCTCTTTTCTAACTTACCACCACTAGCGAGGTCATATGAGAATGTCATATCATATTCGCCATCTGGGAAGTTAGCAAGTTTATTACCATCAGCATCCATTGAATATAATGGAATGATTGTATAAGCTCTACTAGCAACATATCCGGCTGACCAATAATCAACATTAACATGTGATTTTAATAATGGCCATTGATAGGCGTGTTCGTTTTCATCTTCGGTTGCGCCATAGAATTCATCAAACATATGGTCGATTAAGACGACTTTGCCTGTTGCTTTATTTGTAATAGTAATAACGTTATCAGAAATACTTCTCATGACAAATTGTTGAATGATCATAGTATTGGTGAATCCATTGTTACCAACATAAATATCTTTTGGACTTGGTTTTCCAGTTCTTGGATTGATACCAACAGAAGAATAACCCGCCATCTTATCAATACTAGTTGTATTATTGATAATCTTTTCCATGGAAACATCTTTCATGGTTTCAGCATAACCAGCGACCCACATAGAGGCGTAGTTAGCGTCATTAAGACCTTTCCATTTGTGAATGACACTATTTAAAACATCAGAGCCATAAACTTTAGAAGGATCTCTTTCAAATGTAAATGGTTCAATAGCATCACTATCATTAATGTCACCATAATAACCTAAGAATGGGATATTAAGTGTTTCTTGTCCTTCAGCAGTCAAAACGACAAAACCTTCGATATAACAACCATTATCAAAGTTATTTTCAATTGTGGTTTTTTCACTTGCTGGAATGGAATAATTATTTAAATTAATGAGATTTGAGCCAGGATTTACCGTGATATTTTGTTCAACCTTCTCAATGAGGTGGTTATAAGTGGCTTGTAATTTTTTGTCTTTAAAATCTGGATATTGTTCAGCATCTAAAGTCACTAATTCTGGACGATAAATATATGATGTGGCTTTATAAGTAACAGCAGCATCACCTTCATTAATCGCGGTGAATGATAGTTTAACATTACCCGCTTTGATGTCATCGTTATTGCCTAATTCGATTTTGGCTCTCTTTGTTAATGATGAAGTGGTTGTGCCGTCTAAGTAGACTTTACTATTTAAAGCACCACCAACATCGATTAAACCAGCGCCTTGTTTTCTGACTGAATCAAAGTTAGTACCAAAGGTATCTTTCATTGGGTCAGCAGTTGACATCATTCTATCGTTTAAAGTATCACGATATTCTTTTGTATTGTTTTCACTGAGTAATAAAGCGGTGACACCAGCGGTATTTGGTGTAGCCATAGATGTACCGTTCAAATATTCATATGCATCTTTATCAGTGATAACCGCGCCTAAAATGGATTGTCCAGGAGCGGAGATTTCTGGTTTGATTCTTAAATCAAATGTTGGGCCATCACTAGAGAAAGATGTCATTGTTCTGGCGGTTGGGTTATTAGCCTCAACATTAGCTAATAATGTGGCTGTATGGTCTGTAACGCTATCAATGTATTCTTTATCTCTAAACAAGAAGGAGACAACTGGAATATCTGGTGTCCAGCCACTTAAATCCATACGGAATGTGAAATCAGTATTGGTTGGGTCGTTATCAATGATACCAATAGCGATAGCTTTTGCTTCTGTCGCAGCGGAGATTTTGCTAACGAATGTGGTTTCACCTCTATCAACGATAGCGATTTTGCCTTCGACTTCTAAATCTTCGTAGTCTTTTGGTTCACCCCAACCACCGATTCTCACCCAATCGAATTTACCATCTGGGTGGTCTTTTAATAAATCGGTTAAATATCTTTCTGGTTCATAAACAACATCGCCATCAGCGGATTTGTAGTTGACGACTTGATCTCTGAAAGCAATTGTCTTGCTTCCGAGGATGAAAGCGGTCTCATAGTATTCTTTATCAGCTTGAGCAGCAGCGACGATTAAACCATCGGAATTGCTATATGTTGATAAAATACCTGTTTCCACCATATCTGTTGACCAGAATTCATATGCGGAGTTAGCGAATGTATTTTTACCTTCGTTACCTGCGGCGATATCAAGGAATGTTCCTCTATTTTGTAATTGGGTAATTGCTTGACCGACTAATGAATCTTCATTGAAGTCAATTAAAGCTGAACCTAATGACATATTGATGACATCAACACCTAAGACTGCGCAGTCTTCTAAGGCTTTTAAAACGCATGTGTCATACGCGCCTGTAGAGGCTGTCGCACCAGCGATAGCGTCTTCTTCGGTTGGAATATAGTCAGTAAAGACTTTCATTAACGCTAATTGGGCTTTTGGAGCGATACCTTTATAGAATGGGTCATTGCCTGCAGCAATAGAAGCAACGTGGGTACCGTGTTCACTAACAGTGGTAAAGACATCATGGTCTTCTTCACCTGCTTCGCCTCTTACACTAGTTTCTCCACCATAGTCATAATAGAATGGAACTTTACTGTTGAAATAAACAGGGTGTTCAGCATCAGGTTTACCATGGAAGTTCTTCGCTTTAGAAATCTTTTCATTAATTGATTCGTAATTATCATGTAATGCAACAGATTTATCTAATTTAGTAAAAGCATTGTGTGTGACATCGTTTTCTTTAACGGTGCCATCATCATTAAATGTTTTTCCTTTGAGTAAGAAACCTGTATCTAAAATAGCGATTAAAACTCCTTCACCTTCTTTGGTGCCGGTTGGGATGTTCATTGTTTGAGCGGAAACGTTCTCTTTGGCTTCTTTGACATTGAGTTCGTTATTAATTGAGATAATGCCATCCCCTTCAGTTTGAACCGCGTGTTGGGTGTTGTAGTTCACTGTCTTAACGTTCATTAAATCTCTAATCGCACTGACATGAGATGCGTTGACTTTGAGATTGAAAGCGTTAACAAGATTGGTGTATCTATCACCCACTTCGAAATCCGGAGTAATATAGTTTTTAATTTGGCTGATGACATTGTTTTGCTGACGAATAACAACATCTTCACTTAGACTATTCACATCACCTTTTAAACCAACGATGATATCTGCGTCTAATACTTCTTTTTCTCTTGCGACACTATTGACCGCTGTGCCAGTACCGAGAATTAAAGATGTAACAGCTACTCCGAGAAGAAATATCTTTTTCATATTTTTCTTTCCTTTCTATAAATTTGAGTTTTAATGGATTTCTCATAACCTTCATAAATTAACTAAATAAAGTTAATTTTCTATATAGAGTGTATTTTACTCTTTTTCTTTTTAAGATAAAGAAAAAAATAATTTCCATCTCCTTAAAAAAACAAAAATATCGAAAAATATGCCGTTTTTGCAGTGTTTTACCGCAAAAATAAAGGAGAACCGAGGTTCTCCAATATTTGTTAATTAGTTTTTGTTTTGAGCGTCTAATTCTTTAATCTTTTCTAAGTAAGATTGGAACTCCGCTTCATTACAATACACTTGGTGACCTGGGCAAACTTCTCTGAGAGCAGGTTTGTCAGTCTCATAATTATGAACTTCCCAAGGTTTGTAAATAATTCTCGTTCTATTTCTTTCGCTTAATGGATTTGGCTTAGGAATCGCAGAAAGTAAGGAAACAGTATATGGATGAAGTGGATGTTTGAATAATTCATCAGAGCTCGCTAATTCGACGACTTTACCGTAATACATAACCGCGATTCTATCGCAGAAGTATTTAACGACGGATAAGTCGTGAGCGATGAAGATAAGTGTTAATCCCATCTCTTCTTTTAAATCATTAAGCAAGTTAATAATTTGAGCACGGATGGAAACGTCTAACGCGGAGATTGGTTCGTCACAGATCAACAATTTTGGATTCATGACTAAGGCTCTAGCGATACCAACACGTTGTCTTTGACCACCTGAGAATTCGTGTGGATAACGAGAAGCGTGTTCTTCGACTAAGCCGACTTTCTCTAACATCTCAACGACTTTCTTGTGATTTTCTTTCTTGTTATGGAAACCTTGAATCCATAAACCTTCTTGAATGATATCTTCGATGGTCATACGAGGATCCAAAGAGTCAACTGGATCTTGGAAAATCATTTGAATTTCATTCATCAATTTCTTAGGAGTGTGATTCTCATCGTATTTGATTTGACGAATCTTTCTCTTTTGAGTTTGATAAATGGATTTGAAATAAGCTTTTTCGTTAGCGATCTTTTCACCATATTCGCCTTGAATTCTCGCTTTTTCTTCGTTGAAGGATGGAGATTCTTTATCTAATTTAGAAATCTCTTCATTCATCGCGTTTTTGAATTCTTTAATATGTTGATTCTTACGAATTCTGCTCCACTTGATTTCCTTTTGATTCCATCTACAACCGGCACCAACACGGTAACCACGGTAATAGATTGAACCAGAGGTTGGATGATAGAGCTTGATAATCGTTCTTCCAGTCGTGGTTTTACCACAGCCAGATTCACCAACGATACCGAAGCATTCACCCTTTAAAACATCAAAGGAGACGTTACTAACCGCTTTTAATTTTTGATGGAAAATCTTATTTCCAAAGAAGAAGAATTGTTTTAAGTTTCTCACGCTTAACAAGACATCAGTGTTATCGCCTAATAATTCAGGTCTTCTCTTAAGTCTTGGTTTTATCTTATAAGATAATTCATCGTGATATTTGTGTTTTAACTCTTCGTTTTGGCGATCGAATTCTTCTTTTAATTCCTTTTCTAAAACATCATATTTTTCATTGATGGCTTTATATTGAGGATTACTAGCTAATTCACCGCTGCCAGGATTAATCGTTGATAATTCTGTCGCGCGGTTATTTTTTAAAGCTTCTAATTTTGCATCATAAGCTTTTTTCGCCGTTTTGAATTCCTTTTTATAGGAAGTGAAGCCTGTAGCTTTAAAGTCGCTTTCTTCTACAGCAGCGTGTAAGCTATCTTCGTGTTCGTCCGCTAATGGTTTGCCTTGACCTTCATTAATATCGTCAATCGCGTTTTTAATTTCATCAGTTTTCATAGACTACTTGGCCTCCTTTCCCTTGTGTTTTAAGGAGTTCTTAATTCTTTCAGAAACAATCTTTGGCATTTCAACCTTTGGTGCGGATGGATGTAATAACCATGTCGCAGCATAGTGAGTGTCTGAAAGTTTGAAGAAAGGTGGTTCTTCTTCGAAGTCGATTTTCATCGCATATTTACTACGGGCAGCGAATGCATCACCTTTAGGTGGGTAAATCATATTCGGTGGCGTACCTGGAATCGCGTCTAATCTCTCTTTACTATCAACATCTGGGATAGAAGATAATAACGCCCAAGTATATGGATGTTTTGGTTCAAAGAAGATTTCTTCACTTGTACCATATTCAACAATCTTACCAGCGTACATAACAGCAACGCGGTCCGCCATATTGGCAACAACGCCTAAGTCATGGGTGATGAAGATGATTGATAAGTTTCTATCTTTTTGAATCTTCTTAATTAATTCAAGAATTTGACCTTGAATTGTCACGTCTAACGCGGTGGTTGGTTCGTCACAAATTAAGATTTCTGGGGTTTCAGTTAAAGCAATCGCGATAACGATTCTTTGTCTCATACCACCAGAGAATTCAAATGGATATTGTCTGAAACGTTTTTCTGGTTCTGGGATACCAACTTCTCTCATAATCTCTAAAGCTCTGCGTTTGGCTTCAGCTTTGGTGATTTTGAGTTTGTTGATTTTATCTAATTTCGCTTCTGCGAGAGCTTTTTGTTTATCTTCCGCGTCGAAATTGGAGTTATTAATTTCTTCTAAGCGAGCAGCGTAATCTTTGAGAACTTGTTCTTTATATTCCGCAACTTTGACTTTCGCCACTTTCTTAGTTTCATTAAGTTTAACTTTTAATGGAGCGGCCAATTCTTTAGTTTCAGCGTTAATTTTCTTCGCTTCTGCTTTAGCGGCTTTCTTCTTTTCAGCGAGTTCTTTCTTCTTTTCCGCTTTGGCTAAACGGTTATCAGCGATAATCTTATCGAGTCTTTCTTTCATTGATGAAATTTCCGCGCGAATTTCTTCCGCTTTCTTTTCATCTTC
The DNA here is from genome assembly GCA_045631885.1 of Bacilli bacterium. GTDB lineage: Bacteria > Bacillota_I > Bacilli_A > RFN20 > CAG-826 > CAJOLV01. The sequence continues at coordinate 42,078 of JAZQVN010000013.1, forward strand.
GCAAGCTTTTAACTCGTTATTCTTCGCTTTAATTTGCTCTTTTAATTCAGAGACTTCTTTTGGAGAAACGTATTTCTTTGTGAAGTCGATTTTTTCTTGGATATAAGCGTTCATCACTTTTTGTGATTTGCTTTTACCACGCGCTAAGCAGTTTTTATAAGCGATTAAATCTTCAGAAATTAAATCTTCATATAAAAGTTTGAGTTTGTTTGAGTTAATTAATGTCGCTTCAGTAATTTGTTTACCGATACGAACAATTGGGTTTAAGGAAGAAAGAGGATCTTGGAAGATCATGCCGATTTTATGGCCTCTGATCTTGTGGAATTCTTCTTCCGCAACTTCTAATAAGTCTTCACCGCGGTAATAGATGTGACCGCCTTCAACGATCGCATTCGCCGCGAGAATACCCATAATGGCTTTTGAGGTAACGGATTTACCGGAACCTGATTCACCAACGATACATAAAGTTTCACCTTTATATAAATCGAAGGAGATGCTTCTGACCGCTCTTAAAATGCCGTGGTCAGTTTTGAAGGAGATAATAAGATCTTCGACTTGAATAATTGCTTCTTTATTTTCCGCCATATTATTCTCCTCCTTTCAATGTTGGGTTAAGTGCGTCTCTTAGACCATTACCAAACAAGTTGAAGGAAATCATCAATAAGGAGATGATGATCGCTGGAACGATGATTAATAATGGTTTTGTGGATAAGTAGACTTGGTTTTCTGAAAGAAGAACACCAAAGCTATTAACGCCTTGTAAACCTAAACCTAAATAGGAAATACTTGCTTCAGAGAAGATACAGCCTGGAATCATTAAGACTGAGCCAGTAACGATTGTTCCTAAACCATTTGGAAGAATGTGTCTAAAGATCAATCTAGCATCGGAAGCGCCTAAAGTTCTTGAGGCCAAGATATATTCACGGCCTTTAAACCTGTAGAACTGCATTCTCGTTCTCGTCGCTGTACTAATCCATCCCGTCATAATTAAAGCAATCGCGAATGTAACAACGTTATTACCTAATAACAAGATGATTAATGTCATCATAACAATCCATGGGACGCCACCTAAGATATCGGTAATACGTTCCATGATGATATCGACGTTACCACCAAAGTAACCGGAGATAGAACCCCAAACTAAGCCGATGGCTAAACATGCTGCAGATGAGATAATCGCCACTAAGAGGGATGTCTTCAAAGAAGATAATGCCACAGTTAATAAGTCGTGACCCATCGCGTCAGTACCAAAGACGTATTTTGGCATTTCGCTATAGCCTTTATATTGGTAATAGCAGACTAAACCAGTAAATTGGTCAACTCCACCAGCAGAAGAATGAGAATAGACTTCTTTGAGTGGGCATTTGTCATCTAATACCTTAAAGGTGGTAATGTCTTCAAAATTTGGGAATTCACACCAGCCGTTAGCGATATATTTCTTAATATCACTACCACCGATAACAACATTAGTAACGTTGCCATAGACGGCTTTATAACGATCGTATCTGAATGATGCGGTCTTATATTTGGCGTGCCAGACATTTCTTTCGCCAGTAGATTGCCAATAACCAACCGGGAATTGTCTCAAGCTATCTGGACCTAATCCAGCTGTGTAGTTCGCATCAGTAATATTGATTTGATTTAATAAAGCTTGAGTTTCTTCGTTACTTGAAGTCATTGTTAATGTCTTCATTAAATAGTAACATTTCTTTTCACTAACCTTTGGTTTGCCATAAATTTCAAAGTAGCATTTTTCACTAGCGGCAATACCTTGAGCGGTCATGATTTCAGAGACATTGATATCAATAGTGCTGAATTCGTTATACCAAGATTCATCATCACCAACGGTTGGGAAGATGGTTAAACGTTTTTCTTTATTGTTATCTTCAGCATCGATATATCTTAAAGCAACACGCACACCATCACATAAGATGTTATCGAGAATGTTATCTTCGTTATCCATTTCGATATTGAGTGTGAATTCATCAGCTGGATTAACTGGAATTGGCGTGTAGTTATAAGTTAATGTTGTGTATTTTGTTAATGTAATTTTCTTACTCGCATCTGAATATGCAGCATCGCTTGTGATTCGGTAATATCCACCTTTAGCAAATGAATAATATTTTTCGGATAATTTTTCACCGCTGACGGTGAGGTTATATGTGCAATCAGCTCTATAACCAAAAGCTACTCCGTTAATATCGTCATATGGAGCGTCATTAATGGATTCACATCCATCCCACCAACCAGTGCCACCTTCAAACACTTTACCAGGAAGCAAACGTTCGTCTGTGTGAGCGGTTTGAATATCGTGTGGTGAGAAGATCGATAAGAAACTACCTAATAATAAGATACCGATGATTGTTGCACCGACAACACTACTCTTATTTTTCGCAAAACGCTTTAAAGCGTCTTTAGCAAATGTCGTAGCTTTAGTATCGAATTTTTCATCGTGGATTTTTGCACCCACATTAGTGTGCACTAATTCAAATCTTGATGGGTCGATTTCTGGAATATTTGCTTGATTGTTTTTGTCAATTTTACTCATATTATTTCTTCGCCCCCATTCTAATTCTTGGATCGATAAATCCATATGATAAATCAAGGAAGACACCAGCGGTTAAGCTGATTAATGTGAATAACGCCATATCAACGAATAAGACGTTATAGTCTTGATTTTGTAAGGCAGTGGTAAATAATTTACCAATACCAGGAATACCATATAAGTTTTCAAGAATCATGGAACCACCTAAGATTCCGATGAATTCCGCTAAGATGGATGGAACGATTGGAACCATCGCATTCTTTAAAGCGTGTCTAATAATTGCTTGTTTTCTGGTTAAGCCTTTAGTTCTCGCTAAGAGTAAGTATTCGCTTTCCATAACTTCACAAAGTTCGGCACGAACAGAACGGCAGTAGCCGCATATTGAACCAAACGATAAGACAAAGACTGGGATAACATAACCTAAGACTTGGTCGCTCGTTGGATCGGTTGGATTTGGCCACTGTGTTGGTAGCCAATGCATTTGGTAAGAGAAGAAATAAATAGAAAGAGTAATTAAAACAAAGCCAGGAACAGAAATGAAAATCATGACTGTTGTAGAAATGATGTTATCTGTCATTTTGTTTTTCTTTAAAGCCGCCCAGATGCCTAAAGCGATACCAATTGGCACGGAGAAGACGACTGATAAAATGTTAATTTTAATTGAGAATGGAAGTTTTTGCATAATGATGTTAATAACTTCCACGTTTGGATCGATAAATGTGGATCTACCCCAGTTCCATTCAGTGAAAATGTTTTTCACCCAGGAAAAGTATTGAACCATAATTGGTGTTTGATAGAAATAATATGTAGTCTTTCCACCATCAGGAGCGTATGACCAGAGGCAATCTCCATAACCCGGCATTTCCGACTCAAATCTCAAGACGAAACCATCATGCACTTGGCTCATATAGTAACCATACATGCTCTGATTGGTACCGATTGGTCTTTGGAAAGGAAGCAACTTCATCAAGATGAACGTTAACGACAAGATGATGAATGCGGTGAAAAAGGCCAATATTAATCTTTTAATCGTGTATTTAATCATAATAATTACTTTTTCTACTTTTCGTTAAATTTGCTATGTCTATAAGACTGTTAAAGGATTAGCGGCGCCACATAGCGAGGCGCTCGCTAATCCTATTTTCAAATACTTTGAATGTATCTACTAAAATCGATTAGTCGTTACCTGGATAGAGGTCGTCTAAGGATTCTAAGTATTCAGAAGCATCAATACCTGTTTGATATGTTGGATCGCTATCGACACCGAACATTGTGGTGACGAAGTATAAGTCGAATCCGACATAACCATAACTGAAGGCAACTGCGTTAACAGCTGTGTTGAATGGAGCTAATGTGGAAGCGTTGAATGTAACAACGTATCTGACATAACCATCAGCAACACCAGATTGATCTTCAGCTTTAACACAGGAATCACATTCTGCTTCGAGGTATCCAGCGTTGGAAATCGCTTCTGGATAACCGAAGAAGACTAAGCCTGCAAATTGTGTCTTGATGTCTCCACCGGAGATGCTAACTTCTAAAACGTCAAGTGTAACGGTGACTTTATCTTCACTAATACCGAATTCGACAGAGTCTTCATCGTATTCGTATGGGATAGCTTCGTTACGGCCGTTAACGATGTAAGCACCTTGGTCAGCAGCTTGCCATAAAGCATCGAATGAATAGAATTCATCTTTGAAGCTTAATGTTGGGTCAACTGCGTTGGTGTCTAAGCCCCAGTTAAGGGTGAAACCAGAGGAGTTATCACTTCTTAAAACTTCTAAGAAGTTGAGTGGGTTGAGTGTATTACCAGAGATGGAACCGAAGCCAATGTCGAATTGACCGAGCATCATCTTGTTGTAGTAAACATCAGACCATTCAGCACCGACCCATGGGACAACTTTCAATTTGAGTGGGTTGTCATCTGTGTTGAAAGCATCTTCGAAATATTTCTTTAATGTCGCGTGAGTTCTATCAATTTGAGATTGAGTTTGCCATGCGATTTCGATTTCGATTTCATCGCCTTCTTCATAGAAGCCATCTTCGATTAATTCTTCAGCAGCAGTTTTGAAGGCTTCTTTAGCTTTCGCTAAGGAATAACCGTATTCATCTGTACCAGCAGCTTCACCGATAATGGAAGCAACAGCATCCTTATGGGTTTGTGTGGAATTGTAAGCAATACCATTTTCTGGGTCAGACATATAAGCGGAACCGAAGTAGTTAGCTGTTGGAGTTCTACCTTCAGATTCAGCTAATTCAGCTCTGTTAATAGCGAAGGATAAACCAGAAACGAAGTTCTTATTGTTCATCGCTGGTTCAACTTCCCAGTAATCAGATTTTGGAGTTTGTGTAACAGAACCGTTAACACCGAATAATTGTTCCCAAGTATCAGCATCACATGTGTTGAGGTTCAACTTATAAGTTGAGCTATCAGCTGTTTGTGTTCTGTAAGGAGCATTGGCTGGATCATCTAATTTTGTGGATGGGATACCAGCGGCGTGTAACTTCTTAGCAAAGAATTCTTTGTAAGCAGCTTCTTGGTCTGTCTTTTGGGCAGCTAAGATGTTGATATGGACACCTTGGATTGCATAGTGTTCATCTTCATCTTCCCAGTTTTCGTTTCTCGCGAAGACGATTTGTTGATCTTTGTCCCAAGCTTCAACGGTGTATGGACCTGTGGAGAGCCAGTGATCTAGTGGTGTTAAGGAACCATCAGCATTGGATCTACCCCAAGTAGCAACACCTTCTGCAAAGTCACCACCACCGATTGTGGTAATGAATTCGGCTGGAACTGGTGCGAACATACTGCTGGATAAGTAGTACATTGCATAGAATTGTGTACAAGCCATATTGAATTCGAATTGGATCCAATCTTGACCATCGTGTGTGGCGGTCTTGATACCAATCTTATCCCAAGCAGCTTGTGTGAAGCCTTTTGCGGAAGCTTCGTAGAAGGCTTTGGCACCTTTGATGGAGCCGGAACCTGTTAAGTTTTCAGCAGATCTAGCTAAACCGTAGGATTGGGTGTAGTAGATTTGATATGGAGTGACGTAGTCTTCTAATTTAACTTCTCTGTTATTGAAGGCTGCGTATGTTGTTGAACGAGTTCTGTATTTGAGAGCAGAACCAGTCTTGACTGGGATTTCCCACTTGGTCGCCATTTGTGTGGATTCATTTAAGTTCATCGCGACTGGACGATCGTTTGTGGCTAAATCTCCGACCCATTTGTAACCATCTTTGGTATCGTTCATGTATGTGGTGTAGTAGCCACCAGCAACATAACCGATTAAATTACCAACGACAGAACCCTTATCATCCATGTAGTTAAGGTTCTTTGGATCGTCTGTTTCATAGGTGTGGTAGTATCTCTTCCATTCTTGTTTGCTTTCACCTTCGAGGTCAGCATTGATGGAACCGGAAGATAAGACACCGAATCCGAAACCTGGAATATAGGTTTCTGTACCTTTAACAACGCTATCTTGGTACATGACGAAGCCGCCATCACCATAGAGTGTTAAACCTGTTAATTTGTTTTCAACAGCGTATTTTTCTAACGCGCCTAAGATTTGTTCTCTTTCAGTAGCATTAGAGTAGACGAATGATCTGGCACCGTTAGCTGGGGTATGGGAACCGGCTGCTAAGACTGTGACGTTACATTCAGCGGATTTTTCACCAGCTGTGAAGATGATGGTCGCTTGACCAGCACCAACTGCGGTGAGTGTTGCACCAACAACTGTTTCGCCGTCTTCGCCAAGTTTTGGAGCGACGGTAACAACATCTGTATCGCTGGATTTGAATTCGAGTTCGTAATCAGAACCACCGAAATCCTTAACTGTAGCAAGGATGTCAGCTGTGTGGAAGTTTTCACTTTCGAGAACTAAGACAGCACCTGTTTGGTTAAGGGATAAACCTCTGACGTATGGTGCGACGACTTCGACTTCGAGTTCAGCTTTCTTTGTTGCATCAAATGTTGATGTAGCAATGATTTTGGCTTTGCCTGCAGCAAGACCGGCCGCAAAGTAGTTGCCAGCGCTTTCGAGAATAGCGAGAACGCTATCATCGGAAGATGTAACTTTATAACCTTTTAAACCGTCGGCTTTGCCAACTGTCTTGACGCTAACTGAGATATAAGCGGCGTTTGCATACTTTTCATCGAGAAGAGCAACTTCATCGTTTAAGTCTTGGATAGCGACAGAAATTCCTGTAACTTCTGGAACAACAGCAACTGTGACTTCACATTTTGCTTCGAAGCTACCTGCTTTTGCAGTGATTGTTGCGGAGCCAGCGGCGATAGCTGTGACTTCACCATTAGCAACTGTTGCGATCTTTTCATCACTGGATGTCCATGTGACTGTTTTATCAGTAGCATTGTCTGGTAAAACTGTGGCGTTTAATGTGCCTTTACCACCAACTAATAAAGACAATTCGCTTTTATCTAAGCTGATAGATGTAACGGCAACTTCACCTTGTTGACCACAGGCGGCTAATGACACTGTTCCACCAATAAGGAATAATGAGGAAGCAAGGGCCAATAATAATTTTTTGCCTTTCATATTTTTCTCCTTTCTTTGTTGTGTCTAGTGACACGGTTTTCAAATAATGAAATGCATTATTTATTAAATTCCGAATCAATACGATTTCGAGAATTTGCTTTCTATTATATATGTATGGACATGAGTGTCAAGTAAAAAATCGATTTTTCCCAATATGTTAATTCGGTATTTTTTGGTCAAAAATATGCAGTTAAAAAAATCTCTAAAAAAAATAACCTTTAGGTTATAAGATTTCATTGAATAATATTGATAAAAGAGAAAAATAAGACAATAATTTTAATCTTTATTTCAAAATAATATACGTGACGACCGCGAATGTAGCGTACACAAGTGCAATTAATATATATGATAAAAAGTGAAGTTTGAGATGCCCTCTCGCTAAATTTTTTCTCTCCACATATTCAGAATAATTCTCTTTTTTCCCATCATCTTTAACCTTTCTCCCAGGCAAAAAAGAAAAGATATCAAAGACACCAAAATGAGAGACGATTGAGAGTAAACCAACAAAGAGAAGCGCCATTGCAGCGATAAAAGATCCGTCGCGATAATATTCTAATTTCCCCCACGAATTAGCACCTGTTGATTGATAAGAAAAGTTATAAATCGCCATTAAAGTAAGGCCAATCAAAAAGGAGATGAGCATTCTCAACCAGTTTTCTTGGAAAAAACGACCCACTTTCGCCATTACCACTTAACCTCAATCAATTCATCAACATAACTTAAAACTTCTTCGCTTGGTTGTTCAAACTTTTCAAACATCTCCACGACTACGTGATCAGGGACTCGACAGCTCTCTGGTCTGAGGTTATTGAAGTATCTACTTCTCTCTAATGTTGATGGAAACATTACCAAAACTTTTTTATCGTACTCAGGAGAATTTTTTAAATATTTTAATCTCACTGAATTAACATCGTTAAGCGCATCTAAAATAACAGTTACGTTTTCCGCTTTTTGAGCGTATTCATGGATGCGTTTTTCAAATAAAATCCAGACTTGGTCTTGTTTAGAACGATCGTGATAATTACCACCGGTAAGTTCTAACCTAATTTCATCGCTGGAAATGATAAAAACATTCTCGTGCTCTTTTTGATATTTTAATGCCCAAGTTGTTTTACCTGATGCTGGATAGGCGCTTAAGATAATTAATGTTTTCATATTTGGGATATGTATATTGTATAGACAAAAATGAAGAATGAAAACAATTATTGTTTTATCTTTGAGTAGAGGGGGAGCCCCACCCTATTGAAATGCGCTCCTATTATTGGTTATAATAATATTGTTGTTGGGGCGCATGTAACCATCATGTGCCACAGTTTGGCTCGTCAGTGACGAGCTTTTTGTTTTCATCTTCAAACTAGCGAGCTAGTGTCAGAATCACCATCACAACGATCAAGATTATTTTCATAATCAAGACCAGGATATCTTTCATGGCCCACCCTTCGTCAAGGATGGGTAGGAGAGTCTCCCTATGGCGTAAACCATATTTTACCTCCTATAAATAAATAGGAAAAAATCGGCATTTTGTTGCAAAAAATCGTATTTTTTTGAAAAAAGTTTTTAAGCAAAAGAAAAATGCCCTTAAGGGCATCTTCCAAAATATTTTTTTAAATTACCAAGGACATTTGAAATTTTTGTTATTTCTATTTTCGTAAATCTTCTCCACGACTTCTGGTTCGGTGGCTAGATCAAATTTACGAGCGTATAGGCATGGATATTTAGGATTATAAATCTTCTTATAATCTTTCATTGTTAATAAGCGAGGGGCTTTAATCGTGTACCAGTCACAATAGAGTAACGCAGCGCCTCTAATACCTTTCACAAATAATTTGTCAAAATAAGGTGATTTCCAAATCACTTCTGCGAAAATATGCTCATCAGCGATTAATGTATTACGATATGCATCAATGAGGTTTTCTTTTTCAATCGTCTCCACCATATATTTGGTGCATTCTTTTGTGGTTGACCACCAGAGTAATGTGGTTGGAACTTTATGTGATTTGAAACGTTTATTTTTACCAATTGCCCAACCGAATAATGTATCTCTAATAACATCCCAGAAGGCTAATAAGTTACGATGTTTTCTTTGCCAAGCAGTATATGGTTTAGAATGGTCTAGATATAATCTAGATCTCTTGGTCCAGTCAAATCTCACATCGATAAATTCTGTGCCTTTATGTTCTTCTAAAAATCTTTTAATTTCTTCATCTGGATATAAAGGTAAACAGCTTTCTGACACCATTGTGAAATAATCATAATCAAATTCTAAAGTGTTTTTCATTAATGAAACCGCGGCTTCACTCGTGGTGATTCCACCCCAATAAACATCAAATCTATCTTTGATGAAATGGATGTGTGGATCTTTGGAGAATTCTTCGTAGAGTTTTTGATACAACTCTTCTGACTTTTTATCAACGAGCAAGACTAGTTCATTACCATTCACATTCAATGTGTTAATTAATCGACGAACTTGTTCGTGTTTGCTTGATAACATCATTCCATAACAAATTTTCATAATTACTTCACCTCTACATAATCGCAAGAATGACAAGCGAAAAATTTATTTTTTCTTCCTCTTTTCAAAACGAGAAAATCACCGCATTTCGGGCATCTTTTATTATTCTTTAACGCTAGAGCGTTATGAATTTGATAATCGCATTTATCACAGTGATAATAGACACGGTCAAATTCATCTTTTTCTTTTATCAAGATCCCATTATGACATTTTGGACAAGAAATCTTTTCTTCATTCATATCGCTAACATTAAAATTATATCTTTTTTTCTTAAAATAGGATAGGTATTCAATTATTGAATATAATTACCGACAAATAAACTATTCTCTTTGAATGATGAAGATATGTCGTAAGTATATCCATCCATAAAGGATGACGATAATAAATCGACACTCTTATTGTTATTACCATCAGAGAATAAGATACAGTCATAGTCACTCACATTAAGTGAATAAGTGAAATAACCATTTGATTTGCTCATTGCCTGTCCTGGCCAGCTCTTTAATTCTTTTTCTAAGGATAAATTGCTATTCCAGGCATAAACATAAACATTAGACCAATTAGATTTTACTTTTAAAGTAACTGAATAGTTATTATCAATATTTAGTAATCTTTTAACATCCACTCTGCCATATCCTAATTGACTACTCGTAGCAATCGAGGAAGTTGTTATTTTATAACAAGAATTATATAAATCAGTTTCAAATTCGCTCACTCCTTTAGATGGATATTTTTCAAAATATAACGCAGCTAATCCAGCGACAATTGGAGAGGCAAAAGATGTGCCATTCCATCCTCCATCATATAAAACTTGTTTGCCGTTCCTTTGGAAGTTACAAATATTAAACATATTTTCCGCTGGGGCGAAAACATCAGCGAATTGATAGGAAGACGATGAATTATATGAACTGCCTGTCCAGATTTCTCCATTACTGTTATTAGCTAATCCACCACAACCAATCACTCCTTTTGAAGCTCCTGGGAAAGTGTATTCCGTTGGAATACCAGCTTCTCCACCATTACCAGCGGCGGAGCAAACCGCCACTCCTTTATTTCGACAATAGGCAATAGGTTCATCAAATACTGTTGATAAATCGCTACCATCATTAACTAAATCACCATCGTAGTTATAATATGAACCAATGGAAATGGTGATAACTTTAGCCCCATTATCTGCCGCGTATTTAAAACCTTTAACGATACTTTGAGGTTTTCCATCTGTTTTAATTAACATTAAATTCGCCTCGGGAGCGACACCAATAACACCCTTGTTATTGATTGCTGCCGCGGCTACACCCGCGCAAAATGTTCCGTGAGAATCTGATAAATCATGGACGTAATTGATTCCTACATTTGTAGTGACACTACTTCCGTTATATGTAAAAGATGCGCTCTTTGTAGATATCTTGCTATTACCATTTATATCTTTAAAATCTTCATGATAGGCATCAAAAGCTTTATCAATAACTGCGATTGTGACATTTCTTCCGCGATAATCTTTCCACGCACTATAAATGTCGCCAATATGGTTGAGATAATATTGTCTACCAATATATGGTTCATTAAACACTGTTTGAGCGGTTATAGCTTTATTGATTGTCACTATATAAGTAGTGTTTTTTGTCACATTACCTTCGGTATATGACACAATTACTGTTCCACCATCTTCAGTTAATAAAGAAGGATCGACAGTGAAATTAGTCACTTGTTTATGGCTTTCATCAGTGTAATAAGCGGTAACTATTAATCCGTTATAGTTAAACTCATCAACACTAGCGAAAGTGGTCTGATAATCACCAGAAAGAACGATATAACTTAGCTTTGCTAGTTGTTCACTGATAGAAATGCTATATTGCGCTTGAGCGCTTTTACTATTCTCTTTATATGTGACAGTCACTTCTTGAGTGCCAACATATGACATATCTGGTTGGCTAACGATATAATCGTCCACTACTTTATTGCTCTTATCTGAATATGAAGCGGTGACAATTAAACCATCGTAATTAAACGCATCGCCTTTACTAAATGAAGTTTGATAATTTCCTGATAAAGAAATCGACGTTAAATAAACTGATGGAGTTGAGGAACCACCACTACAACCGGTGATAAAAAAGAATAAGCAAGTAAAAATAGTTAATATTTTTTTCATAAAAATGTCCTATTAGATTAATTATAACAAATCTATTTCACGCTTATGTGGTAAATATGCGCGTCAGCATTAATGCCCACTTCTTTTAAGGCATTAATATAGTCATTTAATTGGCTTTCGTATTCTTTTTCTAAAATAGAAACATCATCTTCTCTATTGGTCTTATAGTCGATAATGTGATAGCCATTTTTGTCTTTATAAATTAAGTCGACGATACCGTTAATAACATTATTTCCTTTACGGTATGAGAAAGGCATTTCACAGAACGCTTCTTCTGCATTTAGTGTGAGTTTTAAAATGTCATTATCGGCGGTTCCGTTCTTTTGGGTGTAACCACCATTAAAGATTGTTTTAGCGACTTCCATTAATAAGTTCTTATATTCATAAGAATGGTATTCTTCAATTATCTCATTAATCAAATCTTGATTTTCTAAATTTGATTTCTTACTAGAAACAACACACTCCATAAATCTATGGACAATCGTACCGATTAAAGTGGAATCGCTATTATCGATATCTTCATTAATGTCATCGTTATTATTGTCAAAAGATGTCACTTTATAATCTTTGACCATCCTTGATGGAGATAAGTAATTGATTGATTGTGTATTACACTTATCATTCGCGATAGAGTCATTTAATGGAATAGATACCGATTCGCTTCCAACTGGTTCAACTTCTGGAACAGGAATAACTTGAGAATCATCGATATTATCAGTGATATCACTCCATGGATCTTCGCAATCAGAGTTTAACTTGGTGTTTTTCGCGACAATTAAAACTGATTCCGCGCGTGTCGCTCCAACATATTCAATTCTTTCTTTTTCCGCTTGAGAGTATTCATTCCATAAATTGATTTCGTTTTCATCAATATCATGTCGACTAGTTAAAACATTATTAAATCCTTCTCCTTCTAAAGAAGAGAACATCACACATGGTGTTTCTTTTTGATAATAAACATTTCTTGTTTCTTCTCTCTTTTTCTTATTTGGGCCTACAAGCAAAACAATCGGAGCTTGTAAACCTTTTACTTTATGTAAATTAGCGAGAATCACTCGGTCTAAATCTTTTCTAAATCTTAATGTTCTATTATCATCTGTGTCCGCGTTTAAGAACGAATCGACATATTCTTTAAATTGAGATAGCCCAGCGATTAAACCGCTTTCTTCTCTTTCTTTAATCTTCTCTAATAAGAAGAATGTGTATTCGAGATATGTTGAATCAATCTTGCTATATAAATCTAACTTCTTGTTATTTAAAACATATAACATTGTGGAGGAGTAAGACATATTTAAAGTTTCTAAATATAAATCATGTAAATCATTTATGATTTGCCCCACTTTTTCATCGGCGAAATTTACTAATTCACCTTTCTTGTTATTTAAATTTGAAATATCTAAAGAGAAGCCGTTTTTCTTCATTTGGATGATATCAAAATCATCTAATTTATATAAATCGCTATATAAAACATTCAACAAATTAGAAATGTTTGATGGGTCTTTTAATAGATAGACAATATCTCTTAAAGCAATGATAGTTTGTGATTGATTAAACGGGATATCCGCTTCGATGACCATTGGGATATTGTATTTAGTAAATGCAGCGATGTAATCAGAGACATCAGCTTTACGAGGAACCACTCTGATATCGCCATAACTAATCATATCTTTAATGGTTTTGCCTGTCTTTTTATCCTTTTTAAGGATAATCTTATTTGGATTATTCACCATTTCAGTGATGAATTTCGCTACCGCTTCTGGGTCATCTTTGTTTTCGATGTAATATTTATAAACACCTTGATATAAGGTGACTTTTTCTCCGTTATATAAGAACGGTTCTGCTTCTTTGGCTTTCACTTCTTCATTAATTGGAATATCTGGATGAGAAATCGCCTCGACGCCATGATCGAGGATATTGTTCATCGATTCATTTAACCATTCTTTAATGATTTCTCTACTTCTAAAGTTTTTGGTTAAGATTAAAACTCTATCTTTCTCCGCGAATATCGCTTTAGTTTTATTAAACGCGGATACATCTGCATTTCTAAATCTATAAATAGATTGTTTTGGATCACCAACGATAAATAATGAGCCCTCTCTTGGTTCCATCTTTGTCCAATCACTATCTTTCACCGTTCCAGTGAGATAGAAGAACATCTCTGTTTGTAATGGGTCGGTATCTTGGCTTTCATCAAGTAAGAAATGAGAATGTCTTTCTAAGATATGGTCCACTAAAATGCGATCAGTTAAGGCGCTTTCTTTAAATGCTTTGGTCAAATAATATAAGAAGTCAAAGAAGCCCATCTTTCCTTGTTCTTTTAATTCATCAAATAGGTCTTTTAAAATTGAAGAAGCAAAGTCAAATAAGACAGAGAACATGTAGTTATCAATCTTGTTTTTAATGTTATTAAAACATTCTTTCGCTTCACTAGAGAATTCGAGACTTCTCTTTCTACTTCCTTCAGGAAGAGGTTCCACTAAATGGTATTTAAAATCAACATCTGTATCCAAGACATTTTTTGATATCTTCCCATCGATATCTTTGATTTGTCTTAAGATGAAATTGATTAAGTTAATGTCTCTATTTGTCCAATGATCTTTATTGATGTGCCAGTAATTATTTATAATCGCTGAAGTCTTTTTATAAAGGTCAGACCTTCCACCATTTTGTTTTGGATTAAAAGCCATATCTTTAGAGCATAAACCTTTAACATAAGTTAAGAATTCATCTTTTTCTTTTTTGGAGAAATAGATATCTAAATCAACATTAGCCAAATCTTTATCAAAGATAATCTCTAAATGTCTTAAGTTAGACAAAGAATCCATTACCTTAACATAAGCGTCTCTTGGTTTATAAAATAACTCATTAACCGCGAGCGCTTTTAAGTGATATGGGTGAGTTCTATCTTTTAAGATTTCTTCGTATTTTTCTTTGATTAGCTTCTTTTGTTCGTCTTTACTAATGACTTCCGCGTCACTCGGTAAATCTAATTGATTTGGTAATTCATGAGCGATCATGTTACCAAAAGAGTCAATCGTTCCTAAAAAGCATAAATCAATGTTTTCTAAAGCAACACGACATCTATTCATCGTCTCTTCATTCTTTGCTTTAAAGAATTTATCGATATTATGAGAAGCGTTAACACTTCTAATAGATAACATATTTTGGAATCTAGAGAAGAATTCATTCGCCGCGGCTTTAGTGAATGTAATCGTACAAATCTTATTAACAGGGATACCGCTTTCAATCATCGCGACCATTCTTAAAACGAGGGAGAAGGTTTTACCACTTCCCGCGGAGGCCTCTACAAAATAGTTCTTGTCGATATTTTCGACGATGTATTTTCTCGAGGTTTCATCATCAATGATTAATTTTTTCTCATTCATCATTTCTTCCTCTTCATACATACATCTTTAAAATAACAATCTTCGCAGTGCTTATGGTTAGGGGTGAACACACCCGTCTTTAACGATTGATATAACTTCTTTAAGGTCTCATTTAAATTTTGATAATGTTCAGTCATCGTTTTGTCATTATCGCTACTAAAAACAGAACGACCATGTCTAATATAACGATATTCAAAAGAACTGACACGCATGTCTTTGACATGTTCAATAATATAAGAATATAAAGTGCATTGAATCATCGAAGGGATATCTTCGCTATCGTGAGAGATGCTTCTTCCTGTTTTATAATCGATAACTCTCACCGTATCATCCGCTTCTCTAATCACTTTATCAGGGAAGCCGTGTATTTTAATTCCGGAAGGGTGTTCATAAACGACATCTTCTTCTTTGAAGATGGTCTTTTCATTTCCTTCCATTTCATAAGCTATCTTCATCATATTGATGAATTCTTCTTTTTCTTTCTCCGCGGCGACCATATTATATGGTTTATGCATTAATAAATATTCATCAAATCTCTGGCCAGCGATTAAAGCAAATTCTTCTTTATTCTTCACCACTTCTTTATCTAATGTTTCAAGTAGATAATGGGCCATTGTCCCATATTCATTCGCAGGTATTATTTCATAAATATCAGTTTCTTCGCTTTGTTTGATGTTTAAAACTTGAGTTAAATAGAATAGATATTCGCATTTCGCGTAGTTAGTAATCGTTGACGCAGAAAAGCCTCTTTTCTTATTTAATAACCAGTTAAGTTTAATTGTTCTTTCTTCTGAGCTAGGTTCAACTTCAGTAAATGAGATTTTCTGGTTATCGCTGATGGCTCTACCGATTGACGAAATTGGTAAGATATCTTTATCAAAGAATTCGATTTCTTGATACTTATCTTTATTGTCAATAAAGGCTTTTTCAAAATCTTCGATAGTTTTATCGTTTCCGTTTTCTAATTTAAAAGCTTCAAAGACTACGGATGAGGCGTTTTGATCTTTTAAAGATTCAGAGTTGTAATATGAATAAGATAGATGAATTTCGACATTATATTTATTCGCTTCATTTAATAAAATATTAAATATCTTCTTGTTATTGTCGATTGTTCTATTTGAAGCGTTATTAGCTCCAAAAGGTAAATAATCTCTATCTAATAAATTAGAGTCTTCTTTACTTCCGCCTGGGAAGTTATTTGAACTTAAACCAGTGATAAATAAATAAGGTCTAATGACTGATAAAGCGTTATTAATTGAGGTGAAATATAAATTACCTTCTTTAACGCTTTCTCTTCCCACACGAGAGGCGAATATCATTTTCTTGATATCCACATAACTAACATTATGTTCAAAATGATAATTTAAATACTTATTTATCTTTGATAAAGCGTTTTCATCTTTGATGTCTCTAATTAAAGAATAGGTAGAAATGAAATAGATAATTCCCTCACTCAATTCATTAACCAAAGCTTTCACAAATGGTAATTCTTTAATTCTTCTTAAAGTGTTCTCTTTATCATATCCCTCAAGAGTGTGTTTATTTAATAAAGCGATATATTCCTCAAGTGTTTTCTCATTATATTCTTTTTCAAAAGAGATTCTTAAATCCCCCACTGTGGTGATAATTGAATCTAAAGAGATTGTTTCTGGGAATTCTAAATCATCATTTAAAGCTTTAAAGTCATCTTCTGGAATCTCCATTTTTAAAGATAATTTAGCTAAATCAAAACATTCATCTTTGATGATTCTAAGTAAATAATCGACATAATAATGGCTATCAATCCAATCATTGATAATCGAGAATAACTTACCAGGATTAGTTTCAATGATGATTAAACCAGTTCCAATCGTTAACGGGAATTTTAATAAATCTTTGTAGTTATTTAATAAATTTGGATAATCAGTTGTTTCCGCAGAAGCGATTAAGCATTGATCAAAAGGAATATTGTTTTGATAGATATAGGCTAAGATATTTTCAATTTCATTAGTCTGACCAAATGCTTTTGTGTAAGATTTAATTTTCAATTTCTTATCACTAGATAAATCTACTCTATTAACTTCTTTACCCGCGGCTTTAGTGATTAACGCTAAATCTAAAGGTAGTTGTTCTTCATATATTTCAAAAACAATGTTGTTAAATGATTTTGTGTTTTCTAAAGCAAATCTAATGATTCCAATTTCATCGATATAGTCATTCTTATTTAAGAAATCCATCATTAAATCATAGACTTCGATAATTGCTTCATTCTTGTCTACGAAGATATCTTTCGGTAATAAATTATGGATATTTTCATTTTCATCTTTAACGATGTAATGTCTTAAATCATTAATACTTCTCACTAAGTGAGAGATATCGTTAAATGATGACTTTTTAAAATAATCAATCGCTTTGATATCTTCATATAAATAAGCACACAAATCATCTGTGGAAATGAACTTCTTATCTAGAGATAAACCTGATAATTGTAATAGATATCTCGCTAAATCGAGTGAACGAAAATAATGAGTGTTAAAAGTCTTTTCGCCTAATAAAGCAAGTGACTTTAATTTCTCATTTTCATTAATCAAATTAGAGAGAATTATCTTTTGCTGCAACATACAACAATTATATATAAAAACCCAACTTTAATCTAGTTGGGTTAACATATTATTTTTAAATGAATAGTTCTTTATATTTGTTGTTTAATTCATCTTGAGATATTCTCGCGTTAGCTGGAGATGTAGAAGGGAGATAAATCACTTTCACATTACCGATTTTATCTAATAGATACTTATCAAATACTTGTTTAGCTTTGCCCCCATTAACTCCAATAACTTTGATGTTTGGATATTGCTTTACGATACTCTCAATATCAATTGGTTTGATGTTAATAATTGAGGCATCGCTACTCGCGTGGATATCACATTCATAAATGACATCGTATAAAGCGATATTGTGTCTATTTAAGAATTCTTTTCTATCTTTGATAGAAGTTGGCTCTTTCTCATTAAAGATACTAGCTAAAGTGAGAAAGAATCTATTCCTTTTATGCGCATAATAAAACTCTTCTTCTCGAGATTTAACACTTGGCAGAGATCCAAGAATCATACAATGGGAATTTTCATTTATGAAAATAGGAATGCAGTCATGAGAGACATGATTATAACTTGTAGCTTTCATCTATCTTCACTTCTTTTTCTTCCAAACATTTATCAAAAAATGCGAGAGCAATTTTGATATATCTATCTTCATCTAAGATGTAACTCATCCCATGTGATGCATTATCGAATTCAAATAGTTCAATACTAGGATTAGCTTCTTTTAATTGATGGCTCATTTCTAACGGAACAAACTTATCTTCTTTGCCATGGATGATTAAGATTGGACATTTCGCGTTTTTCACACTTTGAAGCGCGCTATATTTGGCTAAATTGAAATGACCGTAGAGGAAAGCTGCGCTCCATAAAACTGGTTTACAAAGGAACTTTGGAAGTCCTAATTCATGAGCAACTTTTGCGTTTATCTCCAAAGGAGATGAATAAGGACAATCTGCAAGTATACCCATTAAATTTGGGATACCAACATCCGCGGACATAAGTACTGTCGCTCCACCCATTGATATACCTTCAAGGAATATCTTTTTATCTTTACCAAATCTATTGATGACATAGTTAGCCCAGCAAAGAACGTCTTCTCTTTCTTTGATACCAAAAGTAATTGTTCTTCCTTCGGATTTGCCATGCGCTCGATGATCCACGAGTAAAACATTTTGATTGCACATCAAAGCGATTTGTAATCCACCAGAGAAATCTCTTAATGCATGTCCATAATAACCGTGACATTGGATATGGACAGGTTGACTTTCATCTTTGATGTAAAGTCTTCCATATAATGTTAATCCATCTTTTGATTTAATTCTTACTTCTTCGAAAGGGATATCGACCGCTCTTTTAATGAGATTAATCATCTGTTCATTATATGGGTCATATCCTGGTCCAGTTAATACTTCATAAGTCATATCTTTTTTATCTTTATGATAAAAAGCAATGCGATACGCGACAAAAAGAGTGACTAACCAAGCCAGTAAGAGAAAACCAAATATTGATAATGTAAGAATTAATGGGAACATATTAATACTTTATATGAAAAAGATGAGGATTTATATCTTCATCTTGTTTTTATTGATATATGTGGTGAATCTGATATCGATATCGCCGTCTTTAATTATTGGCCCTTCTTCCACCATTTCAAAGTCATCATTTTCATCTAAGTTAGGGAAGAAGACTTCCGCTCCACCATCTTTTAAGACTTTTGTTAATAAGACTTTATCAACATATGGGAGAGTTTGACGATAAATAGAAGCGCCACCGATGATGTAAACATCATCATTTTGAGAATGTTCTTTAATCACCTTTAAGAAATCATCAAATGTATGAACATTGATCACTCCTTCATAATTATGAGTAACATCCTGGCTTAAAACGATATTAGTTCTATTCTTTAAAGGTTGACTGCCTGGGAAAGATAACAAAGTATTTTCACCCATACAAACTGCATGACCTTTGGTCGTTTCTCTAAAGAATTTCATATCTAAAGGTAAATGGAAAAGTAAACCGTTTCTTTTTCCAATACCCCATTTTTCATCACAGTTTAAAATTGAAATAATCATATTAGATAGCAACAGGAATCTTTTCTTCTAACTTTTCGTATTCATAGTCCACTAGTTTGAAAGAATCAACAGTGAAATCATAGAAGTTAGTAATGGATTTATCCATTATTAATTTTGGAGCTTTGTGTTGAGGTTTAGCGATGACTTTTTTCACCAAATCAACATGTCTATCATAGATATGCGCATCAGCGATAACATGGACTAATTCACCCGCTTTTAAGCCGGAGACTTGAGCGAACATCATTAACAATAATGAGTATTGTAAGACGTTCCAGTTATTCGCGGTTAACATATCGTTACTTCTTTGATTTAAGATGCCGTTAAGTGTGTCACCAGTGACATTAAATGTCATGGAGTAAGCGCATGGATATAAATTCATCTCGTGTAAATCTTGGAAGTTATAAATATTAGTCATAATTCTTCTAGATTGAGGATTATGTTTTAAATCATAAAGAACTCTATCGACTTGATCGAATTCGCCTTCTGGGTATTGGTGTTTGACACCAAGTTGGTAACCATAAGCTTTACCAATCGAGCCATTTTCATCCGCCCAAGAATCCCAAATATGCGAATTTAGATCATGGATGTTGTTGGACTTCTTTTGCCAAATCCAAAGTAATTCATCTAAGCATGATTTAAACGCGGTTCTTCTAATGGTAAGAATTGGTAATTCTTCTTGTAAATTATATCTATTAACAATGCAGAACTTTTTTACTGTATGGGCAGGAGTGCCGTCTTCCCAATGTGGTCTCACTGGTAAATCAGTATCCCAAAATCCATTTTCTAAAATATCTTTCATATTCTGCACAAAAATTTCATCAGCTTTTGACATATTTATTTCCTCCGACTTCAATATATATTACATATATTTATGACTAATTTAAATAGAAGATAATAATTTTTCTATTTGAGCGAGATAATCTTTTCTCGCATTGTCTTTCACTTCCTCAAATGGAAGGTGATTTTCATTAGTTTCTAATAACATCTCAACACACGGATATTTCTTTTGAATATCCTTTAAAGATAGCTCAGAATTACCGACGATTAACGCTAATGGTTTGCCTAGTGCTTGGCACCTTTTCGCGATGCCATCAATGACCTTTCCATCTAGTGTTTGTTTATCAAGTTTTCCTTCTCCAGATATAATTATATCTGCATTTTCAACTTGATTTTCAAACTTGATTAAATCTAAGATCGTATTTATACCTGATTTTATCTCCGCATTACAGAAGGCGAGTAAGCCTCCACCAAGGCCTCCAGCAGCGCCCGCGCCTGGAACTTTAGCGACATCGATATCTAAATCTTTTTTAATGATTTTTGCTAAATGTTTTAAGCCATCATCTAACTCTTTAATCTCATCTTCATCCGCGCCTTTTTGTCTAGCGAATTTATAAGCCGCTCCTTCTTTACCATAAAAAGGAGATTGAACATCACATAAAGCAGTTATTTTGACACCCTTTAATATTTGTTTAGGTTTAGAAAGATCAATACGGGCAATATCTTTTAATGTTAATCCAACAGGGATGAATTGTTCTCTACTTCTATTTAAGAATTTAGCACCCATTCCAAAGGCTAATCCAACACCCCCATCATTAGAGGCGCTACCACCGAGGAAAACATAAATGTTTTTGCATCCTAAAGATATCGCTTTAACGATTTGTTCTCCTAAGCCGAATGTTGTAACAATACCTGGATCACTTTCTTCTTTCGCTAAAGCTAGTCCAGCGCATGACGCTGTTTCGATATAAGCATTGTTATTTTTATCGATGAAAAAACGAGTCTTAACTTTGTTAAGGTATAAGCCATATACCTCAATATTTACGAATCTGCCTTCTAATATCTTTGAGATGGCTTCTAAAGAGCCTTCTCCCCCATCAGCGATTGGTAAATAAGTCGCTGAAATATCTTCTCTATTCTCTAATTCTTTTTTAAATAAACGGCAGATATCTAAAGAGGAAAGAGTGCCTTTAAATGAATCACTAGCAATAACGATGTTTTTCATAATTATCTATTAAACAATTTTATCACAATTAATTCCTTAAATTGTCGTAAACCGTAAATAAATATAAAATAAAAATATAAAGATTGATAGGAGATAATTTTATGAAAAAACTCTTAGATTTTCTTAAGAGTGTCAAGATTGCCTTAATTGTACTAGGCTCTCTTTTGGTCACTACTTTTACTTGTATGGGGTTAGCCCATGGTATTCAACAAGACTGGGGTAACGTAAACGTTACAAGCGGTCAAATCACTGCGACCACAGTGGATAATGAAGAATATTCCATGGGTTATAAGTTATATATCCCAAAAGGTGTTGACGCAAATAACCCTGCACCAGCAGTTTTGTGTTTACATGGTTATCAAAACGACCATGAAACAAGTGCTGGTTATGCAATAGAATTTGCCAGACACGGCTATGTTGCTTTAGCAATTGATGAATTTGGTCATGGTTCCACGAACATCGGTATGATGTATAGAGGATACACAAACCACAAAGTCGCTAAAGTGTGCTATGGATGGGATAGTCCAGATGATGGAACATACTCATTCTCCAGTGGACCAGACAGATATAAATTATTGATGAACTTCTCTTGTTTAGATTTCTTCATCGATAAATATTCTCATTCTGTTGATAAATCAACAGGAGAAATCTTACCAGAAAGTGTTAAAGACGCTTCAATGGGTGGCACATTTGCATACTTATGGTTAGCAAGTCAAAACTATGTTAAGGCCAATCAAATAGCGGTCACAGGTCACTCAATGGGTACTTGGGCATCTTGGTCAGTATCCGCGGCAATGTGCGAAGCTTTATTAACAAAAGGCGGCGTTGAATATAACATCACTCCAAGAGCCACAATATTACAAGCTGGTGAAATCTTTAAAACCACGACTGATGTTCTTGGCCGTATGGCGTATGACTCTGATGAAGATGGAATCCCAGAAATCTATTGGAATAACCCGTTATTATTAAGCGCTAAATACGATGAATTTAACTACTTCAGAGACTACGCGAAAACTCCAATTAACGATTCCGTTAAACACGGTGACGCAAACGCTAACTTCTTAAATGTTCCTAATGATCAAGCTGATTTCAATAAAACATTCCATGAAAACTTCCTCGCAGGAACTTCAAGAAGACGTAATTTATATGTCACTAACCATAGATTATTAACTCACCACGATGGTGCTATCACTGATACATTAAACTGGGTCAGCGCTTCTACAGGTGTTACATTAACCATTGATGCCGCTAACCACACATTTATGGCGAAAGAATGGTTAGTCTTCTTTGCAATGCTTGCCGCTATCGCTTCTGCTGTTGCGATGGTTATGGTATTTAAGGGCTTCAAATGGTTTGAACCAGTATTCGCTGGTGTACCAAATAGACCAGAAAAAGAAAAGAAAGGTTGGAAATGGTGGAAAGCTGCTCTTATCACTATCGCTATTTCAGCCGCCACATATCCATTCTTAACTCAATTAGGCCAAGGTTTATTCCCACTACCAGAAGGCTTATTTGCTTTAACAATTGGTAATGGTTTCTTAATTTGGTATCTCTTCTTAATCATTGTTATGCTCTGCTTCACACTCATTCCATGGTTTAGAAAAAAGAAGAGAGGTGGACTTGATACAGACTTTGTCGATATGGGTATGGCTAGAGATGACATCGACCATAGACATAAATTTGACTGGGGTCTATTAGGTAAATCCGCGATTGTCGTTTGTGCGGGTATTCTTTGGATGTATCTCCAAGTTATCTTATGCCAAGCCATCTTCCAATTAGACTTAAGATTCATTTGGCCGTTCTTCAAAGGATTCAGCTTCCATAGATTCTTAATGTTCTTAGTCTACTTACCAATGTTTGCTATCTTCTTTGTTCTTAATAACTCTAAAATCTTTGCTTCAAACAGAGTTCCAGGAACAGGAGAAAAAGGATTCAAAGCCTTCTTCAAAGTTTGGTGGAAATACGCTCTTTGTATGGTGGGTGGAATCTTATTAATTATCTTAATTGAATACGTCCCATTCTTCATGCAATTAGGGCCAGGTGCAGACTTAATGTTCTCCACGACTTTCGGTGGTCCGTTCATGTCGTTATTAATCGTTTTCGCTCCTCAAGTTATCGTCTTCTCATTCATTTGTACATATTGTTATAGGAAGACAGGAAATGTCTTTGTCGGAGCGTTGCTCGTTGCCATCTTAGCATGTTGGATTGTAACAGGCGGATCTGCAATTTTATACACATTTTAGTTAAAAATCACTGCAAAACACACGTTTTTTCCTAAAATTTCAAATACTTACAAAAATAGATAGTGGTCGTCCCGCTATCTATTTTCTTCTACTTTTTGACTTGCTCTTTTAAACACTTCATACCCATATTTTTTACGGTTCGTGAAAATAAGAACAAGGGTCATTACCATCGATAAAAACTCCGCGACAATGATTGATGCCCAGATGCCATCCACTCCAAAAATAAGAGGCAAAACAAACACCGCGGATAACTGGAAAACCAGTGTCCGACAGATAGAAATAATCGCAGAAAGAACACCGTTATTTAACGCGGTAAAGAAGGCTGAACCAAACATTGAAAATCCAGTAATTAAATAACAGATAGAGAAGATCATCATCGCGTGAGTGGATAACTGATGTAGGCTCTCTGAACTATTTGTGAATATGTAAGAAATTGGACTAGCTAGAGACACCGCGAACGCAGTCATGATTACTCCAGCGATACCAATGATAATCAAACTCTTATTCAAAACATTAGTGAGTTCATCTTTATTCTTCGCGCCAAAGTTATATCCGATAACTGGGGCGATACCCATTGAGTAACCAATAAATACTGAGAAGAAGATAAAGCACACATAACCGATGACTCCATACGCGGAGACACCATCTTCACCGATATATTTTAATAATTGGATATTATAAACAATTGTCACAATCGAGCTAGCGACGTTAGAGACGAATTCACTGCTACCATTTAATGCACTCTTGGCAATGTCTTTGAAATTAAAAGTGGTTTTTCCTAATTTGATAAGGTTATCTTTTGAAAATCTAAAATATAAGAATGGGCCAAGTGCCCCAACAAGCATACCTGATAATGAAGCGGATGCCGCACCCGCTACTCCTAAATCAAGTAAACCAATTAAAACATAATCTAATATCATGTTTGTGATGCCTGCGATAACGGTGAAGAAGAAACCGAGCATACTCTTTTCATTCACCGCGAAGAATGAATGGAAATAGCCTTGCATCACATAGATTGATACTCCACCAATCATAATTCTTCCATATAATGTCGCTGAATCAATCATCTCTTCAGTGGTTTCAATTGAATTAATCGAGGCGAACGCTTCAGCAATTGGTCTCACTAAAAAGAAAACGATAATAGACGTGATGATACCCACAACAAAAGTTGTGTAAGTGATTAATGAAAATGTCTTATTCGCTCCTTCATTATCTTTTTCGCCTAGTTTCTTAGAAACTAATGCCGCTCCACCAGCGCCAAACATAAATCCTAAACAAGCCACTATCATGACAATAGGGAAAATAAGATTCACACCCGCGAAAGCACTAGTGCCAATGTAATTAGAAATAAAGAAACCATCCACTATCCAATATATGGATGTGAACATCATCATCAATATTGGAGCTAATGTGAATTTTAAGATCTTTTTAAATGTAAAATGGTCTGATAAATGGATTTCGTTACTCGCCATAAGGAATACTTTATCACAATAAAATGAAATAATGTGTCTTATTTTATACTTTGTATAATTTTGATAGTCATTTTTTGACCATTATATATATAATAATGATAAAGAGGTATTGATATGCCATACACCAAAGAGATGATTCACGACATAGTGAATAGACAAAGAGATTTTTTCTTGTCCAATAAAACTTTAGATATCAAATTCCGTAAAGAACAATTAAAGAAATTAAGACAAGCTTTGCTTGATAATGAAGAAAAGTTAACTAAAGCCTTATATGAAGATTTAGGAAGAAGTCCTGCTGAAGCATTTTTCTGTGACATTGGTGATGTTGTCATGGAAATTAATGAATATATTAAAGGCTTAAAGAAATGGTCTAAACCAGAAACGCATTTTTCTGGCTTTGCTTGCTTCCCATCTATATTCACTAAAGTGTATAAGATGCCTTATGGTGTTTCTTTAATCATCTCTCCATTTAATTTCCCGATTCTCTTATCGATTGGTGTACTCGCGGCCTCCATCGCTGGAGGTAATACCGCTTTAATTAAAGCGAGTAGTAAATCAAAAGCCTGTACACAAGCAATTAAAGAGATAATTGCTGAAAATTTTGATGAAGAATATATCACCGTTATTGATGGAGGTCATGATGTCGCTGACTTCTGTTTAGAAGAAAGAGTGGACAAAATCTTCTATACCGGTTCTCCTAATGTGGCAAAACATGTCATGGAAATGGCGAGCAAGAATCTTGTTCCTGTCACATTAGAATTAGGTGGAGAAACTGGTAACTGGTGTGTGATTAGAAAAGATGCAGATTTAAAAGACGCAGCGAGAAAGATAGCCTTCTTTAAGATTTGTAATTCAGGACAAGTTTGCATCAACATCAATCAAGTCGCAGTCGCAGAAGAAGTCGCTGATCAATTTGTTGAAGAATTAAAAGCCGCGATCACTAAACAAATTGGTGAAAAAGCATATTTAAATGAAGAGTATCCAAAGCTCATTACTAAATCTGCCTATCAAAAGATTAGTGATGAAGCGGAATTATATAGAGATAGAATCGTCTTTGGAGGAGAGGGCGATATTGAAAAACAAAAATACTCCCCCACTATCATTTATCCAGTCACCGCGGATGAGGCAATTTGTAATCATGAAATCTTTGGTCCACTGCTCCCAGTTGTGAAATTTAAAGATGATGAAGTCGATAAGCTATTTGAATTAATCGCCAGAAGAGAACATGGCTTAGCTTTATATATCTTCACCAAAGATAAGAAGTGGGCAAAGAAAGTTATGTCATCTCAACAATATGGTGGAGGCTGTGTTAATGAAGTCTGTCTCCATCTCATGGTAAAAGGCGTCCCATTTAATGGTACTGGTCATTCAGGTATGGGCGCATATCATGGCGTTTGGGGATTTAGAGAATTCACTCATCCATCCACAGTCTTATTTGGTAAGACACACTTTAATTTGAGCTTAAGAGAACATCCATATACAGAAAAGAAAAAGAAACTGTTTTCCAAGTTTTTAAAGTGAGGACTATAACATGGTAGTTTGTATTATTCTATTATCTTTAGGCTTTGTTTCAATGTCATTATTCATCTTTGAAAAGGTGAAAAGATATTCCTTCAAAGCAACGATGATCAAGACCGTTACATCGTTATTATTTATCGCTCTTGGATTATATGGCGTTTTATCAAAAACGTTATCTTTAATGGGGTTTTGCTTTGTTTTTGCGTTAGTTTTCGGTTTATTAGGCGATGTTTTCTTAGATTTGAAATACGACTTTCTTGAAAGTGAAAACTACTTTACTAATGCTGGATTTATCGTCTTTGCTTTAGGTCATATCTTCTACATGATTGGTATGTATTCTGAATACTACATCCAAGGTAATCCTTTATACATTATCATCCCAATCGCATTAGGAATTATTGTTGGTTTAGGCAATACATTATTAGGCAAATTCATGAAGCTAGATTATAAGAATAAGAAGATATTAGTCTTCGTTTATGGCTCCATCTTATTCTCAATGGTCTTCTCCGCGGGAAGCTTATGGATCTTAAACGGCTTCACCACCAAAACACTTCTTATGGTCCTCATTGGAGGAGTCTTATTCGCTTTATCAGACTTAATCTTAAGTGGTACTTATTTCGGTATCGGTAAAGAAAGACCAGTTGATATCATTCTTAATTCAATCACATATTATGCAGCGCAGTTCCTTATCGCGTTCTCGTTATTCTTTGTGGCGTAAAATATAGAGGTATAGGGTATGAACAAATTATTAACTGAAGGATCATTATTAGATAATAAAGGTAATCTCGTTGAACCAGGTTACGCGACTTCTTTAATTAAAGAATATGACCGTAAACAAATCCATGGTTTGAAATGGAGAATTAAAGAATGGGATTACTATTATATTGGCAATCAAGAATATGGTTTATGTTTAACTATATCCGATGTTTCTTTCCTCGCTTTAATAAGCGTAACAGTTTTAGATTTCAGAACCAAAGCTCAACCAGCGAAAACAATCATTAAGCCATTTACCTTTGGTAAAATTGGTTTACCATCTTCCTCTAAAAAAGGCGATGTCTCTTTCTCTAATAAGAACTGCCAAATCAGTTTTGTTCATGAAAAGAATAATAGACGCTTAAAAGCTCATCTAGTTAATTTTACTGACGGTAAAGACTTAGATGCAGATATCTTATTAGAAGACAATACAAAGAACACGATTGTCGTTGCCACGCCTTTTAAAAAGAAAAGACACTTCTACTACAACCAAAAGATTAATTTAATGAAAGCCAAAGGCATATTAAAGATTGGAGAAGATATCTACGACTTTAATAAAGATAGCTTCGGCTTATTAGACTGGGGTAGAGGTGTTTGGACATACAAGAACACTTGGTATTGGTCATCATTAAATGGAATCTATGATGGTCATAGAATCGGATTCAATTTAGGATATGGTTTTGGAGATACCTCCACCCATTCAGAAAACATTTTCTATTACGATGACAAATCTTACAAACTTGAGGATGTTGAATTCATCATCCCACAAGATGAAAAAGGCAGAGATGACTATTTATCCGAATGGAAATTCGTCTCTAGTTCAGGAGATATTAATCTAACGTTTACTCCTATCTTAAATAGACATGATGACACGAATGTCTTAATCATCAGATCAAAGCAAAACCAAGTCTTTGGTAAGTTCTCTGGATACTTTATCGTTGATGGTAAGAAGATAGAATTCGCTAACTTAACAGGCTTTGCGGAAAAAGTTTATAACCGTTGGTAATATAGAAAAATATCGCATTTTTGATAATTTTAGTCGAGATTTGCGATATTTTTTTATTTTTTCACATTCGAATATTACTGATTAGAATTAATGATATATTTACTAGCACCGTTGGCAAAACTCCACACCGGTGATGATGATAAACTATTACTTTCACAGACGCTTGGATTAGAGTCGTTGTCGTCTTTGTGCCATTGTTCAATACAATAATAATTTACATTGTTGGCACTATCATACGCGATATTGTATGTCTGATTCCAAATCTTATCGTTGATATTCTCTTTTGTTAAACCTTCTGGATTTACTCTAGCGAATAAGAGTTTATTGTAGTTCACGGCATCATATCTAAATACATATAATTTGAAATTAACATCATTAATGGTTGGATTTATTTGCTTATTTGGCGCAATCCAAACACCCGCACCATTATCTTTCCAAACATGCATGTAAAACTCTGCGCCAGTTGTATCCCAAATGTTGGCATTAAGATAAATGCTAACCGGCAATTGTCCCTGATATCCTGCGTGTTGATCCAATCGATCACCAGCAGCAAAACCGGCAT
Source organism: Bacilli bacterium (assembly GCA_045631885.1). Taxonomy (GTDB): domain Bacteria; phylum Bacillota_I; class Bacilli_A; order RFN20; family CAG-826; genus CAJOLV01. Next base: position 71,430 of record JAZQVN010000013.1, read on the forward strand.
ACGAAATATTCACTAAGCTGGCGATACTTATTGTTATTTGAGATATTAATAAAGCAATCAGTGATTTCCTTTTAACTTTTGGTTCCATATTAATTCACCGCCTGTAACAAGAAACTGATGTTATTGCTTAAATATCCAGCACTAACAAAATTGGTATATGATCCATTATACGGAGACGCTGTTGGCAAATAGTCAATTAAAATATATGCATAGTAAACATTGTTGTATGTTGAAATTGTTTCTAAAGCGCTGTGGTTAGTTATTATTTCATTATTACTCAACGCCAAATAAGTTGCGCTTGGAGAAGCCACGTCGTTTTGAACTTGATCGCGAACAATGTTGTAACAACTTATGCCTAATTCAGTATCGCTAACGTATAAAGAAGCACCCATAAATTCAGATAAGTTTCCAAAGGTTGCTTTTAACTGCACGCTCGCTGGATAGTTGCTTCTAAATGTAAATGGAACTTCAATAATTAAGGAAGTTTTTTGTGCCCAAATATTATTGATAGTATCAGCTCTAGAAGTGTTGAGAGGATTCAATTTGAAATCAATACTTGTGTCGTATTCTTGAATGTCAATGGTTCCGCTTGTAACGGTAATTGAGAAATATCCAGTGGTCTTAAATCTAATAACCGCACTCTCGCTGCCCGCGCCGAATTCAGCATAACTATTTGATCTCGCGGTCAAGGTTGTATAAAGTGTATCAACTGCGTCTAAATAAGAACGGATGAATATTTTACTGCCTTCTGCGGCATAGTAACCATCATATGCGGCATAAACTTTTGATCCTGAATTCATTTTCTTTCCATCTAAGAAATTGTTTACTCCCCTGCTGGAATTATACGGCATAATATAGTAACCATTTCCTAATTGTGGAACCATTGCAACAGATATTTCATCAGAAGTCGTTAAGTAGAAATTAAATCTTGCATCACAAGTCACTTTTAAAGTACCACCGTCATTTTCTAAATAAGTTGTTGGAATATCACCTGCATATTGTCCTGCGCTATATGTTTCATCGATGTCTCCGTCATTGTCTGTATCTACCTTAATAGCAACAGATTGTCCAGCTGTTAATTCTACGCCGTGTTCATAAACAAATTTATTGTATGTATCGATGTCTCCATAATGCATTTCAATTCTAGTACCAGCGTTGTTGTTGATATAAATATATGCGGTTCCTACACTGGTTGTCGCCTTGGGGCTATCCCAATCCCAATCAACTTTTCCATCGGTATTTGTGCTCTTTAAAAGCAGCAATCCACCATCGTTGATGGTTGTGATATCAGTTGTTTGTGTTTGTGAATATCCGTAAGTACCATTATCGACAATTAAACCGGTTGCGGAATACGGAATAGACACTTTATATAAATTATTGCTGACTTTACTAGCGGTTATTTCACCATGAGAACCGCTTCCACTTGAAAATCCATCTCCCCATCCGTGAATGTAAATATTTGAATTCCAAGAACGAGCTTGGGTATCGATATGGAATGTTTTTTGTCCAACAGAAATATATTTCACATACAAAGTTCTAGTGGCTGGAGCAGAAGCAGAATAAGGTGTTGTACAAGCTTCATTTGTATAATAAGTACCATCACATGTGAAATGCGTCCATGTACCAGCATCAATCCATTCATAAGATGAACTTGGCGATGCTCCACCCGGTGTATAAGTTGCATCAGTGGCATAGGCCGTATCCCAGTTGTTTATAACATCATCTGATTTTGATGAAGCAGAACCATCATAATTGAAATATTTTTTGACCAATTTGACAGCATATTCCGTTGGTTTATATCTAGCATAAATCGTTCTTGCGGTGCTATATGTTTGCGGCCAAGAATTAATAAGACTTCCACCGGTTTCAGCAGTATACCATCCCATAAATGTATAATTTGTTACTGTTCCCGGATCGGTTGGAGTGAACGAAAAACTGTTAGTCGGATAAGATTGTTCGGTTCTTAAAGTTGAAGATGTATTCTTGGTGGTTCCACCTTTATTCATTAAAACTCTAACTTCAGTGATATCAACCCCGGTTTCCGTATATTTTGCATATAATGTTAAATCTGCAGATACTGTTGTTGAAGATCCTGGGGAAGTACCATATGGGGTGGTACATTCTGGATTTGTGAACCAACCAGTAACTGAATAACCAGATTCAGATGGTAAAGCTTTAATTGTAAACGATTCATTGTAATAAGGATTTTGTGTTAAAGAAGGCAATGATGTCGGACTACTAACTGTATCCGTTCCATCGCCATTGAAATAAACTTTCTTGTAAGAAACAGTATATTGTTTCGGACCATAAACAGCATAAATGGTTCTATCTGACGATGAAATGAAGTTTGCAGAAATAGATGTTAATGAGTCACTAAAAGTATTTGAACCAGTAAGAGTGGTATAATAGGCGGTAAAATTGTAATTTGCTGTACTTGGTGACAGCGCATTTCTCCATGCATTTAAAGCTGCGGTGGTAGCGGTAGTTCTCGTACTTGCTTTATAGTTCTGATTGTTACCAAAACTTTGTTTAACGCCGCTAGAATTAGCATACGCAATTTTAATATTTATATTGTATTCTTTTTCCGCAACCGTTACATAAAGCGTCGTTGCGGCTATAATGTGTGTTCCGTTTGTGTAATTTGAACCAGTAAAACTGGTTGTTTTCCATGTTAAACCTGTATATGTATTGCCTTCAACAGTAATTGAACTTGGCGCAGTATACTCTGAATTGTATGATACTTTAACATCATCATAATTAGTTCCGGAAGTATAGTTTGTAGTTGGGCTTGTTCCTGTATAGGTTTTATATGAAAATCTATACATCAATGTGACGGTAACCGCCACATAGACATATATTTTTCCAGAAGAGTTCACGTACACATCTAAAACACAAGTTTTTAGAACTTTAACATTTTGTCCTTGTCCATCACCCGTTGCGGAATCGGAGTCATTAGTTCCTCCATAGCCATAATATCCATATTCATCGCTTTGTGTGTGACCAGTATCTATTTCACCATATGCGTTATAATACACGATTTTAAATTCTATTGGGGTGTTGTTGTTCGTGAGCGTGAAAGTAATGCCAACCTTTTTGGCTAAATCTCCCCCACTAGGTGTGCCATCGACCTTTAAAGCGCCTGAAACAGACCAATCTAAAGTAGTTTCGTTTGCCGTTCCTCCAGATCCAATGATGTAATATCCTGGATCAGCGTGGAGTTTAACTGTCGGCGCAGCAGCACTAGAAGATGAAGGAAAAACCCATTTACCTTTAATATCATTAACCGTTAAATCTGCCGTTTTGAATGTCCAGTCATAATTTCCGTCATTTCCGTTGCTATCGCCAACAATGATAAGATTTGGATAGGTTGTTCTGACTGTTATCTCGAAGTCGTTATTAAAATTGCCGCTGTTATCCCAGCCATCCCAGCCATTATAACTCACCCATTCAGAATAAGTTCCGTTTCCAAACCAATATAACCAAAGTCTATTTAAACCTTTGCCGTTCCAATTGCTAGCGTTGACGTATATTTTTGATTCATCACCATTAAGAGCAGTTCTTTTTGAATTGTTTAAATGGATGCTGGATGAATTATTTGTATCACGAACTCTTGATCTATGATCAACTGTGCTTGTTGGCGTTTCAAAAGTCAAACTGCTCTCTGACAAATCAAACCACACACGATAAGTACCAGCATTAGCTACAATAACATCACCTGTATATATACTTGCAGCGCTTTCTTCTCTTGTAGCTCCACTACTATTGGCAATAACACTATTAATAGGAACTTGCTCATTAACAGTATGAACACCTCCAGTATTATCGAAGGTGTATTTCATTACTCTGACTTTTTGGTCACTAGTAAAACTAACATCTGCATAATATGACTTATCAGAGGTGTTATATTCAATTAATTTAAAGCTGTTGTCATCATCATATTTAAAACCATTATCATGGAATTTAACGAGATAATATCCAATTCCATCTTCAGGAACGTTGAAGTCTCTATCAACAGCATCTAAATCGTTATTTGTGCCAACAATATTTTCCGCAGCAAATTTACTTACTGTAGAGGAATTGTAATCAACTTGTCCATCTGAACCCAAAGTTTGTTTAATTTTGTATCCATACACATTATTCTGATTAATTTCAATCCCTGGATTATCAGCGGTAATGGATGTTTTTAACGGTTGAGAATCAATTTGGAACCACGCAAAAGTTGAAACGCTCGCACACAAAACACCCAACAGTGATGTTGCCAATGTTAGATATAACGTTGTCTTCTTTTTTAGTGCTCTCATATTAATTAAAATTCCAAAGTTAATTCATTTAATTGAAATTGCAACCCAGCATAACAATTTGAGTTATATAATTTGTCGTTGTTGTCTCCGCTTGAATAATGATGAAAATATCGTCCAGCCGCAGTATCTGCTTGTGGTGAATAATAATCCTCTGTTCCTCCAGAATTCGTTTCTTTAAACCAAGTGGAAGAGGCATTTGTGAAATAAACCGCATAAAACAACGTGGAAGAGGCATTTGGTGCAGCTCCAGTAAAAATTGTTTTTTGAGTGGAAAGAGTGATGATGTTCCCATCTGGCGTTCCTGGCAAGAATGAAGATTTTAGAGTTCCAACAGTGAAGTTAAATTGATCTTGGGCAGAAAGAGATGCAGGATTGTTCACCATTGCGTTGTACGCACCGTTTTCGCTTGATGTTGCCACTGCACTTGTATAAATATCCATGGCCCATCCAATGTTGATATCTCTATTGGAATAATCAACCGCTCTTCTGACTTGACCAGAAACTTGATCGCTATGAGTATTTGATGTAATTCTTTTAATTTTCAAATCTATGTTGCTGTCACATCCGGTCATTTTTACAGCGAAAACCATAACCTTACCAGGATACATTGCTGATAAGTTTGTTTTATCAGCTAACAATTCAGAGGTTGTGATAGCGTCAAAATCAGAACTAAATGTGCCTGTGTATGTGTGACTGGCTTTATTGCCTTTATAGGCATAAAACATATAGTCATCTGGTTTTGTAACCGTAATTGTCGTAGATGTAGGTGCTGCAGTTATGGTGACATTTGCGTTAGCCTGGAACCAAGCGTATGTCGAAACACCCGCTGTTGTAATAGCGAGTAAACCGATCATGACACTGGTGATTAATCCGGCTCTACCTTTTCCCATACGGCCCCTTTCCTAGAATACAAATCTTGCTCCTGTAATTAGGTCTTGATATTTTTCTTCAATTAAGATTGGCTTATCATCATGGATGATAGAGTTAATCTTATTTTGATAACTCTTATCACTGGCCAATCTTCTTCCATCAATTCTGATATAGACGAATCTAGAGGTATCAAAGTTATATGTACCACTATCATTCGCGTCTAAAGCGATATTAAAGCCTAAATCTAAGGCGTAATTGACCGCTTCTAAGTGATTGATGATGTCTCTTTCTTTCGCTTCAAATATCACTCGATTGAGAGGGATATGCTTGCTTTCAAAGAAACCAATCAATGTATCGAATAATTGTTTGTCTAATCCTTCTTTACCAATTGATGTAACATATATCGTTTCATTTTCATAATTGAAGGATCTGACGAATTTATCCATGAAGGTGATATATTTCTTATCAATCTTCACATACAAACTGATTTGATCATCTGGGATGTGATTATGGTTTTCATCTAAGAAACGATAACCGACGAACGCCATTTTGTATTTATTCTCTAAGTCTTTAATACGGAAATATGAAACTGGGATTTCATTATTCTTGAAGGCTTCTTCAACGATATCCATATAATGGAGATGGTCATCAATCGGGGTTGGTGCTTCATCAACACGGTATAACATGCCTTTCTTCGTCACTCTCATGAATAAGGTTCTACTTAATGAATCTAATGAGAATAATGTATTAACTTCTAATGGGTAACTTAATAAGATAACCTTTGGTAAGAAGTGGAAGGCTGTATCGTTTAATTCAAATGTTTCTAAGAAGGCTCTTGAAACTGCTTTGGCGATTCTAATTGCTTCCGCCATTGAGGCGTATTTTAAGATATAGACGAATTCATCGACATCTTTACGATATAAGCTATCAGTTAAGCCATAGACTTCTAAGCCTTCAACAATCTTATTAACGATTCCTTCGTTATCTAATTTGTATTTGCTCGCTAATTGAGTCAATGAGTCAATCTTGAAGATGACTAAATAACCCTTCGCATTCGCGTTAGATAATAAGCCTAATAATCTTTCGTTTAATGCTTTTCTATCATTAATAAATGGTTTCTTTTCATTTAATAAGTAGATTGTGTTCTTGTTATTATCCGCTTCCACGACTCTCTTATATAAGTTAGAAGACAACATATATGTTTTGGTGTTTTCTTGTTTTAATGGACAATCTTTACATGGAGATTCTCTATCATATAAAGTTTCATAACAATATGAACCCACTAGTTTGTTGGAGTATCTTTCATTTAACTTTCTAGAAGCGTGAGTGACGATATAATCTTCATCAACTTCATAAGATAACGAATCATGTAATTCTTCTAATCTATTAAATCTAGATTCCGCTTCTTCGACTTTCATCTTATCGATTTCAATTAAGACTAAGTTATTTAACATCGCGATCACTTTATTGAGTTTATAAAGTAAGCGAGGTGTGACTGGCACTTCTTCGTGTTCATTGGCGAATACGACATGAGCTTGTTTGCCCATATATTTAATTCCGGATAGTTTTAACCATGTCTTAAATTCTCTATCTTCGATTTCAGAAATTAATAATGCACCTTTATAGTTAACAATACGTAAATATTCTTCATCGACGAGGACCGCCATATGGGTGAATGGGAGATATGGGAAGATATCGATTAAGTAATCTTCTATTAAGTTATCTTTAGATAAATCAATGTCTTTATATTTGTTGATGACATTGATAAAGACTTCTTTTTCACTATTTCTATCGTAGATCAAAAGTCTTTCTTCATCTTGATTTTGTTCTTGATTAATTAATTCAAGAATTTCATCTAATGAATATTCGTCATAATAGAATAATTTAATAGAGCATTCTTTTCTTTCTTCCACGAATTTACGGAGATAATCTTCTAATTCGCTCTTATCAAAAGTATCGAGCACTAAATCAAAGCTCTTTTCATTTTGTCCAATGAAGCAATTTGGATATTTATCAACGATTCGTTCTAATGTTCTTTCTTTGACACCATTGATACGGAGGATCGCGCATTTCTCTAATCCGGATTTAATAATATATTTTCTTAATAACACGAAGAATTCATTTCCATCGTATAAAGTGGAATATTCTAATGTGGTGTCATTAATGACAATATCATTAACCACACTAGCGATTTCTTTTAATCCTTCATCACCAGAATTAGTGTTGGCGATTAATAATTGGTTATGTTGATATTTCTTTAAAGATTTAACGATATTCTCTTTATCAATTTCTAAAGCTTTCTCTTTATCTTTTCTAGAAACATTCATCGCGATATAGAAACCGCACATACCGAGTAGGAAAATCACGCTTAAAGCGATGAATAAGATTAATAAATCTTTCATCACAATAGCCATCACTAAAGAAGCAATGGATAAGGCTAAAAAGATAACCATCCACACGAAGTAAACATTATTTTGTTTATTTTTCTTCTTCATTTGTTTTTCCTTTCGTATTTATAAAGAGATGAAACTTATTGATAAGAAATATCGTAATAATTGCTAATAAGGTGAACACTGCGAGGAATAGATAAGATAGAATAGCGAGTAAATTATCTGAGCGGTTGAGGAATAAGATGAATGATGTGATTGATGTTCCGAGTAATATTCCTAATAAGAGGAATAAGGGGAACAATATCATCTTGCTTTTGTTCTTATTTTCCATCTTTTTCCTTTTCGATTTGTTTACGGATTCTCGCTTTTATCTTTTCTTTTTCTTCTTGATACTCGATTCTTAATTCTTCTTTCATTCTGAATAGCTCAACCGCTTCTTCATCATTTAAGTCAATACCAGAATTCTTTAACGCTTCATCAATCCTCGCATTCAAAGCTTTTTCTTCTTTGTAATATTTGATGAATGCATCAGCGATGTAATATATCGCAAGTATCACAATTGGGGAGACGATGGCCACCGGGAAGAACCATGCTTTCTTTCCCGCGGAGGCTGCGCTATCGGGGCTAGCGATAGTTAAGAAGGTACCAAATCCGATTGAGTGGTAGATAACTTTTCCAATTAAGAGATCTTGGTTCCACACTTTATCTGGTTTTAAATTACCTCTAGTGTGTAAGTCTGGATTATCTCCTAATGTTTGGAAATAATATTTACCTTCTTCTTGGTTATACTCACGAGCGATTAAGCGGTGAGTATCTGGAACATAAGTTGATCCTACTTGAAGAGCGAATGTGACGATATCGCCGTCTTTTTCATAATCAACTATGTTGCCTTCTTCGTCATAAATCGGTGTGGATAGTTTTAATGACTCATAATTAGTCACTTTTTCAATGATGATGCCTGTCCCCGCTTTTAAGGAATCGGGATTATCTGGATCATTCATACTTTCTGTCGCGACATATAAGAATGATTTTCCAAATACGACTGGCACTCCATAATTGCCACCTTTTGAAACATTCATGGAGATTTGTACATAGAGAAGTAAGAAGATAATGCCCACTAAGAAGATATCAATTATATAAGATATAATCTTTTTCGCTTTCATAATCAGTTCTTCTTAGTATTCTTTGGTTTCTTTTCTTTTTTCTCTTTGAGTTTTTCTAATTGGCTTTCTAAATCATCATTAGCCATTCTTAGTCTTTTAATTTCATTAATTAAAGTATCGATATCTTTCTTGACGCTTTCGATCATTCTCTTACGATGTTCCGCATCGCGATATGCGACTTCATCTTTATCCTTAACAATCGCTTTGTGCACATTAACACGCGCGTCTTTTTGATTCTTTAACTTCTGATGTAATTTATCGTCTTTTAGACGAACTTGTTCGCTAGATAATGGTAAGTGAATCTTATCTGTCTTTAAGGCTTCTGGATAAGCATCGAATAAGAATCTTGAATCCATATATGTTTCATCTTCTAATGTGAAGATCACTTGAGGAGTATATTTCTTTTCGATCTTTTCAGGGATTAATTCATCATTTACTTTATTCGTGTGAAGCGCGGATACACTCATCGCGATATAAGAATTGATTTCATCTAAATATTCTTTGGAGAATTTTTGATTCACTTCAGTGATATCGTAACTAATACCTAATTCTTCATAATCTTCTAAGAAGCACCAGAATTCATAGGCTCGATGATAATCAGGGTTTTTCACTAACATATTCGTCATGTGAATTGGAGAAGTGACTTCTCTAGCCCCTTTCATCTGAGTCATAAACGGAGAAGCGAAATATCCAGAACATCTATTCTTTAATTCATTGAGTTTATTTAATAAGTAGTCGTTATGGTCTTTTTCACCATCATCATTAGATGGGATAGACACTTTGATTCTAGAATCAACTTCATAAGTGACATTACCAATAACAGTTTTGTTATGAATTAATAACAAATCGCTATCACGAGTTTCACCATGTTCAAGAACATAGTTATATCTCTTTTGAATGAAAGATAAACATCTCTTAATGAGAGTCATAACAAATCTATTTTCATAAATCGCTGTATCTGTTTCCGCGTAGATTGTTAAGACTTTTTCTGGAATAACTTCGCCATTATCATCGATATCTTGAACAAATTGGCTATGAGTGGCGAAATGTCTAATTGATAAAGAGGAAACTCTTTTGGCTAATCCAACTTGAACCAGTTCAGCTTGCTCTTTAATAAATGTTCTCGGGTTAGCGATAATCTTTTCAATCGCTTGTAAACCACCTTCTAATTGTTCAATAATCGAAGCATCAAATTTCTTAGATTCGGTTCTTTGAGTTTGTCTGATGTAATTTTCTCCACCAGAAAGGACACCTTTTAATTTATCGAATTCCGCGTTCTTATTAACATTTATGTTAACTTCGCGATAAGCCTTGCTGGCTTTTTCCATGTTTAAAGAGGTGGGGTTTAATCTAGATGAAACTGATGTCTTTTTACTTTTGGCCATAATTATCTAGCATTTTTCATTAATGTTTTAATCTTGTCTCTACTGAGTAAGAATTCGTTTAAGCCATAGAGTCTAGTTAATTCTTCATCTAAAGCGACGAGTTCTTCTTTTAATAGACCGACGCTTAACACTTCAAATTTCTTTAATACTTTTGTCTTAAAGATGAAGTCATAAGCCTCTAATTCAGTTCCTCCACAGGCGATATAAGCAGGAACAAAGGAGTAGAGTTGTTTCATGATACGGTTACCAAAGGCAAGCTTGAAATGTTCAATGACAAAGTTATCGAGTTCAGCGAATTTCGCGATGCTTTCTTCACTGACCGGATGTTCTTCTCTCGCCTTCGCGTATAATCCTAATAAATATTCCGCGGGCACAGGTAAGGCTTCTGTGTATGGAGCGTCGAATGGTTGTGCTTTATTATCGAAGAATAAGGACACCGCTCTATCGTAGACCTTATCGGTGATAGTGAATGTGCTATCATCGTTATTCGCAGTACCAACAAACCAAATATTTTGTGGGATTAATAATTTGCCACCTTCTAAGTGTTTTGGATCATCTTCTTTACCTGCAGCGATAACATCAACAATCCATTCTTTTGGATCAGGCATTTCCATGATGGATAAGAATTCAGCAAAATAGTATTCAATACGAGCTAAGTTCATTTCATCGAGAACGACGACGGAAATATCATTACGATATGTCGCTTCATAACAGGCTCTTAAGAATTCTGTTTCAGTGAATTTCTTGGTGAAGTCATTATAGTAACCTAATAATTCACTTCTATCTCTCCAAGATGGTTGAACTGGACAAATAGATGCACTATGACGGAGGAATCGACCCATACAATATGGTAAAGATGTTTTACCTGTACCAGAGATACCTTCTAAGATAATCAAATGTCCTGTTCCCATTGCGGCGAAGAATTGTCTGACCACTTCTGGGGCATAGTATAACTTCATTTGAGAACAAGCGAAGTTTCTAAATCTTTCACAAATTTCCTTTAAGGAAATAGATGTAGAATCCGCTGGGAGTTCCGCAACGTAGTTACCTTCTTTATATTTATCATCGACTGTATAGAGCTTAGCAAATCTGCCTCCCACGACGGAATCATCAGCAGCACCTTTTCCACGACCTCCGCCACCACCGGCTTCAATCACTGGAGAATAAGTACCATCAGCGTTACGTGATAAGGCTAAGATGCGATCTTTTTCTCTTGTCACATCGTATAATTCGAGGTTTAATCTTTCGATTTCCTCTTTCATCTTCTCTTCATTTGACCCTTTAGCGCCTTTTTTGAAAATCTTTCTAATCGCCCAGATGAGTAATAACACGATTGAGGCGATGAAAAGCACACCAATAACAACGAAGATGACGAACATAATTGTTCCCACCACTCCAAATTGAGGTTGGTTTTCCGCGAAGACTAAAATGTAATCATCAGGGGAAAAGCGATAAGTTCCTTTGAAGATATTACCGATGTGAGTAAATAAGGTAGTAAAGACTCCGTTTACATAAAGTAGAAAACTTTGAAATCCATTCATAAACAAAGCTCCTTTTAATCAATGATGCCAGTAAATGAGATATCAACATCAAAACTGGCGGATGCTATTTCATCAGTCATATCAATATCCCAACCTTCGACATAGATACTAATAACGATTCTTTTCGTTTCTCCTTCTTTAATATGACAGATAGGAGTAAGTTTTCCTGCCAAATAGTTGACTTGATTGAATGCAAATGATTTTAGCGGATATGACTCTTCTTTTTTAATTTCGACTTGGTGGTTATTTGTGTCTAAGAAAGCACTACGATTATCGTTAACAAACGCCACTTGTTTAATGCCTTTCGCATGATTAGCAATAAAGGTGTTTTTGTTATCTTTTAATGGTTCAAGTTCGTTAACTTCTCCATCCACGTAATTTGGCGTAGATTCATATTCACCATAAAGGATTTCTTTATTATCCTCATCGTAATCATAGTAGCCATCTTTATCTAAATCTAAGATGCCACCGAAGTATGTTTGTTCACTGTTACCTAATGTATCAGCGGGCTTACAAACAACATATTGTTCATTCGTTAAGAATGAGTATCTGACAGCGTTTACGACATTATCGAGTTTATCAGCGTGTAATTCACCATCACTCTTGGCTTCCGCTTCCACGTTTTTATCGTGATTAGGAGCTATGCCAGTGTTTTCCGATAAATAGATATCCATTTCTCGTCCAGCGGTAAATACAAATGTATTTTGGACATAGAAATTGTCTTCGTCATCTTGAGTGGCCAAACTTGGTTTCTCATTAATCTTCGGTCTATAGTTTCTTCTAAATTGTGGTAATAATGTCTCATCAGTTTTCGTAGTTTCGTTATACCAATCATCTTGATACATACCACTGACTTGGCCTAAGTATTTGCCTTCGATACCTAACTGCTCTTTTGTGTAGCCATCTCCTTCTTCGTCCTCAACTGGATTTCCATCTTTATCTAATAGTTCGAGTTTTAACCATGCGTTTTCTTCCAAATCGACACGCATATTCAAACTACCGATAATCGCTATATCGAGCATGTTATACCATGCCGCAGTAGCGACTGAGGAGGTGGCCACACCAAAAGCAAAAAGTACTGCACATACAGCCATAAACTTAATCTTCTTATTTTTCAAAGGTGTAGATCTTTTAAAAGGCATTATTATATACCGAAGTGTAATGACATAAGCATATAACCTGTGAATGGGAATGGATCTGGGTCTCTCTTTTCAAAGTAACAAACAAATGTAAATCTGAGTGAATCTTTGATTTCGACTGCATTATCAACAATTCTCTTCTCGTTTGAGAAGTTGAATTTTTCACAATATCCATCAACACCATACTTTGTGGCAGGTTTGATACTATTATTTTCTTCATCAATGACATAATCCGAGACGATTTCTCTGTGATTACTGTCGCCGTTATCGTACGCTTGTGTGAAAGGATTCGCCTGATTCCTTTCCTTGCCATAATAGTAATTATGGATAACACCATCTTGGTCCTCGGTTTGAACGAGAACTCTAGCGCTTTCTAATAGTTGGGTATTTTCATATCCTTCTAAGTCAACTGCGTAGTTAACTCTTGTGGTCATTTCATTTGTCTCATTGGTGAGATAAACAGTGAACACTAAAGCGAGGTCACTAGGATCTTCAACCGCTTTTTTAGCTCTTCCTATATCCACTAAATGGTTTTCATTCATGTTCGTGGAGCCGGTTAACTTCTTGTTAACGTTTAGATAATTAAGATATTCTTCAACATTTGACGCGGTGGTTTGTTCCACTGTTCTAAGTGGTTCGCCTTGCGCATATGTCACAGGACTATCTTGCCCTTCTTCTTCACCTTCTCCGGATTCTCCTGAACCGAAACCAGTAAGGTGCATTTTGAAGTTAGAATTATCATCGCTTAATGGGTTATCAATACGAATTGTAAACGCTGAATTACCTTGAGGGAGTAAAGAAAGGACGAGAAAAAGGACTGCTACACCAGATGATACAGCTAGACCAATTAAGCCCAGTCTCTTTAATAATCTATATCTCGCAATCTTTTTCGCTTCGCCTGTCATAATAAAACCTCTCCTCTAGGTATGAAGAAATCGCTATTACCAATCTAATTACTTCTTTTGTTGCCGCAAAAGGATAATCAAATAAGCATTAGCTAACTGCCCTATTGGAGAAGACGGTCATTAAAATAATCGAACCAACAAATTATCTTATGTCTTCTATGTTTTGAGCCTTTCGGCCTTGCACTTATAATTATCATACCTGCACGCACATAAGTCAATACGCTTTTTTTGCGCTTTTGAAATGATGCTTATATCTTTGATATAGGTAAAAAGGGGTATTCAACTTTTATGTAAGAAAAAAGCAAGAACAGCAAAGAAAAAAACCGATTTCTCGGTCTTCGTCATTTAATTTGAAGAGTTATTATTTCTTTTCCTCTTCGGCTTCAATTTCCGCCATAAGTTCAGCGCGAACTTCTTCTTCGGCTTTCTTTTTGATCGCGGCGAGTTGAGCGTCACTTAAGTTGCTTTCTCTCTTGCTGGCTAATAAAGCGAAGTAGACAAAGTCGAGAGCGACGATAACGAAGATTGGGATACAAATAATGCAGAAGAATGCGGTTGTATTATTTTGGAAGAAAGCGATGAATGGACCATTCGCTTCAATGTTTGCTTGTTGTAAAGCTTCGATTGAGGCATAATCTTCACCATGCTTTACTGTGGTCCATACGATAATGGATAAAACAAGTGCAAAAACTAAAATCGCACCTTCAACAATACCACCAATAAGTAAAATCTTCTTATTTTTGTCCATGTATCTATTATTATAAATGTTTTGTTTTTTCCCGCAATAGCAATATTTTATGATTTTGTCTTAAAAATAGGTTAGTAATATTATTACTCAAAGAAAGAAAAGGACCATCAAACGATGGCCCCTTAATAATTAATTTAAATAATTAGTTAATAAAGTCTTCTACATTCACTTCACGAGTGTCGATTTTGGAAATCTTTTCTCTTAATGAAAGAGTGTAAGCAGGAGAAACGGATAATTCATCAACACCAATCTTTAAGAAGAATGGTAAGAGTTTTTCATCTCTTGCTAATTCACCACATATACCAATTGGGATACCTGCAGCGTGCGCGTTCTCTGTTGACATTTTAATTAATCGACAAATCGCACGATGATGTGGATTAAATGAAGAACCTAAATTTGGATTAACTCTATCAATGGCTAATGTGTATTGGCTTAAATCATTCGTGCCGATGGAGAAGAAGTCAACACATCTAGCAAAGACATCTGACATGATTGCCGCGGCAGGAGTTTCCACCATAATGCCGATCTTCATATCTTTGTTGAATGGAAGTTTTCTCGCAGTCAAATTATCTCGAGCAATCTTAGCCATCTCGTGAACAAACTTGATTTCACTTTCCGAAATAATCATCGGAATCATTGTCGCTAGATTACCAAACGCAGAAGCGCGATATAAAGCTTGAAGTTGAGTTAAGAAGATTTCTGGTCTTTCTTTGCAGATACGAATTGATCTAAATCCTAAGGCTGGATTTTCTTCATCTGGTAAATCGAAATAATCAATCTTCTTATCTGCGCCGATATCAAGTGTACGGATGATGACTTGTTTATTTCCCATCGCTTCTACGACGCGTTTATAATGCTCAAATTGTTCTTCTTCACTTGGGAAATCAGAAGCGTCTAAATAGATGAATTCACTACGGAATAAACCAATACCTTCAGAGTCATTTCTGATCGCATTTTCAACTTCAAATGATGAAGCGATATTGGAATAAATTTCCACTTTCTTTCCATCTAAAGTTAAAGTCTCTTTTCCCTTAAAAGCCTGCAATTTGGCCTTATTTTCTTCATATTCTTGTTTTTTCTTCGAATATTGAGTGATGACTTTACTATCTGGATCAATGAGTAAATCACCCTTAGAAGCATCGAGGATAACAAACTCATTATTGAGCTCTTCTGTGACTTCTAAACCTTCGATTCCACAGAGAGCGGGAATCTCTAACATTCTCGTTAAAATACTAACGTGAGAGTTGCTTCCACCTTTAACGAAGATGATGCCCAAAATGAGCTTCTTATCTAACTTCATTAACTCTGAAGATGGTAAGTCATTACAGATAATGATGGATGGTTCTTTGAGTAATAAACCGTTATCTTCTTTTTTGAGGAAAGCGATAATTCTCGCGGAAACTTCGATAACGTCATTAGCTCTTTCTCTCATGTATGCATCATCCATTGAGGAGAACATTTCAGCGAGTTGATGACCAGCGTTATGAACCGCATATTCCGCGGTGACATCGTTTTCAAGTTCCATTCTCACCGCATCTTCAAAGTCGAGATCTTCCGCCATTAACTTATGGGTGACGAATAATTGAGCTTCTTCTTCACCAAGTTTGGAAAGAGTCTCCATATAAGACTTATCTAAAGCGTTAATTGTTTCTTCTCTAGCTTTGACAAAACGTTCAAATTCTTTCTCTTTACCTAAGCCAAGAGATTTTTCAACTTTGACGCCAGAGTAAACAACTAGTTTACCTAATGCGTATCCTTCAAATACGCGAGTCCCTTTATAAGACTTCATGATTAGAGATTTTCCTTAAAGACTTTTTCTAATGCTTCCGCGCAGGCTTCTTCATCTTCACCATTAACTTTGATGAGGACTTCTTCACCATGTTTGACACATAAAGACATCACACCAAAGATTCTCTTTAAATCTGCGGATTTGCCTTTGTTTTCAATGGTGACTTGGCTAGCGAATTTCTTCGCTTCTGCGACGACGATACCCGCTGGTCTAGCGTGGATACCTTCTTTGTCTTGAATAACGTAAACGAATTGTTTCATATATATAATCCTTTCTAATATTTATTAATATTATTTACTCCAAGGGAAGTTGATACCTTTCCATTTACCTAATTCTGGATTTTCATGGTTCTTTTTAAGAATACCGAGTAATAACGCGGTAACAACTGTACCGATGATAATCGCGATTAAGTATAAGAGAATGGTAATACCGGTTGGTTGAATTGTCGCTAAGACGAAGATACCACCATGAGGGGCTAATAATTGACAACCGAATAAACCAGTGAATAAACCAGCAACTGTGGAACCAGCGACTGAGGATAAGATAACTCTCCATGGATCAGAGGCAGCGAATGGAATCGCACCTTCTGTGATGAAAGAAGCACCCATAACATAGTTAACGTAAGCATCTTGTCTTTCACGTTTGCTATATTTTTGTGGGAATAAGTGAGCGGATAAGGCAATACCTAATGGTGGGACCATACCGCCTGCCATAACAGCAGCCATTAAGATGTAACCCGCTGGGTTTGCGGAACTTGCAGAGGCTAAGGAGCCTGTTGCGAAGACGTAAGCGGCTTTGTTGATTGGGCCACCCATATCGATCGCCATCATACCAGCTAATAATGCCGCTAATAATAATGTTAAGTGATTGTCGTTTAACCAGTTCAACATATTGGTAAAACCAATATTGACATAGATTAATGGAGTGTTGACTAAGTACATGACTAAGCCAATCGCTAAGATACCTAAAACTGGGTAAATTAATGTTGGTTTTAAAGCTTCTAAAGATTTTGGTAAGAACTTAAAAGCTTTTGCTAAACCTAAGACGATATATCCAGCGGCAAAGCCAGCGACGATACCACCTAAGAATCCAGCGGATGCACTAAGTGCATAATCATTTCCTTGAATGGAAGCTAAGATATTGAAGTTTGTTGTTGTGGCGATAAATCCACCGACCATACCAACAGCTAAGCCAGGTCTACCGGCAATTGAGTAAGCGATAAATCCAGCTAAAATCCAAATCATGAAGTTAAAGGCAAAGCCCCCAACATTTTTGAACCATCCAGCGACTGGGTTCCAAGAACCGAAGGCACTACCGACTGATTCAATTGAGTTACCAGAAGCGGTAATCGCGATTGTATCAATTAAGAATGCTAAAGCGATTAAGATACCACCACCGATAACGAATGGTAACATGTGGCTAACGCCACTCATTAAGTGTTTATAAATTTGGTGACCGATTGATTCTTTACCAGAACTAGAGGCCACTTTTCTTTCTTCACCTTCTTTAAAGATAGGTGTATTTGGGTCTAAAGCTTGATTGATGAGTTTTTCTGGTTCATGAATACCTTTAGCAACGGCAACTTGAATTAATCTCTTTCCAGCAAATCTATCAATTTCAACTTTTGTATCTGCGGCGACAATGATACCTTCACAGTGTTCAATCTCTTCCGCGGTGAGAACGTTTTTGGCCCCACCAGAACCATTTGTTTCAACCTTAATTGAAATACCCATTTCTTTAGCTTTGTCTTTCAAAGCTTGTTCTGCCATATAGGTATGAGCAATACCGGTTGGGCAAGCAGTAACGGCGAGAACTCTTGGGAACTGTTCAGTTTCTTCGACTTCTTCTAATTTTCCCTTTTCAGCCTCATCGATTACTTTTAAGAATTCTTTCTTGCTCTTTGCAGCGAGTAAGGCATTTTTGAATTCATCATTCATCAACATTTCACTTAATCTCGCTAAAACGTCTAAGTGGACATTGTCTTCACTGTTTGGCGCAGCAATAAGGAATAATAAGTGAACTGGTTCACCATCTAATGCGTCGTAATCAACACCTTCTGGAATTACCATGGCCGCTAACGCTGGCTTTTCCACAACGTCATTTTTGCAGTGAGGAATGGCAATACCTTCACCGATACCGGTTGTGGATTCTTCTTCACGGGCAAAGACGCCTTTTTCATAAACTTCGACATCTTTAATTACACCAGAAGCAGAAACGAGTTTGACCGCTTGTTTAATAACATCTTCTTTCGAGGCGGCCTTGATGTTTATGGAGATCGTTTTTTCTGATAGCAAATCAGTAATTTTCATGCTTATTCTCCTTTCCAATCATCCAATTTATTGATAAGAGCAGTGACTTCTTCTTTTGTGGCTAAGCCTTCAGAACAAGCGGAAGCGCTCCCTGTCGCTATGCCTTTATAAAAAGCCATAACGATATTTCCAGATTTCATATATTCGTCAATAAATCCAGCGACAAGAGAGTCTCCTGCGCCCACTGTATTGACGACTTTTCCTTTCGGACAACCAGACTTAATTTCGTGCTCTTTGTTGACTAATAACGCACCATCTCCACCGAGAGAAACGATAACGTTCTGCGCGCCTAAATCTAATAGTTTTCTTGCATTTTGCACGAGTTCTGCGCGGTTTTTGATAGAAACGTTAAACATTTCTTCTAATTCTTCTTGGTTTGGTTTAACTAGAAGTGGGTGATATTTTAAGGTGTTCAAAAGGATATCTTTATTGGAGTCAATGATGACTCTAACACCATTATCTTTAATTCTTTCTAAGATTGTTTCATAGATGTTACTTGGTAATGTTTTTGGAATAGTTCCAGAGATAACTAAAAGATCATCTTTACCAAGCTTTTCTAATTTCTTAATTAACTCTTCAATTTGCTCATCAGTGATATGTGGGCCTTGTCCGTTAATCGCTGTTTCTTCTTTTCCTCTTAACTTGACATTGATTCTTGTTAATCCATCAACTTGAACGAAATCAGACTTAATGCCAAGGCGATTTAATTCATCTTCAATGTATCTACCAGTGAAGCCACCTAAAAAACCGGTGGCGATATTCTCTGTTCCAAAATTAGCTAAAACAATGGAAACATTAATACCCTTACCACCAGGCAAAGCATGTTCTCCTTGAGAACGATTAATCGCGCCTATTTCGAGATTCTTTAAATCTACAACATAGTCAATCGCGGGGGAAAAAGTAACTGTGTAAATCATAGTTTACCTCCGGAGCAAATTATTAAATATGTGTAAGTTAATAACTTAATAGTATTTTACCACATACACCCATAAGCGACCAGTGATAAAAAAGAAAAGCGCCGTTTTGTCTCACGGCGTTTCTATTTGACATTAGTTATCAGACAAAGCGTCTCTTATAGTTTCAATAAAGATAAATAGAGATTGTTCATTGTCTAACAAAGGAATAAAACCAAAGTGTTTGTAAAAGCCGATAGCGTTATCTTTTGAATCCACGACGATCAATTTACAACCGACCTCTTCACTAATCGCAAGGATGGCTTGGAATGTGTGCCACAACAATCTTCTGCCGATTCCTTGATTTTGATATTTAAGGTCAACTGCAAATCGAGCAATTCTGATTGCGGGAACCGGATATTTAGGTAGATAGACATTTTTAACTGGTGGCACATCGTTTTTGCTGATTGATGCTGTGCAAACGGTGATATAACCAATTACCTCGTTGTCATTTAGACAGACAACCGTTTTTCCAATATTCTTTCTATCGTTTTGTCTGGCATATTTTTTCAAATATTCATTCAACTCATCGATACCGCAATCAAAACTATCAAACCTGATATCACTACCAATTTTACTTATTGGAATAGTCTTCATGCATCAAATCCCTTAGTGCTTTGTTAGCCTTTGGAGGATTCTCCAATAAATAAACAAATCTATCCCATTCTTCATTTGATAAAGTAATCATTTCGTTTTCCATCAAATCCATTTGAGCTTGTTTCATCACAACAGAAATAATGTAGGACGAGAGACTTTGCCGATTGTACTGCGCTGCTTTTTCTAAAACAGCTTTATCGGTGTCCGATAATCTAATGTCAATTCTATTTGTTTTAACAGTAATTGCCATAATACCACCTCCATAATCATATTACTGCTTTGTGTGTCATTTGTCCACACATTAACAAATATTATGCAGGAAAAATGAATAATAATCCCTACATATATATATGCGACAAAAATTGGATTTTTTTTCATTTTTTTAAAAAAATCTTAAAAGTCGCTTTTGAGTTCCCCCTTTTTACGAAATTTTTGAGTCCAGTTTTGGCTCATTTTTTTCTAGTTTTTATAATCGCGTTTTTGATGATTGTTGTTTAATCAAAATCTTTGATTTTGAATAAAGATAATTGTTTGGTTTTTCTTTGCTCGATTGGCTTATAATTTTTTACCCCGTTTTTATTCATACCAAATATGGTGTTTATACTTGAGAGAATTCTATTGAAACTCTCTCTTTAATTGACTTCTCATATTTCATACCTACGTTTTTTTCTCATCGTTATTATGGTATGAAAAATAGTCTAAATTAGTATATATTCCTGTGTTTTAATGGCATTTTTAGCGATTTTATCGCTTACTTAATCACCTCCTTTCAAAAAACGGGGAACTCAAGTAAAAGTCGCTTTCTTGCTGATATGTCTAAAAGTTGTTATATTTAGAGGTGAGGTTTATGAATATGAGCAATAAATATGATTATTTAATTGTTGGTTCTGGTATTTCTGGTGCGACAATTGCGAGATTATTAACTGATACGGGTAAGAAAGTACTCGTCATCGAAGCGAGAGAGGCAGTCGGTGGTAATATCGCCACAAAGATGGTTGATGATATCCCTGTACATTTATATGGACCACACATCTTCCACACATCATTCGAGGATGTTTGGGAATTCGTCAATAAATACTGCGAAATGCTTCCATTTATCAATGCTCCACTAGCGAACTTCCACGGCCGTATTTTCAATATGCCTTTTAATATGAACACCTTCCATCAATTATGGGGTGTCAATACTCCAGAAGAAGCTAAAGCAAAAATCGCTGAGGAAGTAGCGAAAGAAAATATTAAAGATCCGCAAAACCTTGAAGAACAAGCTTTGTCCTTAGTCGGAAGAACAATCTATGAAACTTTAATTAAGGAATATACGGAGAAACAATGGGGAAGAGATTGTAAAGAATTACCAGCCTTTATTATTAAAAGGCTCCCATTAAGATTTGAATATAATAACAACTACTTTAACGATATCTATCAAGGTATCCCTAAAGGCGGTTTTTCCGTCCTTGTAGAGAACTTATTGAAAGGAATTGAAGTTAGATTAAACACCAACTATTTCTCTAATAGAGAAGAGTTTAATAAACTCGCTGATAAAGTCATCTTTACCGGTCGAGTAGATGAATTCTTTGAATTCAAATATGGAATGCTTGAATATCGTTCTTTGAGATTTGAAACTGAGAGATTAGATATCGATGATTATCAACATAACGCAGTGGTTAATTACACCAGCCACGATGTTGGTTACACAAGAATTACCGAACACAAACACTTTGATAATTCATTAGGAAACCATCACTCCACGATTATCACTAAAGAATATCCAGATAAATTCGAAGAAGGTAAGATTCCTTATTACACGATTAATGATGAAAGAAATAATTCTTTATATGCCAAATATGAAGAAGAAGCTAATCAAAATAAAAACATCATCTTTTTAGGAAGACTTGCTAAGTACAAATACTTCGATATGGATGATGCAATTAAAGAAGCGTTTAATTTGTTTGAACAATTAAAATAATTATTCGTCTGAGAATTCTCTTGGCGAGAAAAGAAGTCTGTCGATTACAAAACCGACGACTTTTTTATTTCCTAAATAAAGTGGGTAAGCTAAAACAATGAAGGCGACTAAGAACATCGTTTGTTCAAGAGTCATTGTGCGATACAAAGTAAAGATGGCATTAGGCGCTAAATGAGTCGCGGCGTAAGCAAAGATATTAAGTGCACCACCTGTATGCTTTAGCATCTCTGTACCACTGATGATGAAATATTCAGGGATGAGATATAAAACCATTAAGACTAAGAATAAAGTCGCACCATAAAGTATCTTTCTAAATTTAGTAAATGGCTTACAGTTTTCAAAGAAAATGATAAATCCAGCGATGGTCACACATAAGCTCATCACCGGAACCCAACCAAAGGAGACAATTTCACCATTTTCAAAGACTGTAAGCATGTTGCTCATATTATATGAACCATCTCTAATGATTGATGAGATTAGGAAATATAGCACCACTCCTATGACTGGTAAGAACATGTAGAAACCAGAGACAATCGCTCTTTCGACAACGTTCTTATAGAAGTTACCTTTCACTCTTGTCTTATCTGGCTCTAAAGCCACAAATAATGAGGCGATACCGGTAATGAAGATATTAACCACAGACATAACTGTTGGTTGAATGATGTGTGGAATGCCTAATAAGATTGGTAAGATGGTTATAAACAACCATAAGAAGTCTTTCATCACGAATAATGAAGAAGATCTTTGAATATTATTAACAACACGTCTTCCTTGGAAGACTGCTTCTTTCATATTAGCGAAATTAGAATCTAATAAAACTAAGTTAGCAACGTTTTTAGTCGCTGCCGCACCATTAGCTAATGCGATAGAGCAATCGGCTTGTTTGAACGCTAATAAGTCGTTTAAACCATCACCAGTGACACCAACGACTCGATTATTCTTTTTAAGAATAGAAACGATATCCGCTTTTTGATCCGGAGTCACTCTACCGAAGATAGCGTTATTTAAAACGATTTGTTCTAAATCATCTTCTGGGGTTAGTTTTGACATATCAAAACATTTATCCCAGTTTTCAATGCCGCATTCTTTGGCGATATAACTAACTGTGCCAACATTATCACCAGAAATAACTTTGATATCGACATCATTTTCTCTAAACCAAATCATCGTATCTTTAACTTCTGGTCTGATGTTATCTCTAATGATAAACATACCGACGATTTTCTTATTCTCTGGTAAGACATCTTTATCAACGATAGGTTCTAATAGTTTCACTAAAGCCACAACACGTAAACCATTTTTCGCATGTTCTGCGACTCTATTTAAGATTTCAGGATCTTTGGTTAAGAATTCAGGAGCGCCTAAAGCAAACCAACCTTTGCCTTCAAATTCCACGGCGGAATACTTTCTCGCAGAAGAGAATTCCACTAAGTCTAAGACTTTTAGTCTTTGTCTATTTCTAAACTTATATAACATCGCTGTGGAGGTTTGTTCTTCGATTGAGTTATTATTCATATCCATCACCACACCGAATTTATTAATTAAGGCTGTGGAGGTTTGGTTCGCACTCTTAAAGGAAGATAAATAATTAGCCATAATGATGCTAATTTCTTCTTCGCTATAACTGTTATCTAATAATTCATAACTATCTAAAGTCATCGTACCATCAGTTAAGGTACCTGTTTTATCTAAGCACAATGTGTTAACTCTAGATAAAGACTCAACCGAGAATAAGTTCGCCGCCAATGTTTTGTTTTGTGCTAACTTAGCAACACCTGTAGCCATAGCGACAGATGCTAACAAAGCCATACCGCAAGGAATCATATAAGCAATCGCAGTGCCACCATAGAACACGGCTTCAGTAGTTAATGATTCTTCACCCCAATATGTTGGGAACATTGGTAAAGCATTCGCATTAACATCTAATTGTCTGATTAGCTCATTAGCGAAAACGAGAATAGCTAAAGGAATAGCGATGAATGCCATCACTCTAATCACTTTATTAATCGCCATCATCAATCTTGATTTTGGCGCTTTTGATAATTTGGCTTTATTTTCAATGGATGCGATATAAGTATCATTCGCGATTTTGTCCGCTCTAACAGCGACTGTTCCACTGACGATAAATGAGCCGGCAAACAATGTATCGTTTAAAGATTTCTTAACAGGAACGGATTCACCAGTTAACAAAGCTTCATTAACTTCAACAACATCGGATTCTAAGATAATGCAGTCTGCAGGGATTTGATCTCCAGGACCTAAAATAATGACATCATCAAGGACGATTTCGGTTGGTAAAATGTTCTTTTCTTGACCATCTCTTTTTACCCTAATTTTGCTACCATTTAATAACTTCAATTTCTCAATTGTATGTTTGGATTTGCATTCTTGAATTGTACCGATTAAAAGGTTACAAAGAATGATTCCTAAGAACATTAAATTGGTAATAACTTTTGGGCCAACAATGATTAAAAGAAGGGCCGCAACAACGAACATTAAAATATTGAAAAATGTAAAGATATTTCCCAAAATTATCTGCAAATACGACTTATTTGTTGGGTTTTTTGCAATATTTAATAATCCTTCTTCGCTTCTTTCTTTAACATTTTCTTCCGTTAATCCGAAGTCTGGAGAAGGACTATATCTTTTTACATTTTTATGAGTATGTTTTAAAACTTCCATGTTGATACCACTTCTTTAATATTTATAATATTATTTTATTACCCTATTTATTTAACTCTATCAGCGTTCATTATTCCCTTTGCGAGAACGAACTCTTTTTTAATAATTTTCTCTTTGATTTCATCATAGCTTAATGGTTTACCAAAGAGGAAACCTTGCTGTCTTTCACACTTCACATCTTTTAAGAAACTGCTTTCTTCTTTAGTTTCAACACCTTCACAAAGTGTTCTAATTCCGATTTGTTCCGCCATCTGAACAACGGACTTAATTAAGGTCTTTGATTTCTCATTAGATTCAAAGCCAATTAAGAAAGCCATATCGAGTTTTAAGACATCGAAGTTATAATCTTTCAAAGTGTTGAATGAGCTATATCCAGATCCGAAATCATCCAACCAGACTGAATAGCCTAATTCATGTAATCTACCCATCGCTTCTTTTAAGACATCACCATCATTCATTAATGCTGATTCGGTAATTTCAACATGAATTAAATCTTTTGGAATATTAAATTCAGTTACCACTTTGTCAATGATCGAAACTATATCCATTAAAACGAAGTCTAATCTTGAGAAGTTAATGGACACTGGGATAACTGGTAAACGATTATCCATGTTATGACGTAAATCTTTACAAACTAAAGTCAAAATACCGACATCTAACTTATGAATAAGTTGAGCATTTTCTAAAGCCGGAACAAACTTCGCTGGAGATAAGAAACCATATTTAGGATCAATCCATCTAGCGAGAGCTTCCGCGCCACATAAGGTATTATCCTTACTCCAAACAACTGGTTGATAATATGGCTTTAAATAGCCCTTCTCAACTGCTTCATCAACATGTCTAACGATATATTGAACTAAACGGTAATTATCGTGCATTTCTTTATCGTAATAGATAAAGTTATGTCCTGGCTTATTTTCAATCTCCATACAGGCATATCTAGCCTTTTCAATGGATTGATGGACATCTTCACTTCTATCTCTAAAGAGATAAACACCAGATTTCATTCCTGGTCTAATATCTAAATCTAATTTACCAATACGGCTATTGATAAAGTCGAGATTTCTTTCCAAGCTATCAATTCTTGTAAAGACGACAAAGTGATCATCAGATTGACGCGACACTAATCCCCAACGGAATGTATCGGTGATAATCTTTCCAACTTCTTTTAAGAAGATATTACCTTCTTCGAAACCTCTTTGATCGTTAAAGACTTTGAAGTTTGTGATATTTAAGAATAGGAAAGCAAATTCGTTCTCTTGGATATTTTCATCAACGATTTTCTTCGCTGCTAAGGTGGTGAAATATTCAAATGAATATAAACCGGTTAAAGTATCTCTAGTCGCTAATAATTCGAGTTCTTCATCTTTATTGGCCTCAGAAATACGCTGATCGTAAATAGATATACATATCATTGTTAATGATATAAAGAACGTTAAGTAGTTGACTTCATCACCTTCCGGGAAGGCTCTTATGTCTACGGTCTTTTTTAACAATAAATAGAATCCTAGGAAAACAACGCCTAAGATACCGACAGAAATATATGGTTTCCAGATTAATAAGCAACCAACATAAATCGCCATCATTAAGAAGCAGATGATTTGTTTATAGTCTGGATTAGGAATCGGAGCACCTTCCGCGGTATATCTTGTGCTAGCAAAGTCACCATAAGAGACTTTAACACCGAAAATAAGACACGTTAAAGCAAATAAGGAGATAACTAGAACAGATGTAAGGTTTTGATTCTTACCGCCTTTAAATCGATAAATACTACATCCTATAATTGCAACATCAAACGCGAACACTGATGCGTATAAGGAAATAAGTAATATCATCGACATTCCTTTTGGTTTTCCCCACACAAATTCAAGAGGGATTAAGCACACCAAAGCAATAGATATACCTGCGAAAACAATTGTAGGAACAATCTTTTTAAAACTGCTGATGTGCTGACGATATTGAATCGAATAGAAAAGCATCGCCACACCAAAAGACATCAATAACCAGAAGTTAGATGTATTGATGAATAGAACTTCTAAAAATCCTTTAACGTTTTCTGGGTTAGTTAATGTTGGAATGATATATTTATGGAATTGTCTAATAACAAGCCAAATTTCTAAAGCGACAATAACGCCCGACATAAAAACACCGGAACGCATATTTGCATCGTTTAAATAGTTTCTGACATACTTAGAGTTCTTTCTTAAACCGAAGATATCTCTAAGTGTTTCCCATACTTTTTTCATATTAACTGCTTTAATAATAGCAGTAATTTTATAACTTATATAATAAAATTAGAAAATTATTATTTTGGAGTAATGTCATTAAACACAAATTTTATTGAAAATACCTAGGTTTTGTCGTGTTTTTTGCCAAAAATGCAAAAAAAATGCAGCCGCTCACACGACTGCGTAAACCGTTGTACTGGGACAGGGATCGAACTCCCTGCCAGGTACCCAAGTTAAGTTCCTTTAGGCTGGTGGTGCTTCTTGTTGGCGACACGATGACAATTGAATTTCCGTGCCGGTGGCCAGCTTCCTTTAGTTATTAGCTTCAAGGCTGTCTTCCTCTTCGTCATGTCCGGTGCTGGGTTTACTCCGTCAAACTTTAACGCGGAGACCAGTGAGCGCAAACGCTCAGGGAGGAACGTACCGATGACCAAGGTTTTCACCAAGGCCCTTTGCTAGAGCAACCAGTTAACAGAAGCCATTTACTCTTCTGAGGCTCCCCGTTCAATTTAAGGAGCTGGTTGACTGACCTAGTCTCGAACTCTCTAGACCATTTCTTCACGGCGAGATCTCTTTGGAAGTCTGCCGCTATCTCCACACACTGAGTTGAATAATGTGGATTAGGTTTTTCTCTCTGGGATTGCCAGGGGGAATCTTCTACCTCTTCGTTCTTGACCGGCGGTGGAATTACGCTGTTAAGTTCTAACTCAGCGACCACTCAGGGAGGGAGGATTGCCGTTTAGTCTATCTTATGATAGTCAAGTCGATCTGCAGTCATTATCCAGAAGATTTAATCCCGGAACCTCACTATCAACATCGTGGTAACGGTTGACTGGCTTCTGATCGGCTAGATTTGATGACCCCTTCACCAGGCTCGCCCGAAGGCTCCTAGCTTATTTCACGTTTTGAGTTGACCTTAGCGTGAACGGTCTTGCTCGAGGCATTACTCTCAAGCGGATTTGTGTCTTCCTCTTCGACTGTGTCGGGCGGTGGGCTAACGCTGTTAAATCCTAACTCAGCAGCCACTCTAGGAGGGAGGGACGACCCCGATAAGCTCCGAAGAACCTATCTACTAGTGCAATCGCTAATCCAGAACATTTGAGCCCCGGAACCGCCGTGTCAACTTCGTTTCCTGCGTCGATTGACTTACCTAGATTTGAGATATAAATAACTATCGTTATTTGTATCTCATCCATTGGGTTTCCCCAACGGATTAGTATAGTATGCGCTTATTAAAAAATAATTGCAACACTTTTTTTAAAAATTTTTTAATTATTTTATAAAATAATGTTTTTATTTTAATATATTAAAATAACTTTTTAATTATTTTTTGTTAAAATATATTTCAATGTGTATTTATAAAAACGAATATGCATTATGCGCGTATG
>JAZQVN010000014.1:0-28630 GCA_045631885.1 Bacilli bacterium
TATCTGCTCTATCCTTTTTAATTTTGCCAGCCTTGATAAGGATCTCTTTCTCTTTCTTTATACATTCTAAAAGCACTGAAGCTGGTTCGTCGTTTGGATCTAAGTCGGAGGCCAAGCGGTCTTAGGAAGACAAGAGAAGAACACAACTCCTTGGCACACAGAACGACATGGCTACGATCCGACTTTATCTGCTCTATCCTTTTTAATTTTGCCAGCCTTGATAAGGATCTCTTTCTCTTTCTTTATACATTCTAAAAGCACTGAAGCTGGTTCGTCGTTTGGATCTTGTTTCACAAGTTTTCCTGTGACAGCAAGTTCTAATACCTTTTCTTTGGCAAGTTTCTTATATTCTTCTAACTCATCTTGTTCTTTTTCGATCTTATCAATCAAAGCAAATAGCTCATCTAACTTAGTGACAATGCGTTGTTGTTCTTGAAAAGGAGGGACGGAGAACAGAAGGTTCTTAAATGCTTCCTTATTGATGTTGTAAAAAGCAGAGCCAGATTTTTTTGTTATGTTTTTAATAGAACTAATTAATTCGTCTGATGATAAAACATAAAAAATATACTTCGATAGAATTTGGTCTGTTAAATGAGGTCTTATTAAAAATACAAATCCACCAACAGTAATTTCCTTTGAAAGAGATGACTCAACTAAACCGAATTTCCCTACGTTTTCCAGACTTGTTACTGCAGGTGTAATTATATCTCCAAGAGACAAAAGAATATTATCTTTTACTAAGTCGCGAGGAATAAATAAATCATCACATTTTTCAGTCCATTTAAATGGTGAAATGTTTCCACCCCTTAATACTCTAATGTAATTAGATTTTTCATTTGTAATCGCTACTTCCTTATTGAAGGTGGCACCTGTTTGTATATTTACCAAAGAGCCAAATCTACACCAAACCCAATTGTTCGGTGTGTCATGCGGAATATCATCAACAACATTTTCATTATTCTTTAATTTCTCATAATAACAATTATCGTCATCACTCCAAAAAATATCAGAATCAAAGACTTTTGATATCTTCTTTTCTTTTTCTAAACGATGTCTTTCTTCTTTGATTCTTGCTAATAGATTTTCAACTGGCTCATCATTTTGATCTTGTGGTACTAATTTGCCACGCATAGCAAGGTCAAGAATCTTCTGCCTTAATGCTTTTGTATCAATCATTCTTCAACGTCCTTAATAAGTTCTTTAAGTTGAGCCACTGATTGAGCTATGTTGTTTGATTTTTCTTCAATTAAATCAACGAGTTGATGCAAAGTATAATCTTGCTTTTCGTCCTTGATGTTTGGATTTTTAAAATCGATGTTGTAATTGTTTTCTATAATTTTGCTTTGCTCAACAAAATATGCATTTATATCTCCGTTATCGCGGTTATTCCACCACTCTCTAGCACCATTTAAGTGCTCAGCTGTAAAAGGCTTTGTTTTACTGAAACTTCTATATCCTTCTGGGAGTGGTACTTGATAATACCAAATTCCATCAGTCTTCTTACCCTTTTCAAAGAAAAGAATGTTTGTAGTAATATTTGCATAAAACAAGCCTGCTGGTAATTTTACGATTGTATGTAAATTACATTCGTTCATTAATTTTTTCTTTAATTCAACATATGCAGGTTCGTTGTTTGTAAATAAGAAGCCATCTGGCAAAACAATACCAACCCTACCATGTTCTTTTAAGCGATATAAAACTAAACAAACGAAGAGGTTTGCGGTTTCACTTGTTCTAAACAATTTAGGGAAGTTTAAATCCTCTCCAGGAGCAATTTCTCCACCAAAAGGAGGATTCATCATCGCTACATCAACTTTATCTTTTTCACCAAAATCATAGACGTTTGTGGATAAAGAAGAACCATAGGTGATATTAGAACCATCTAAATCGTGCAAGAGCATGTTAGTAACGCAAAGCAAATATGGTAATGGTTTGCATTCGCAACCGATAATATTTTCTTGAATGCTATCTAAAGCAGATTGAGAATTATTGTTTTTCAGCATGTGATCAATAGCGGAAACCAAGAAGCCACCAGTTCCACAAGCAAAGTCTGCAACCTTTTCTCCTGGTTTTGGATCAAGAACTTCAGCTACAAAATCAGTAACTGGTCTAGGTGTATAATATTCACCGGAACTACCTGCATTTTGAAGTTCTTTAAGAATTGACTCATATATATCATTGAAGATATGCCTGTCTTCATATTCATCAAAATTAATGTTTTCATTTAATTCATTAAGAATTTGTCTCATCAAGGTTCCGTTAACCATGTAGTTATGTAGCCTTGAAAAAACGTATTGAACAATCGCTGACCTTTGAGGTGTGTTTTCATCAACATGTAGGTCTTTTAAGGTCGGGAATAATTTTTCATTAACAAATTTAATAAGTTCGTCACCAGTCAAAGCTTTTCCGTCTTTATGGTCAATAGCCCAATTTCTCCAACGTAACTCTTCCGGGATGATAGATTTATAATTATCAATCTGTAATTCGTATTCATTGCTCTCTTTCAATTCATCATAAACTTTCAAGAAAAGCATCCATACCAAAGTACTGATTCTTTGAGCGTCACCATCAACACCATTATCTTTACGCATTATTTTTCTAATGCGTTTAACTAAGCCATTTAATTCAGACACGACTCTGCCTCCTTATGCAACTGTATATAAGTTTACTTTAATAGCTGTAACTGCAGCCATATAAACTTCTCTGCCACCAAAGATATCGTTGATAATTTGTTTTGGTGTTCCATATTCTTTAAATTCATCAAGTTTAAGAACTCCAATATCATCTATATCTTCTATACCTTCGTCGCAGTACTTTTCAAGTAATATTTCTAATATTGTTCTTGCAATACCTTGATATTCATCAAGAATCTCTGCTTTTTTGACATTTTTAGCTCTTTCGCTTCTTGTTAAAGGTTTCAAACCATATGCTACATGGCAAATCAAATCGAAATCGTCCATATCCTCGATTCCAATTTCTTTTCTTAACTCATCAAGTAAGACGCCTTGTTTAGCAAGTTCTTCAATAATAACTTTGTGCTTCTTCTCAGATGTCCATGTTTGAATGAACGCATCTAACGTAGCATATTCATTTAAAATATTAGACTTTGTGTAATTGATGAGGGATGTAGTAATCACTTTTCCATCACTATCCATGATAGAAACGTTTTCACCCATAATTGTTACTTCATCTCCATGAATGTGGAATTTCTTTACTTCTTCTCCATCGCCACCATCTCCACCAGATTTGCCTTTCGATTGCCCTTCAAGAACAACATCAATATCTCCATCCCATTTAGGATCTGCAAACAATCTTGTAGCTCTTCTGAAATCAATAATGACAAAGTCAAATTTATTAGCATCCATTCTAATTCTTGTGCCACGACCAATTATTTGTTTAAACGTAGTCATAGAATTAATAACTTTATCTATAACAATTAATTTGGCTGTCTTACAGTCGATACCAGTAGTCATTAAATCAGACGTAATTGCAATGCATGGGTCTGTTTCTGGATTGAATTCCATTTTTACAAATGCTTCTAAATCAGCATCGGCTGTTGGACTATCTCCAGTGATTCTAACGATATATTTTGGATTCTTCCTGGTAATATCAGAGTTCATGTTGTTAAGAACTCTTCTCATGCGTTCTGCGTGAGGAATATTGCAACAGAAAATAATCGTTTTTTGATATCTGCCATTTTCTTTTAAATATGTAGTAATCTTTTCACACACAGCATTTGTTCTAGCATCAACAATAAGTTTCTTATCGAAATCGTTGATTGTATAAATTCTGTCTTCCAAAAGATTTCCATAAATATCAACTTCACCTTTGTATGGGCGATATCCGTTAACATCAATATCTAAATGGGGCGTAATGGCCTTAAACGGGGCGAGGTATCCATCTTCAATACCAGCTTTGAGAGAGTAAATATATACTGGCTCTCCAAAATACAATCTCGCTGTATCAACAACAGGTTCGCCATTTTCATCTTTTTTACCATATACCTTTGGAGTAGCTGTCATACCAATTTGAATAGCACTACTGAAGTAATCCAAGACTTCTCTCCATTTAGAATCATCTCTAGCACTACCTCTATGACATTCATCAACGAAGATTAAATCAAAGAAATCAGGACTAACTTGTTTGAACACATCTAAGTTTGATTGGGAATTACCGGCACTATCTAGCTGTTGATACAAACCAAAGAAAACGTCGTAAGCTGTATCGATTTTATGCTTTTTAATAATGCATCTATGGATTCCAAATGGAGCAAATTCTTCATTGTGAGGTTTTCTAATTAATTCTTTTCTATCGGCTAAGTAAAGAATCTTCTTCACTTTCTTTTGCCTTGTTAACTTCCATGCGATTTGAAATGCTGTATATGTTTTGCCAGTACCAGTTGCAAGAACGACCAAAACTCTCTTATTGCCTTGAGCGATAGATTCTAGAGTTTTATCTACAGAAGCAGTTTGATAATATCTAGGTCTAAAGCCAGGTGAATAATGGAATGGTTCTTGCAAAAGATTTAGTTCCTCTTCCCCGAAGCCTTTTTCTAGTTTATATCTATCTTCCAATTGGGTTGGGGTTGGAAATTCATCTATTCTAAGAACTCTTTCTAGTCCTGTAATCATATCGTGCTCAACGAAAGCTTTTCCGTTAGAGCTATATGCAAATGGGACACTTAGAATTCTTGCATATTCGATTGCTTGTAATAATCCTGCATCTTCGGTGTGATTACCGTCTTTAGCTTCAACAATAGCGAGTTTAAAACTGTTGTCATTTAAAAGAAGATAATCATATTTTTTCTTTTTTCCTCTGGTATATCCACCATTTCCATTAGGAATAATGCGACCTTCACTAAAGGTGTGCTCCATTAAAATATTTGTCCAACCAGACTTATTTATTTCAGGAGTTATCTTAATTCTCTTAACATCTTCTTCTGTTAATTTTTCAATAACAAACTCGTTCTCCATATCCCATCCTTCTTCCAATAATTTTGTATTATCGGAAGTTCCTATGTTTTAAAATATATCACATTATGAACTTCTCCACTATTTATAGTTGAGAAACATGTTATGACTCAAGCAAGGTTTCGTAGTAGAAAGTTCTCTTTAAATAATCTTTGAATCCACTAATTGTGATTTTTAATCTTCCATCAGTAGAATTTGTTTTGGATCTAATTAATCTCGGATATTTCATTGGATTATCTTCAATTAATGCCAACAAACTGGATGTATCTCCCATTTCACTAATTTTGTGTGGGGTTGGTCCATAGATGATATCTGAATAGTCGTTAGAATACTCTAATCTTCTAGCATCGAGTCTTTTTGACTCTTCATAATCTATAAACTCAATGTTATCTGGATTGATTCCAACGTTTTTAGCAGCGGCTTGATAATCTCTTTTATTACCAGCTAGTTCACCAATAACAAGAATACGATAGGTTCTTGTATTAATTGGCATTCTCTCTTCTTCTTCAAGAATAATGCCATATTTATCTAACAAATCATCCATCTCATCATTCTTATTTGCCATTTCAAGTTCTTTTGCTATCTTGGCAAAAATACGAGATTTGATTTTTGCAATTTCACCAAATGAATATTCCACTCTATTCTTCCTCGCTTTCATCTAAGTAGAAATTTTTGAGTGAATCTTCTAACTTTCTAGCTTCTTGTTTTAAAGCATAAAGAGTCGATAATTTTTCGTTATATTTTTGAGCCTTTTCAATTTGCTTATTAATATCAATTACTGGAATTAACACAGTAGATAATTCTTTAGAATTAATTGTGACAATGATTGTACCCTTTTGGATTGATTTTAAAGCATTTTGTCCCTGTTCTGAATCGAGGAAGATTTTAAGATATGTAGGATTAAGAAGTTTAATATCTGGTCTCACAATAATCATTCCACCAGTTACAAGAATTTTTTCCTTAGGTTCAATATCAACGACGACTGTTTTAATCTTTGATGATTTGCTTGTCACAACAACATCATTTTTCTTAACAGTGTATTTGTCAAACTTACCATCTTCATATTTAATAGAGCGAAGTGCTTTCCAATCCACAACACCATCTTCAATATCGCTAGAGGTAAGAATTCTATAGCCTGTTGTCTCATCTGATAACATTCCGTTCTTTTCAAATACACCTAACGTGTATTGATTGCCTGAAAAAACTTTAGCTAAACCACTAAGAGGTACACCATTTTTAGGCTTTTCAACATTAAGAAGGACAT
This sequence comes from Bacilli bacterium, assembly GCA_045631885.1. Taxonomy (GTDB): domain Bacteria; phylum Bacillota_I; class Bacilli_A; order RFN20; family CAG-826; genus CAJOLV01. Next base: position 6,235 of record JAZQVN010000014.1, read on the forward strand.
TTGATGGAACTAAATTGTTAACATCTTTTAATACAACAATATCTTTTAAAGGAACATCTGGACTATTGTATAATTCTAAAACTTTATTAACAGCAACTTCAATTTTATTGAATCTCTTTGTTTTTGCATCAATTGCATTACTTGCATCGACAAGTTTTACAGATTTATTGCCATGAGAGAAAACAAGCATGTATGGTTTAATTCCAGTAAAATTCAAAGAACCATTTGGAAGTTCAATGATACCTTCTAGTAATCCACTTTCAATTAGTGCTTTTCTATATTCTTCGTCTGCATAATTAAATAATGCTCTACCACTAACAATGGCAACAGCTCTTCCATATTCGTGTAAACCACATAGGAGCGTGTCTACAAAAAGCCATTCAGCTGTATTTCTTGTGGTAAATTCAATCTTTTTAAAGATTCTACTGGTTTTAGACTTTTCTCTTAAAAATTGTTTCATTCCCAGTGGAGGAAAACAATATCCTCTAGTGAAGACAATGTCTTGAGCTTCTAAAGCATTGCCTATTTTAATAATTGGTTTAGGATTCCCATCAGACAAAATATCTAATGCCATTTGTGACATCTTTGCTTGTTCAACATTAAGTTCATATCCGATTAAATCTTTGAGAACATAACCGTTATTGCGACTTTCAACAATAATCTTCGCGAGAACACTACCGTTTCCAGAGCCGATATCGACAACAATATGTCCTGCACCATCTATATCCAGCAATTGTTTAGCAACTTCAAACACTGAAAAAGTGGAGCTTTCAACAAAATCTCTGTAACCAGTTATATCATCTGATAAAGAATATAAAACAATTTCTCTTAATTCTTCTTTGCTGAATGATTTAAAAAGTTTGTCTATTTCTTCAATATCTTTTTTCGGCAAATAAGAATTTGTTTCCTTTGCAAACTCTAATAACTCGTCGTCTCCATAAACATCTAAATATTTGTTTTCGAAGGCAGCTATATACGCGTTTATGACAATATATAATTTTCCTTTGTGAAGCGGAACGTTGCCTAATGATCCGTTTTCGATTTTTTCAATTAAATAATTTCTTTGTTGCACAGTGTAATCCTCCCGTTCATAGTTCTTGAGACATTTTAAGTTTAACCAAACGCAAAATATTCTGTCAATATTTTTTTAAGTTTGTACAAACGTAATTTTGTGTATAGTAAGACTATAGAGTTTAAAAAGAGCGACTATTCAGCCACTCTAATTCTTACTCTATACGTCATTGGAGATAGATAGTTATTTCTGAAGAAATCATATTTATTAACTTCATGTAGTTTGTAACTTCTACCAGATTTAATCAGGCAATAGATTTTGTGATTTGAATCATTTTTAAACTTATTTAATTCATTCTCACTAACGAAGAATTCAACATATTTACCAACTAGTTTTGCAGACTTCACTTCGATATGAATTTCAATAAAACTCCCATCATCTTTAACGTCATATGATTTGATGTCATAACCTGCCGCAGAGTTGGTCTTGGATACCTGTGTAACGAGTTCTGCTAGTTCAGGATGACCAAGGTTATTTAGTCTATCTCTTTCATAGTGAATTACAGCAATTTCAGCATTTTCACCGGCTTTTTGCTTGTTTTTTTGAGATTTTTCATAATCTTGAACCGCTCTAACAAGTTCCTTATTATTTGGTTTAACAGCCTCAGCTTCAAAGTAATCAAATTGAAGTGGTTCGCCATCAATTAGTTTTGGTAATGAGTCTAGGTATGTCTCTACAATTGGCTTATCTGCATCAGCCCAATCAAGACGTTCTAATTCATCTGATTTTGTCCATTTTAAAGCCTGGTGCTCGGTATCATTAATCTCACCAGAAATATATTTACATTTATAGATCTTTAGATTGATGTTCTTGTCTGGATACTCATTGTAATTCTCATCAATTAGTTCTTCGACTTCAACATTAATATTGAGTTCTTCTTTTATTTCTCTTGCTAATGCTTGTTGATCGGTTTCACCCATTTCAACTTTTCCACCAGGGAATTCCCATTTGCCAATTAATGAACCATATCCCCTTTGAGCACACAACACTTCACCGCGTTCATTAACGATTGCGGCTCCCACTACTTGAATAACTGGTTTTTCAAATGGCGTGACTCCGCTACCAGCAATTTGCCCCATTTCAAATGGAGTTAATCTTCTAACCGCTGTTCTTTGCATCATTGGGAATTTAATTACTTTTCTCATGTTCCCTTGAACATCTATTTCATTTGCAAAGAATGGTTCATCCACCAGAATCACTTCTCCAAAATATGTATATTCGGTTTTTTTAAATCTTACAAATAAGTAGATGGGTCTATTTTGTTGTTTAGCATCTAATATGGCTTTATTGCCTTTCCACATTTTTTGATCACCAATTTGGCCCTCACCTGTATATAACATGATGTCTCCATCAAATAGTTTGTCGTCATATATACGGTTACCAGTATGTAGAGACGTGATAACAATGGTATTTGTTTTTTTACAAATATTGATTCCACCATTAAAAGAACCTTTAAAAGCAAATCTTAAGTCTTCTCGATTGTATACTTTTCCTAATTCAAGTTCTTCTATTCTCATCACTTAGCAGCTTAGCAGCTAAGGGTTCGACGATCAATTATTATTTTAGTCGATTGTTGATGTTTTCTTCTTGTATATTTTTAAACTCTTGATACCGCCGGCTAAATCACCTTTAAGAAAGTTTAAGTTACATTGGACCACTGTTGCTGCAACCATTTCTTTCAAATAATCTTCAGCATAATAATTAAAATCCTTTTTTAATTGTTCAAAAGACCACGAATCAAACACTCCATCATAATACAGATAATTAGAAATGGCTTCTTTTACGTTTTCATCTATTTCAAAATTTTCTAAATCGCCATATGTCCTTAATTGACTATCGCACATGCAATAAAGATAACCATTTTCTTTGCAGTACCTACCTAGGGCTTTATATTTGATATTATTTAGTTTTTTTGGAATGTTATAAAGTGGTTTCACTTCGACAATGACAATATAATTGTCTTGGTTCAGCATAACTAAATCTGGTTCGTAATTTTTAATTTTGCCTTTTCTCTTTGTTTTATATTCAATTTTTAGATTTTGGCCTCTGAGCTCTTGGAAGTATCCTTCTTTATTGAGCTTATTAATTAGCTCTATCTCAATACGAGAATCAGCTTCATACAAGTAACCATTAACGTCGACAACCTCTTTTGGTTCATGACCTCTTGAGCAATCCCAATCGGCCATATTTTCTAAATAATCAAGGTCATATTCTTGAACAGTGTTCCAACCTTCCAATATATCGTCGAGTGTTCTATCTAAATCCTCATCATCGTCATCATAATCATCATCGGATTCGTCATCATAATCATCATCGGATTCGTCATCGTCATCATAATCAAGATACTTATCGGGGTCTTCGTAAACTCTTCTAATGTTGTGGGCTAAAGTTAATAAGTAATTGGAATTATATTCATAAATTTCTTTCAATTCGTCCGTATCCAAAGAATAAATGTCATCCAAAGTATATAAACCATAACTATATGCCCTTTGATAACATTGCTTAGAAAAGCCAACATCTTGCAAAAAAGCATCTAAAAAATAGTTATTCTCAAGTTCGAATAACATATTCTCTATTTCGTTGGCCTTTCTACTCAATGTTCTGGATGACATAAATCTTTATCTATTTACTAATGTAATTACATTTCACACACTGCACAATGTATTTTATAAATCTTTCATAACAAACATACCAAACATTCTCTTTATTGTTTTCCATATTATTCCTCTTGTTGCGCTTTCTTTTCGCCAAACTCTTCTTTCTTTTCTTTTGGCCATCTTTTGTAGTCTTTTCTAGCCACAAAATACATCTTACCGCGCGGACTTGTTTTGGCTTTGATTAACCTTGCATCGGTTACCGCAACAAGACCTCTTATGAATTCTATATCTGTCAATTCCGGATATTCACCAAACGATTGACAGTCATGACACCACTCATATATGTAATGGTCTTTATCGCCTCTGAGATAAGCTTTGATGGTTTCTTTATATGCTTTGTACCTACTGTGGAAATTAATAAAATATACTGCACAGTATATAGCGGTACCAATAGCAACCGGTGTATCCGCGTGTCCTTTAACATCTGCTAAATGAATCTCAGCAATATTATCAAAGATGGTCCAGAAATCAGTTTCCTTCTCATAATAAAACTTGATGCGATGTCTGAACCGATCATATTTCTCAACCATCTTCATCGCGCCATTTTTAAATGTGCATAAGTCGTATTGTTTTATATATTCTTCGTAATACCAAAGATCTTTCTTAGCCATTATTCTTCCTCATACTCATCGCAGTCAAATGACCACTCAACACAGTTTGCTGAATTGAACCTTATTTTCCTAACCAAGATATAACAGCCCCGGTAACATCTCTGTTTTGCTAGTTTTTCGGCTTTACGGAGCGCATTTCTTTTAAAGAAGTATAACGGCTCATCATCCACCATTTTCGCTTCTTCTTGGTCTTTATCTTGAAACCAAATAGTATATGCATGAAATAAACATCTTAAATTCATAAATAATTATTCCTCGATTCTTAATGTTTTTTTAACGATACCGAGAATGCGTTCATCGTTAACGATTGATAAACATAAGTCGTATACTCTAATTCTTATGCTATCAGCCTTATCAGCAAAATCTAAATCCTTTGTTGCTTTGATAATTTCCACGACTGTTTCTTCATCAATTTGTTTTTTGAAGTTGATCTTTGGATTAGACATCACATCCCAAATCGCTGAACGTTTTTCATTTTCGGTGAACTCGCACCATGTCTTTGTTGAATTTGTTTTAGCCATAAATTTACCTCCAATCGGCTCTGGGGAATCTGCCCCCACTTATCTATGACTTTGTCTTTTGATTAACAGGCGCGCGCAGGATAATTTATAATTATATAAATTACAAAAAAACGCATTATTTAGGCTAATTTTTCAATTTTATACTTTTTATAAGTATAACTTTTTTATTTCTTTTGCTAAAAGTTAACGACCCTAATCTCCCCAAATCTCATCGATAAATATGTATTCATTCATCGATTGAGCATTAGCGATCTTTCTAAGCTGTTTATTATATTTCTTATCTTCACGAGAGAAGCCTTCAAATGTTTCTAGGAATTCGTAAAGATATTGAAGACCATCGGTGATTGTTTCATCTTCAACAGATTGTTCTTTCGATGATGATATTTGTTTATCAAATGAAATGATTTGTTTTAATATCTCGAGATACTCTACGACTGTGTTGACAGTTAAAAGCTTTTTCCAAGGATCTGAATGGAGATATATTTCTTCCCCATCATTAAAACAAATACCGTATTTAAGTTTTATCTTTTCAGAACCTGTCTTTTTATCATATGTAACTTGTGCTTTAAATATCTTGTGATCGTAATCATCTAAGAAAGCAACAAAGTCACCGTTTTCATCAACGACTTTTCCTTCTTTGATTGAATAAGGTAAAGAGACAGCATAATCGTGTTCAACATTTTTAGGATTGCTGACATTGTGGTCCCAAATAAAGTCATAACCATCAACATCATCCACTTCAACACAACTATGATTCTTTTTATTTAATTTACTAAGCGTTTCTTTAAGTTCGTTGAGCTTGTTACTGATATCTATATCTTCTTCACTGCAATTAACTAGTTTTGATAAACGGATATCAAATTCACATAGTCTTTCAACATCTTCAACATATCTTGGAAGATACTTTTTAGTTAATGGAGTGAATGACTTATCTTGTAACAGATACAAAGTATCTCCTTGGAATTCTATTCCGTATACAAGCTTAATTGTTAAGGCTTTCTTCAAATACTTTTTGTAGTACATTGTCTTCTTGGAGAATTCAACTTGAAAAACCTTTCTTGAATAGTTCTTTAATGGGAAATATCTTTCAAGAGATACTTTGTTCAACAACTCATCTTTATAAAATTCATAATCATCTAAGCTATTGAACTCCAAAACAACATGCTTTCCTAGTTCAACATTCTTTTGTCTTTCTATATCTACTGGTTGTTCAACTTCTTGCGGTTCTTCCTCTTCCACTTCTTCTTCATCTTCTTCAAACACTTCATCTGGTTCTGGTTCACCAGTTAATAAAAAATATAGAGAAGTGTCAAATGCAACCCATGCAAGGTAATCTAAATCTTCTAGGCTTGGTAACTTACCAACTTCCCAAAGGGATATATCAGAAGCGGTTAGATCAAAATACTCTTTTGCTAAATATTCTTTGCTAAACTTCTTTTCTAATCTTAATTTCTTGATACGTTGTCCCACTAAAAAGGGGTGATATGTGTATTCCTTACCATCATATGTTGTAGTAAGTACTACATCTTCTGGAACAGGAGTTAACTGATATTGTCTAGTAATCTTTTTTGCTCTTTTATCTTTTTCTTTTAACGGATCAACTTCTTCAACAGTTTTCTTCACCACTTTAGGTTTGGCTACTTTTCTTTCTTTTGGTTTTGGCAAAGATGCGCGATACACTTCAACACCTTGCTCAGCGAGTTCTGGATATATTGAAAGATACACCGCGACCATGTGCTTGCATATCTTTTTAGTAGATGCAAAATGTGGACATGTGCATGTAGAAAGACTCAAGTCATTTATATTTAAATGAACATGATAAAGTTCAGAGCCTCTTACATCTCCTTCATATTCACTATCATTTATTTGATGGACATTCTCTACTTTCTTATCAGCAAAATATTCCACACCTTTACGGTATGTAACATCACTAATATTGACAATTAAATCATTTTTCACACTAAAACTCTTAATTATTTATTTCGCCTTTTTTAAAAAACTTCAATTTTCTACTTAATGATGCGTTGATGTCCATTAAGTCTTTTTCTTCTAATGAAATAACTGTTAATTTAAATTGTTTGTATATCTTCAATTTATAATTCTTGGACTCTGTATATTTAATATTGCTTTCGTTATATCCCCAATATTCGATATAAACATCTTCACCATCACCATTGTAGTTTTGTAAACAAAAGTCTGGATGTAAGTCATGGCTTTCATCATTATCGATCGGGAACTTTTTCTCATATGCATGTGGAATATTGTGTTCAAATAGCCAGTTATCAATGATGATCTCCGCTTTTGACTTAACAATATGACCATCAGTACAAGTAAACTTGCCTTCATATGAATCATCAAGGATTGTTATATCTTTGCAATTAGTGATTTCCACTAATAGTTTTTTGTCATTATATTTCTTGTAACAAGATGGGCAGAATAAAAAGCCAGGTTTAGTTTCTTTGCCACAGGCAATACAACGAACAACACCTTCTTGTTTCTTCTCTTCTTTTGGTTCTTTGTAGTCTTTGTTTAAGATTTTGCCAGTGACTTTATCCACAAACAAACCTTTATCATTAATTTCAATTTTTCCCGATTTTAATTCATCGGCGTGTTTACCGCACAATAAATCTTTACGTGCGTTACCCATATATACACGGGTTGGTTGACCGCAAATAGGACAAACTTGTTTAATATCTGACATATATCTATACCTCAATCACTAGTGATTATATCACAATACATTACTCAATATTTGATCCTTTTCTAACATTGCATTTATGACAAAGTGTTTGTAAGTTGGTGTATGTTGATTTACCACCTTTAGCGATTGGTATGATGTGGTCTATTTCTAGATTATATCTGCTACCACATTTAACACATCTATTGCCGTCTCTTTTAAAGATAGCAAACCTCATTTTATTAGATACCTTGCCTCTTTCTACTCGGCATATTGAATTCCATATATCTTGGTTAAGATAATATCTACCATCTTTCTGATTAACTTGTTTAATAAGTCCTTTTATATCAATCGGGCCAAACACTCTATGTTTTCTGCGTCTACGAACACCATTGATTTTGGTGAGAGTTAATTCCACGATCAATTCAAATAAAGTAGTTGGATGCTTTGTTTTAATTCTTAATATTCTTTTCTCTATCTTTCTTAAATACCATTTATTACGTGGTAAGTCAGTTACATCATATCTATCTAATTGGCATCTTAATTTTATTTCATCTATATATCTTTCATACATCTCGGCGTTAATCTCAGTGTTCTTAATGGCTTTTAATATTTCTTTTTGTTCAAACACTAATTGATATATCAAATAATCACGAGGAGATATCATATCGTAATATGCTTCATTATCATATGAATGGAACATATCAAAAGACGGGATTGATTTAAAACTATATATAGCGTTTAATCCATCAATGGCTTTATTAGCTAAACTATGGTTAACAACAAACTTAACATATTTCTTCTTATAAAAATGAAGAAAAATGATTAAGAAAAGAGTTATAGCGGCGATCGCGACTAAACTATATATAACAATAACAGCGGTTACATCATCTAAAACCATAATTTATTTATATAAACAACTACCACGCTACTGTATAGAACTCTAGATAATAGTGATGGTTCATATTGTCATAGAAATTAGTTAAAGGAACATTACTAGATATTGTAAATGTTGAATCTGGTCCTACTTTATTACTTGTTTGTACTGTTCGTTTATATAATTGTTTGTTATCTGAATCATATAAATAGACATTAACTTTGAAAACTGCATAGACATCTACTCGAGTCATATAACCACTTAGTGTGAAATTGATGCGAGAATCATTAACAAATTCATATGTAGCTTCTGTAATGACTGAATGGTTCTGCCATATATCCGCTCCCCAGCCAGTAGCAGTGTTTATTACCACGAATGGTGTTTCTCCATTAACTATTGTTAAAGAAGATTCTGAATAAACACCAACGATAATTGTTTTACTTATTGATGGATCGCTTGTGGATTTAACAGTTACTTCAGTAGTTCCAAATTTACTATTAGATGTAATAGTGCCATTACTACTTATGGAAATTAATGAGCTATCTTCAACTTCATATGTCACTCCTTGTGGAAGTGTATATGGATGGATAAATGTATAAATAGAGGAAGTGGAATTACATCCTAAATAATGCGTTGATGTTATTTCTTCGTTCTTACTATTTAATATTTCAATCGCGTTATGACACACGATTAAATCAATAGAGCCAGTGACATTTTTTGATGACTTTGCGGTAATTGTAACATTACCTTCTTTTAATCCAGTGACATTACCATCACTACTAACTGTAGCGATCGTGTTATCACTAGATGTCCAAGTGATACTATCATCTACTGGATTAGCAGGTGTTGTCTTAGTGGTGATATTTACTGTATCCCCAATAACAACATATTTAGATTGAATGGATAATTTAATATCTGTGATTAAAGATGGAGTCACTATAACAGTGCATGTCGCAGTAACGCCATTCTCTGATGTCGCGGTAATGATTGCAGATCCTTGTGAGATAGCTTTGATTACTCCACCATGAGACATCAAAATACCACTCACGTAATAATCATTTGTTACTGTTGCAACTTCTTCATTTGAAGAAGTATATGTAAATTTCTTCTCTGTCGCATTACTTGGAACAATAGATTTAATAGACACTTGATATATTTGTCCAGTTTTTAAATTTAATGTGTCTGTGCTAATCGAGAAAGATTGAGGATATATCCTCTCATTAACAGTCACATTTAAAGTGCATGATGATACATGATCACCACAGGTGAACTTTACAGTTAATGTCGCATTACCTGGGCTTAATAAACTAACATCGCCAAGGTGTTCTTCTACAGTGAAAATAGATTCATCACTTGAATAGAACGATATCGAATATCTATCTAATAATGGATAGTCCGCTAAACGGGATCGGCCATCATTATAATAAACATAATTCAAAATAGAATTTATATTGATAGTAAACTCTTCACCTGCGTAGTCATATAAAGCAAGCCCAGAATTCTTTAGTTCACCTAAATAATCATAAGCTTGAATGGTAAAAGCGGTTGATGTAACACCATCACTAGTTTTAAGCCATCCAACTACGTACTCTTCAGTAGCGGTATATTCGCCCATCTTATATTTAGTCGCGGAAGTTGAGTTCCCCAATATATATAAACTCACGTCACTTATATCCGCGCCTTCTGGATAAACATGATATTTGATATTTACAGTTTCTCCTTTAAAGAAGTAATAATGGACAAATGAAGATTCATCAACATCATCTAAAATGATTTTGGTTATTCTTGTTTTCTTTGTTCCTTCTTCAAACTGAGCGACATATGTTTGATTACAAGTAACCAAAGTTACTTCTGGATTCCATCCTGAAAATGTATATGAATATCTATCGTCATCTGGTTTAACGGGTTCTTCTCCATCATATGTTGGGGTATCACCATATCCATAAGTATCGGTTTCTAAAACATCGCCGTTATAATTGGTCCATCTAACTGTAAAAACTAAATCTCTTTGTTCAAAGCAAGCAACATAAGTAACATCAGAATGAACTGGTTCTAGTTCAGGAGTCCAGCCAATGAAAACATATGAATATCGGTCATCACTTGGTTTAGTTGGTTTCTCCCTATCGTAACTAGGCATAGAGCCATCTTGCACTCCAAAATCAGTTTCAAGAACTTCACCATCATAATTCTTCCAAGTTACTGTGTATCCTAAAGGATCAATCTCATTGATTTTCCTTTGATAAAAACAACGAATACAGGTTTGTAATGTATATCCAGGCGTTGTTTCAGTTGGTTCCACAACGGTGCTAGTCATAATATGTTCTTCTTCATTTCTTATATCATGACCACATGTACATGGGTGCCAATGGAATTTATCATCGTATTCCCATTCACTAGAAAAAGTATGCTCATGAGATTCCGAAGGTTGATTAGAACTTCCTTTAGTGCATGAAGAAATAGCAAAAGGTAATACACCAATTGCCATGATTAATATTTTCTTAATGAAAGATTTTTCGCCCATCTTCTTTTATTACTATAACTTATGTCCCTCTAGGTACTCTCTTATTTCTTTGAGTAGTTCATCACCATTATAGTTTTTAAATATCTTTATCATGCATCCAGTGACAAGGGGGTTATTATCTAAAGCGTATTCTAATGTACGGGTATCTGTTTTACATCCGTAGCAGCGTTTACCTGCGGCATAGCCCATTCCTAGTTCAACATTAGCCCCTTCATCTGGCACTCTGCCATCGAGGTTCATAAAGATGATATCCGCTTTTAATACTTGTTGATAATCTAGATCAAATATTATCTTCACTACTTCTTCTTCACTCTTACCTTTTAATAACGCAGCTTCTAAGCCATCTCTTTGAGGTAAGAATACTTGATAGCCAAATTCTTCTAATAAATTAGCAATCTTAACATTAAAGTCTTTTTCACCTTGGCAAAACATTGGACAGGCTAAATAGACTTTATTACCATCCCCGAGTTTATATTTAAAATAACTATTTGAATAATATTCTTGTTCCATGTATAACAATATCCCTTTATTTCAATTATATTGTAAAACAAAGATGATACTTAAATATATTTAATATTAAAAAACAAGCCATCTAATGGCCAATACTATTTCAAAGGAATTAATCATCCTTAATATAGTATTTTTTGCTTAGATGGCTCGTTTAAGTGCCGGGTGGGCTTGTCTAACTATTTATGAGTTCATTATAGGTAATAATCTTACCTTCAAATGGATATCTCAAATTAGATAATATCTCTTCTTTGTTTTTATCATCCATTACGATGAAGATATCGGTTTGGTTAATCCTTCCACTGAAGATGCCATTTCTATCTTTAACAGTGGTTATAATAGTAGACATCTTATTTTTATCTTTCTTTAACTTATCACTGACGTTATAACGTCTACCTTTATTCTTTGGATCATTAAGTATCTCATCTAAAGCCACTAAAGAGTAATAATGAACTCTAGATGATTGTACCTCTTCTTTTTGTTTTGCTCGTTTCTTTAAAGAATCAATATATTCAATTGAATTAGTTTTAGCAAATTGAGATTCTTCTAATAACTCACTTGGTTTCTTTTTAGTTAATACGCATATTGCCTCAAAGATAAGTCTTTCCATCTCAGCGTCATCTCTAGATAGATGTTCATGTAATTTAATTAAAGAATTAGGTCCCACGATTTCTTTACAAGCATTGTGTAACGACATTTGGCCTTTCTTCTCAAGATATGCCCCGACTAGTTTTTGCACATCATAACAAATATACTTAAGTGGTTTTAATTTATATCTAGTGCAAGCATGATATAGATGTGGAATATCATTATCCATTGAATATGCAAAGCATATAGTATCAGGATCTTCCATTAACTTCTTAATATTTTTATAAAAGTGCCTAAACTCAGGTTGTTCAAAATAATAATCATATTCATAAGCAAGCTCTAGGTCTTTTTCATGTTTTCTACCTTTTAAAAAGAATCTATTATCACGACCTTGACCAGGTGACATTGGAATATCTTCGCTCTTTATAACGAGCATATTCTCGTCACAAAGAACATATCCATATTCACACATTTTTCCAACCCCATTGAGACAGTTGGAACATTCAATATCAAAGAATAAATATTTCATAACTCTTGGTTCGTTCTCCTTTATCTCTAAAGACATTCAAAATCATCAACATTAATGTTATAGACATCTATAAAAGAATAAGATGAATCAAATACTTTTTTGTATTCAGACAAGACTCTGCCATTTATTTTTACTTGTTTATCGTCTTCTAAATCTAATTTAGCAACGGCAATGTCTTTCACTTCGACAAGTACGTCGTTTATCACAAGGTTATTTTTAGATGTTATCTCATAAACCACGAGCTTATCCGATTTAACAATTCTAGCTTGTCCATCTTTAAATTTACTAGAAGTTAGATACCATTTCACGGCACCATCTTTCAATAATTTAAACATCTTATCGTAATGTGTTATATCGGGAATGAACAATCTTGTGTCGAGATTAACGCTTTTGGCGCATCTATTTTCGGCTTTTTGTTCTTCAAACAATCTTTTATCTAGTAATTTGTACGAGACTTCGATGAAACTCAGCGTGAAAAAATCAATTAACCGTTCTGCACATTTATTGATATTATCAATAATTTGCGAGTATCTAGTGTTTTCAAATACATTTTTGATTTCAATTAAAATATCAAAAAATGTATCTAAATCAAACGTTTCTACTCTTTGAAATTCATCTAATTCGTCAAATAAATGATATCCATGTAACCAACAATTTCTCAGCCACACTATAGACTCCATTAAGTCAGCATCTATTCTTAAAAATGGATATTTTTCTAAATACTGCTTAAAAGTTGGAACGTGATCAGAAGAAGTCTTTTTATTAATTGAGAAGTATTCCAAATTGAAAAATAGTTCGGTTATAGATTCGTTAGCTTGCTGCACAAAAAATGTAAAGCAATCTGGAGGAAACGGGACATTTCCAGATGGATGTATGGGTTTCCCATTTCCAATTAATCTATCGACATTGAGTCTGAATGATGATTGAAAGGTAGGCATACTAGTTTTTTCAATTTCTTTGAATACATCATGTCTAATCACAGACGTAATAAATGTATGAAACTGAAACCTTTGTGAAAAAAGAAAAACAAGGCAAAAAGCACCATAAATAGTAAGTTCTTTGCTTTTTTCTAGTGCATATCTATGTATTCCTTTTGAGGAAATGAATTCTCTTAAATCGTCATCAAGGTATATTTTTCTATTCAAATATAAATGTGCAGAAATATCTCTGATGCTTATAAAGGTGAATAAGAGCCTATTGAATTGTTCTAAGCTTAATTCATGAAATTTATACATGCATTTAATAATTTTAGAAAAAGATTTATCATTCATTTCGTGATAAATATCTACCCCTGTTGATAAACGTATATACCTATCAACATCACTGCAAAGACCAATTAAGTTGGATTTAATTGTTTTGGTAATACCATCCACCAAGGAAAAAGTTTCGGTGATGGTTTGATTAAAAGATCTAAGATTTTTCATTTTCATCGCCCCTTAACAAAGTTTACTAAAGGTAATTGTTGATAGATTGTCATCAACTGTTCATCCTCAACTGTGCATTCTGGGTAAATAAGGTTTCCCAATAAATCTTGGCCATAAAACAAATTGCCATATTCCCTAACCCAGAGATCATCAGGATCCAATTGGGTCTTCTTAATGACCTCGGCATTATAATTAATGCCAAATTCCAAAATACGCTTAGCTTTATCAAAGTATTTGTCTAAATTAGAAAGCGCATAGTCCAAACACTGATTAAGAAGTGGGTTTATTAGTTCTATTATTTCTTCATCTCTACCAACAACACAATTGTTGAATGTCTTGAATAAAAACTTCTTTGGTTCAAATAACGAATTGAAAATCTTATTACTATTCAAAATAAACTCTAATGTTTGTAAATCAATTTTTATTTTGTCAAATGCGGTTCTATAAACAACGCACATTGTGAATGGATCAAAAATAAGATTAAACAAATCGACATCATCTTCTAATATAACCATTTTGTACAATTCATTTTCCATAGTTGTAAAAATGCTAAACTTATTATCGATTTGAAAAGAGTTGTATGAAAACAAACAGGGCTTAAAACTGTGTTTATCAACCAAATATTTCAGAGCATTAATAGAATGATACTCAACAACATAATCAAGGAACGTTTTGTTGAATTCGTCAGTGTTACAGATTGCAGGAAAACCTTCATTTGTAACCATAGTTTTTTCAAATTCGTCTTCATATAATTCTTTTTCATCCTTATATGCGTAATATCTAAAACTTTTAATAAAAGGAATATCGTCTTTATTTGGTGGTAGCAAATAAGCTCCATCATCCATCAAACGGGCCATTGGGACACCAAAGATTTTTTCAAGAGGGATGATATATTCGTGTTTCAATGGTCTCTCCCCTTTTAACATTTTAGAGAAGTTAGATTTTTCTTTTTCAGCAAATTGGTATGGATCGTTTTCGTTTAATTGCTTACCAATCATAACTAGTAAATCGGAATAATACTTTATTTGTTTTATATCCATATAACGATGAATGTTTTCTCTCAAATCAGACATATTAGTTCTCCTTTTCCACAACAACATAATAGCACTAGTCAAAACAAAAAAATAGTCAAAAATGACAACTTTTGTGGTCAAACGGTGTTCACCAATGACAACAATCAAAAAATCAAAAATGACTACTTTTCAACAACAATTGATTTAAACGGTTTTGAAATACACTAAATCTCGGCGACTGTGTTATTAACTTTTTCTATATTGCTTAAGGCATTATCTATATCGTGATATGTTATTTCTTCGTCTGGCCACGAAGAATGTAGAATATGTGTTTGTCGATTTGATAATTATTTACTCAACAAATATTGATATATATCGTGCAGTTGATGTTCTTTGTTGATTACCTTAATCACATAACTATCAGATAATGTTAAATCAAGATCATCACCACATATCAAAGATATATCTTTACTAGCATTATCCATCCTTGTCATATATACACTAGTGATTGGACCAACAGAGGATATTACTGATTTATATGTATAACCATCAGTTAAATACTTATCAGTGAACCCACTACTAGAGGTGGATATATCTAATCTATCAATATAATCAAGTTCATAACTAGTAGTATCATCACTGATGATATAGTTATATGCCTCTATTTCATCAGATACACCAGTGGTGACATTTAAACTCAAGTCATAAACATATGTATCGTTATAACCAGCGATATGAAACTTGTTATTTTTATACATAAAAGTAGTAATAGAGTTAACAGACTCTTTATCTATTACTTTAGTTTCATTAATCTTGTCATTTAATATCTTTAATAACTTATCGTATTGTGTCTCCACAATATTAGGGGTGTGGTCATCCCCACCTGTAGATGAATTACCCGCGATATTAATAATTAATATAATTAAACCAATTATGAGAACAATAAAGATTAACGCGGCGATAATCAAACCGCGATAATCCACATTGCTCTCTTTTTTATTTAATCTTTGATTATTATTCATTGTATGGATCTACATGTTGGTGAGCACACCAAGCTTCATATCTATCCTTATAATCTTTAAAAGATGGATTACGATATAAATCAGCGCGGACAAATTCATCCATCGCAAGAAGAGCGTTTCTCGCCGGTGTTAAATATAATTCACATTGATTATCTACTTCAAAAGGCATACGTAAATATTCACTTGCCCAGGATTCCACAACTGAATCAACATTAGCGTAAACTTCAAGATTGTAATTATCGGTATAGTCATCTTGTATTAATCTATTTCCACTAGCAGTGCTAAAAGTGATTTTTCTTTTTTCTACACTCGCTGGTTTAGTGTAATAGATTCTCGCATCACCACTACCATTTAATTCAATTGTTAACTTTGAATAGCCACCAGTAAGGCAAAGACCATTTTCCTCATCGTATCTTGCTAGATGATTCTCACCCTTCATAAAACGCGAATATATTGTTTCATCCGCAACATAATAATCATAAGTATATGGATCACTATAGCTAAAACCACCAGAAGATAATGTTACTTCTTGAGTGACCATAAAATGATTAGCATCAAATGTAGTTGTAGATGCGTAATACTTTGTATCCTTATGTTTGACTATTACAACACTTGCTCCTCTAACAAGAGTTCCTGTTGTTGTGATTTTACGATAACCACTGTAATCAACTTCCGCTGGGACAGTTAAGTTATTAGGTTTAATACCATTAACAATTGAATTACTTCTCACTGTGTTATTAGTCATTATTACAGCAGATGACATAACCAAAAGAGTGGAGATAGTAATTCCAAATAAAAGTTTCTTTGAATAAGTCATATAGAGCACCCCTAAGTCTATTGATAATAGAATATCTTAAATAAACATATTAGACAATTATTGAATATTTAGTATCAAGATAAAAATAAAGACAAAAATATTTAAAAATTTTGCCTGTTTTTACTAAATGTCTCTATATTTAATTTTATAAATAAAATTATCTAAAAACAGAAAAAACTTTTTTCAATTATTTTCACTTTTTTTGCCACAAAAGGGTGGTTTTTTTCGCATATATATTAGAGGCCTGTTTTATGGTTTTTCGTAAAAATGGGCATCCTCCAAAACATTATTCTAATTAACTCAAAATAACAGGAGGTATCTTATGAAAAGAAAATCAAAACACGCTAATTCAAGGAGGATTAAAGAATTTCGTTATCACATTGTGATGGTAACGACTAAAAGTAAAAAGGTAAAAAAGATTAGGCATCCAGCTTATGCATTTTTAGAAAAAGGAAATCTATTTATTTATGTCAATATCACTCATTCAAAACAAGTTGATAATATTGAATTAATTGAACTCAGAAAAAACCCAAGACCGAAGGATAAGAAAAAGTCGTATAGATCCAAAGTATTTCGTCAAGATACAAAAGATACATTTGGAGAAAGAGAAAGAGGGTGGCATATTGACCCTCAAGATGACGAAGATATTAGAAGAGAATACAGGGAATCTCAAAAAATAAAAAAATGATGATTCCGCCGATCAAGGGATACCTTGACTTATGAGCGCTGGAGAACTAAGCTCCTGTAAATCATCGTCAATATTAAAACACAATAAATATGTTTAGTCAACAGCATTCAAGGAGCAAAAGAAAACACGGTAACCCGTGTACAAGAACAATAATGCATGTCTTTTGTTGGTTTATGAGTTTTTCATCGAAGCTCGCAGAGCATTATCTCGCAAGGTTTATTATCGACTAGACGCCAAGCTACATTACGTTACCAACAAACGTTGTCCAGCTAATCACCACAAGTGGTCAAACGCCATTTCAATAAGTTTGCATTTCAGCATAAATATTAAACCAAAACGAAATGTAAATCGCAAGAAATAAAAAAATGATGATTCCGCCGATCAAGGATTACCTTAACTTATTAGCGCTGGAGGACTAGCTCCTACAAATCATCGTAATTATTTAATCACAATTAAAGATCAAAAGGAATTAATATTTTTGGCTTAGGTGGCTCGTTTAAGTGTCGGGTGGGCTTATCTAGTTATTTATATTTGTTTCATTTACGTAATTTTTGTGATACAAAATTACTTAATAGTCATGTAAGGAGTATTATCTATGAAACCTATCATCTCACTTATCGATTTCATCATGATAAAAGAAGGTAAAGGTGTCCTTAAATTTATCGAGGAAGAAAGTTTAAAAGAAAACGCGAATGAAGAAACTCTTTTAAAGATACTTCAAGATAACAAAGATACTGAATATGGTAAGAAATACGATTTTGCTAATATTCATTCTTTTGAAGAATATAAAGCTAAGGTTCCTCTTTCAACATACGATGACTACGCTCCATACGTGGAGAGGATGATTAAGAATAAGGAAGATAACCTTATTACTGCTTATGAAGTATTACAATACGCCGATACATCAGGCTCTATTGGAGTGCAAAAACACATACCAGTCACTGATAAGATGATTGATATTCATAAGAAGTATTCTTTCGTCCGTAGCAAAGCTATCGCGCATGAATATTATAAAAAGACATTTGGTAAAGCCGTTCCACATGAACGTGGATTAAACACCGTGGAATGTGAAAACACAGTCGCAGAAGACGGTAAGATTCATAGTTCTGCGACAGGCGCAGTCGCGAGAAGATATCGTAAATTATTCGGTTTATTTTTAACTTCTCCAGATCCAGTCCACTTCCCAATCGGTGGAATGAATATGAACTATATGAAAGCGAGATTCGCTTTAGAAAGAGATAATATCTGCTTTATGTTAAGCGCTTTCATGACTAACCTCGTAGATATTATGAATTTCATCAAAAACAATTGGGAAATCATCGTTGAAGATATCGCTAACGGGACAATCAATGAAGAGATGTGCGAAGAGAAGTCTCGTCCAGCGATTATGAAATATGTTAAACCAAGACCAAAAAGAGCCGCGGAATTAAGAAAGATCTTCGAAGAAGGTTTTGACACTCCAATTATTCCAAGATTATGGCCAAAGATGTCTTGGGCGTGCGCGATTGGTAATGGTAGCTTCTCCTCATATTTAAAGAAATATAAAGAATACGCTGGTGAAAATGTCGGTATCGATTACTTCGTTTACGCGGCGAGTGAAGGCATGTTTGCTGTCTGTATTGAAATGAATAAACCAGAGTTCTGTTTATTAACAGATTCCAGCTTCTTTGAATTTAGACCTGCCACCGCGGATGATGACGATAATAACACAGTGATGATGAACCAATTAGAAGTCGGTAAAGATTATGAAGTTATCCTTACTAACTTAGGTGGTTTTTATCGATATAAGATTCAAGATGTTATTCGTGTATTAGGGTTTTACAATAACTTACCACTCATCACATTCGCTTATCGTAAAGGTCAATTAGCAAATATCGCTGGAGAAAAGACCACGGAAGAACATTTAAACGAAGCCGTCTTAGCGTTATCTAAAGAATTAGGCGTAGACTTCAATGACTTCTCCTTATATTTAGATACAGATAGACCATTATCTAGATATGTCTTACTCGTTGAACCAAGTAAACCAATGCCAATAGATAAAGATGGTAAATACGCGGAAGCATTTAGACGCATTATTCGTGAAAAGAATAAAGAATATTCTGTCGTCGATGATAGAGGTTCATTAGATAAACCATTAGTTCTCATCCAACAAGAACAAACTCACGCTTTATGGAGAGAATATAAGATTATGAAAGGTTCTAGCGCTAACCAAGTTAAACCAGTGAGAATCTTAGACGTTCCAATGAAACAAAAATTCTTCTTTAGTTTATTAGAACCAGGGCAAGAAATACCTAAATTACCATTCCTCAAAAAGAAATAAAGAGACAATCAAGTCTCTTTTTCTTTCACTATTTTAATAATACTTTTTTGAATATTTCGTAATTGCTATCAGGACCATCCACTCTATCGATGATTGCAAACACTACTTTATTAAAATGATATTTCTTTAACATATCTTTAAATGCTTGAGCGACAATATATGGGTCGTTATGGAATGCTCCACAACCCCAAGCTCCTAAAATTAGTGTTTCAACATTATTTGCTTTCGCGATTGATAATATTTTTGCAATACGAGAATGATATACTTCGATATCTATATCTTGACCTCTATGTCTTTGAGGAGCCGCGGAAGTTATCACATCCACTTTAAACCAATCTTTTTCCTCTAATAGATATTGTTTATTCGTGTCTTCTTTAAAGACCACTACTCCTGGTGTATAGATTAAATCATCATTACCAATATCATCTAGTTCACCTTTTCGATAACTAGAGATATGCGCTTCATAATAAGATTCCTTCATCCCTTCTAAGCATCTATATAAAGTTGTTTTGCGACATAACTGCTCCTCTTGAGCGTTCGCTGAGTACGGTGAACCACCGATACTATGATTATTTGCAAAATTTAAGATAGCCACCTTTGTGCCAATATATTTCTCCGCGGCAATTAAGGTACTGCATTTAATTATTTCGATATCATTCGTAGGTCCATATTCCTCTACTGGTAATGGATCTTTTTCTAATAACAAGACTTGATTTGCTTTAGAAAATTTAATCGCATCAATTAATGTTTTATAAGAGGAACATAGATATAAAGTATGACCAAAAACTACCTTATTTAAATCCCATGGACTCTTATCAAGGCATTCATCAATCATCTCGTTATATTCTTTAATTTCTTCAAAATTCACCGCAAAAACCCTATAAATTTTTAATTATTCGACATGGATTACCCACTGCGACAACATTATTTGGAACATCTTTTGTTACAACGCTACCCGCGCCAATGATGGAGTTATCACCAATAGTAATGCCGGGCAATATTATCACTCCTGCACCTATCCAAACGTTGTTGCCAATATGAACATCTTTATTATATTGAAGACCTTGTCTTCTTAATTCTGGATCTAAAGGATGCGCCGCAGTAATGATTTGCACATTAGGTCCAATCATCACATTATTACCAATATAAATATGACCGTCATCAACAAGAGTGAGATTGAAATTAGAATAGAAGTCATTACCAATATGGACATGCTTACCACCGAAGTTCGCATGGAATGGTAATTCAATATAAATATGCTCTCCAACTTCTGCGAATGTCTCTTTGATATATTTATTTCTCTCTTCTAGATGATGTGCATCAAGAGTATTGAAATAAGCGAGCTTTTGTAATAACTCCACTTGTTCACTTGTAATCTCTTTATCCGCGGGATTATAAATTTCTCCACGAATCATTTTTTCTTTTTCTGTCATAATGTTTACCTATAATGATTGTACCAAAGAATTGCTATAATCGTTATATGAGAACTTTCATTATCAATAGAATGTATGCGGGAAGATATATCTCCGATAATTTAGGCGGAGAAGTTTTAAATCTCCTTCATGATGATCACGGACATAATTATGTGTTTGTTAATCCATATGGTTTTATTGATAGAAAGTATGATGACACAGTGGAAGGGATCATCTTAACTAGATTAACAAAAGATGGTTGTTTTGAAATTCTTGGCATATCTCTCGTTGGTAAGGGTAGCCAAATCACTTATCAAAAAGGAAATACTTTAAAAGAAAGATTTGAAAACGGCAAAGCCCATATTGAAGAATATGCATTAGAGAATGATATCCGTTATAGCGGGGTTCCTTTAATAGGCATCAATCAAGGCACCTTCTATGGCGCAGACCTAACATTCAAATCAAACGAACTCCTTCTTCCTAAAGAAGAACTATTTATCACCGATAGTCATAATACAAATTATTTAATTGAGGGTAGTAAAGTCATCAATCTACCTGATAAGAGATTTCCAAAACAATCACTTCATTCATATATCACCGATATTGATAACCCAGAAGCATTTAAGAAAATAAATGAATTAATTAACGATAATTCTTTATGGGATAAAGGAAGAATCAACAAAGTTGAAGAAGGCAAAATTATCGATAAACATTTCAACTTTTTAGATATTATCCGTAAAGACTATGATGAATTAGCCTATTCAAATCTCTTTTCATACATCTTTAAGACCTATAGAGAAACTTTTATTGATTTCTCTAATAAAATATTAGGAATCTCTATTTCCTCTTCTTATACAATATTTAGAGAGAAAGCGAATATTGATTTATTAATCGAGGATGAAAACGACATCATCGTTATTGAAAATAAAATCAAATCTGGGATTAATGGAGTGTCTACTAGACATGACTTTTCAGAAGGTGGACAAGTTCAATCTCAATTACTTAAATACTATGAATATATAGAAAACATTAAAGAGAATAAGAAAACCCACTACTTATTATTTGTTCCTAACTATAACAAGATAGATTTGAAATCGTATTCAGGTAGTAAACACTATGGAGTAATTAGATATAGTGAAA
>JAZQVN010000015.1:0-72991 GCA_045631885.1 Bacilli bacterium
GTTAAGTGTGTGTCTATAATAGTTAATGTGATTTATAGAACTTCTGATGTTGGTTGAAAGAGGAATAATTATAGCGGATTTGCCCCCCCTTTCATGGAAAATTGATATTGTTATTTATATTTTTCAAAGCAATTATTTAAGCATTTTTATAATATACGCATATTTTTTGGAAAATAAGCTATTATATTATTCATAATTAGTGTATATTCATCCTTAAAGAGGACAAAATATGGCAAAATATTCAAAAAAACAGATACTGAAATTCGCAAAAGATCAAAATGTTCACTATATTCGTTTGCAATTTACTGATATGCTTGGCGACTTAAAAGCGGTTGAAATTCCCGTTAATAAATTAGAGGACGCATTAAATAATCAAATCATGTTTGATGGTTCGTCTATTGAAGGATTTGTCCGCATTAAAGAAGCGGATATGTATCTTAAACCAGATTTAGAAACTTGGCTGATATTGGATTTTGAAGACAGTTCATATGGAAAAGTTGCTAGATTGGTTTGCGATGTCTACAATCCTTACGGCAAGCCGTTTCAAGGCGACCCTAGATTCATTCTTAAAAGGGCAATCAAAAGAATGAATGCAGCAGGAATTGCTAATCTAAATGTTGGTTTTGAACCTGAATTCTATATCTTAAAAAGAGATGGAATGGGTAATCTAGAAACAACTGATGCTGGTAGTTATTTCGATCTTTCTTCCCTCGATGGAGCTAATTTGATTAGAAGAGACATTTCTCTTGAATTAGAAAAGTTAGGATTTGTCGTTCAAACCGCACATCATGAAGTTGGACATGGGCAGCAAGAAATTAATTATAAATATTCAGATGTATTGACTGCCTGTGATAACGTTCAAACTTTTAAGCAGGTTGTTAAAGTTGTTGCGGGAAAACATGGCTATGTTGCAACTTTTATGCCAAAACCATTTCAAGATAAGGCTGGTTCTGGTATGCATGCCAATATTTCTATAGAAGATTCAGAAAACAACAATTTATTTTTTGATGATGAAAAAGATATGAAATTATCCGATATGTGCAGGAGATTTATTTATGGTGTTCTAGCTCATTCGCGCTCGTTGTGCGGATTATCAAACCCTACCGTTAACTCATACAAAAGATTAATTCCTGGATATGAGGCTCCTTGTTACGCCTGCTGGAGTGATGCAAATCGTTCTGCCATGATCAGAATTCCTGCGGTCAGAGGAAAGCAAACAAGAATTGAGATTCGAAACGTTGATCCGACATCGAATCCATACCTTACATTAGCATTCATAATTAATGCTGGTTTAGACGGAATACAAAATGAAGAAATTAAAGAAGTCCCACCTGTCTATGACAACATCTTTTCATTAACTAGAAAGCAAAGAGAATCTCAGGGTATTCCGAATCTTCCCGAAAATTTAAAAGATGCCATTAAGGAGATGGAAAAAGATCAGCTGGTCAAATTTACACTAGGCGAGCACACTTACGAAAAGTATTTGACTGCCAAAAAAATAGAGTGGGATGAGTATCGAAAAATTATCTCTTTTTGGGAACAAAAAAAATATCTATAAGTAGTAAAATGCCACTATTTTATTAGTTAAAAAAATTAGCACAACACAAATGAAAAAACTTTTAGCTATTTTTACAATTTTCTATATTTTTATTATCTTTTGCAACAATCCTTCCTTGGCCCATTTTACGGCATTTTCATAATCCTCATTAGTATCAAACTCAATCCAACCGTGATTAAAATGGATGGCCTTAACTTCTTTTCCAGATTCAATTATAGCGTTTAGCAAATCGGTCATATATGCCTTTTTAACCGGCTTCCCAGATTGTTGCCACGGAACATCATCATATAATTCATATGCATTCTTCATGATTGCTTTTATTGTTTTCAAGCCATTGTATGAAAACTTTAACAAGCCAATATATCTTGCGTCTATTTTATTAAATTGTGGGTTTTCCAACCCTAACTCAATAATGTTGTCATTTTTGTTTATAGACAAACTTTCGGTATCAAAATCAACTTTTCCATATCTTATTTGCCAATAAAATTTCCATTCATCGTCAACGGCACAACAAAAATCACCTTTTGCTTTAATCATTTTTTCAAGCATTTGTCTTTCAAACAATATATCTGAATAACTAATTACGATGTCATCCGAAAACTCTTTTTTTGCACACAATAAAGACTCAACCATATTTGTGTTTTCATAATTAATATTATTGTAGTATTTCACACCTTTGTAATTGATTTTATCGCCAGCAAAACCTTTAACAATGATAATGTCGTTAATGCCGCAAGATTTATAAAGTTCAATTTGTCTTTCTATTATGGTTTTTCCAAAAAAAGAAAGCATTCCCTTAGGTAAGTCTTTGGTGTATTTTTTTAATCTTGTGCCTTGTCCAGCCGCTAAGATAATAGCTTTCATAATATTTCGTTGAATATCTCCTTAATCATTTTTACATCTTCATCAGAGAATGTTTTATTTCTTTCCGGATGCCACATTGTGCCATATATTTGATACCTTTTATGTTTAATTGCTTCTATCACACCATCTGTAGAAATCATTAATGGAACAAGTTCATCTCCAATCAATTTTACGCACGCTAAATTGTGATAACTGTTAACCATCCTATTTTTATATACACCACATATTTCGTGATCTTTTCTCACGTGATTTTTAACATCGATTAGAGTTTCTCCAAAAAAATCTAAAATTGATTGCATACCTCTACATATTCCATAAAGTGGCAAATTATTATCAATGGCGTATTTAATTAAATATCTATCTAATTCATCTTTTTCTGGAGCATTGCCACCATATTTAACTAAACTATTACCTCCAGTCAGAACAATGCCTTTCGGTTTTAATTTGTCAACTATCTCTTTTGCAATATAACAATTATTTGGCAAAGCAATCGGTATAAATCCACATTCAAAAAAAAGTTTACCAATCATTTGATCAGCGCAATCTCTTCTTTCGTTATATGATTCGACTATCTCTACGCGTTGGGTATATAAGATGATTTTATTCATATTTTATTTAAGCCTTATGATTTTTTCTTTCTTACAATCAATAAACAGTTCTTTTGATGAACACACATAATCAAAAATAGCTGAGCCACATCCGATAGCGGCAGGTATTTTAAATTCAGCACATCTAATCGCCATATGTGATGCCGCTCCACCATATTTGGTTATTAACCCAATAATATGCTTCGAGAAAATCCAATCGTATCCTGGATCCGCACTTTCAATAACAACGATCTTATCAGCAACATTTTTCGGGTCTGTTTTTTCATCTAACAAAATGATTTGTCCGGTTGCTTTATTATTGGTTATGTAATTGGGTCTAGATTTCAATGTCTCAATGTAATCAAAATCTTTCTCCTCACAAACAACAGAAGGAAGAATGAGCAATGATCTAACTTTAAACAATTCTTTTCTTTTTTCGATTAATATATTCCACATTTCTTTTATTTCATGCACATCTGAATAATTTAAAGCTGAATAAATGTCTGGAACTTCAAGATAAGATAAATCCTTAACCGATACACCAATTAAATTTCCTAAATATTTCATTAGTTCAATTGCATAGCTTAAACTCTTTGTAAATATGAACTTGAAATATTCGCGTTGTTCAATTGATGTTTTTACAAAAAATACAAAAGTCGATGAGTCAAAATCTTGTAAATTAACATCAACAGCAGCCCTCTCAAACGCTTCACAAATCTTTTTTTCTAAGTCGTTGTTGCAAGAAAAAGAAGTCGCTGAGTTAATGTTTGTATAGTTTATTAAATTATCCATTTGATCATATCTTGGACTTCTAATATCATAAGTGCCCGCTCGCAAATGACCATATTTGTTTCTATATTCTCTTTCACTCAATTCTCTGGCTAATACTCTTTGGTAATCGTTATAGTATTCAACTGCAACGGTATTGATGCTCGAAAAGAACTCATCCAAATTATGTTGTTCTATATAATTTTTCGTACATAACGATTTGCAGATAGATTTTGCAATAAATGCGCATCTAGCCTGTCGAGAGAATTGGGGGGTGCCATATTTTGAAATAGAAATCAATAATTCTTTAATTGAGTTAGCAATTAATTTGGAATCGTTGTTGTTGTTTTGAATTTTTCTTTCAACTTTTTTTCTCACCACTTCAAGTTGATTTAATTCAATTAAATCATTAGATAATGTGGTTTTATAATTTTTTATTATGTTAAATGTTAAAGATGCTAACGATTTTTCTATGTTTTCAATTTCGTTTTCATCAAAATGATTTCTTATTTCTAATAATCTGTCATGCAATGCAAAGTCAAAACAATTGTGAGATATTTCAAATTCTATTTTATCATGCGATGATAAGTCTTTTTTTAATTCGGTTATATAATAATCTCTTAATTTAATAACAAGATCATCATTAAAGTTGTTTGGCATTAAAGCTTCAAAAGATTTTTCTAAATTAATATAAGGTTTATTTCCAAACCTATACATCAAATCTCCCTCAACTTTTCTATATCCGAGTCTTAGCAAACCATCGTTCCATGCTTTTTTGGTAATAATCTCTCTATATAGAGAATAGTCTAAAAATCTCGGATTATCTCCGATTATTTCAGCAGGATTCCAAAACGCCATATCTGAAAAGCAAGTAAGTCCGCAACCTAACAATTGTTTGTATTGTTCAATCGATTCTTTTTTCTCTTTATCAATTTCATAATCATGACTATTCCTATCATATTTATATGCCGCGGCAAGAGGTCTAACTTGGAAAATAACAACCTCTTTTGTTTTTGTTATTGCAAATTCTATATCTAAATAAATACCAGGTAAAATATTTACGATTTCATATACAGAATTCATGAGCTTTTTCCATTTGTCAGGAATGTTCTTTTTGTTAAGAGAATATGAAAACCAAACGGTTTCACTACATAATCCAGAAGTCACAGAATTAGTGCTACCGCCTTCGTCAAAATTTATAACATAGTAAGGCCTGTTTTTTTGTATATCTCTTGTAAAAACAACACCAGAAATCTCAACATCATCCGTTTGTTTTTGTATTAGTACTTGCTCATTATCATCTATGCTTTCTCCGTATGAATTAAACACATTGTTGATTGCTCGCATAATTTCTTGTTCATCCGAACCATCAACATTTAAAACACTAGAAAAATGGCCGGCATTAGATTCATTAAATGCATCTTCATGTTTAGATGAGCTTCTAACAATGATTTTGTTCCTATCGAATAATTTAGTCACGCATTTAGCGACTATTTCTGGTTCTTTAAAATATTCAGCAAAAGTTATTATGTGGATTTTTTCTATTTTTGATCGTTTTAATTTTTGGGAAAGAGATAATAATGTATTTGCTTTAGTTGATATTAGATTTCCATCAATTATTTGTTTCTTTTCTTCCCCGTTTTTAAAAAACTCAAATATTTTTTGAGGAGACATTTTATCGTAATATTCAGTTTTAACTACTGATCCACCAATGGATTCTACATACTCTCTAGCAGAAGCGAACCCCCACTCATTGCTGTGATAAAGAGTAATAATTGCATTCGGATATTTTTCGTGTATCATTTTTAAATTATCAAGCGGGTCAAATGTTTGTTGGGGGATTATTTCATCGATGAACTTAATTCCTTTCAATACTTCAAGCCTTTCCTCTTCATTAGAAATGTGAGAACCAAACCAGGATTCAGATGCACTATCACTAACCAAACCAAAAATAAGCCAATCGGCATTTTCTTTTGCTTTTTTCAAAGCGCGAATGTGCCCATAATGGACCAAATCCATCATTCCATAACTATATGCTATTCTTTTTTTCATTTTTATTTTCGTTCATTATTATATCACATACAGATTTACAGTTATTACAACCATATTCACCAAGTAGCATTTTTTTAATTCTTCTTCTTTCAGCAGCCCAACTATCTTTATTTTGATCGACATTAGCTAAAAAAAATTTAAATTCGTCAAAGGTTTTCAATTTTGGGCCAGGCATTATCGATTCAATATTGTCAATGGTAAAACCTCTATTTTTTCTGTATATTTCTTCATCGCTAAGCAAAAACCCTATCATTCTATCTAACTCAAGATAGGAAATATAAGCGGAGGAATAGTCCGTTATCATTGCATCGATAAGAGGATAAATTCCATGCAACAACAATCCATTTTTTTGCATAAAATTATTATCCAAAAACACAATTCTTTTTATATTGTTCGGTAAAGTGTTGTCTGTTTTTTGAGCGTGATGAGTTTTAATAATCAATAACTCATTATTTTTAATTAATTCATTATCCATTTCTATCAATTGTTCTTCGTCTAGCGAAAGAGGAAATTCATCTCTAAAAAAGATAGCATCACTTTTATATGCATTTCTAAAAGTGCACATGCACAAAAGAATTTTGATATCATTATTTTCTTGATGGTATTTTATGGTTTTTAAAAATTCTTCTTTCGACAAATTATTTAAAAACATTTCGTCATTTCTCGGCATGCCTGCAATTATTATGTTTTGTTTGGCTAAAATGTCATACTTTTTCATCATCAAATTCGCACATTCAGTAGTTGACTCCGTAACATATACTTTTGGCAAGTCCCCAGTGAATAATCCATTATAATAATTCTCACCATTTTTTAATAAAAATTCATAGTGTTTGAGATATATTATTTTTGTTTGCGAATTCAATTTGGTGCCTTTGAAATAATGGCAAAAATAAGAAAAAAATATATATTTTGTGAGTGGCAAATAAAAATGATATAAGAGAAATTTGTCAATCTTTCTTTCTATGAATATAGATTCCTTTTTTTCAATATAATAATGTCTACAATCATATTGTTTTTGATTGCTAATTATATACTTAATCCTGAAATTTGGGTGGTTCTTTTTTAAATATTTATAAAGAGAAAGCGTATTATCATAAAAATAATTAGCGGATTCCAAAATTATGTAATTGTGTTTTTGAAACAGCAAAGCTATTTTTATTGCAGCAGAAATCATCCACTTCACTATTTTTTTCATCAAACCACCTTCCTTTTTATAATATTTCTATAAAAATCTAATAATATTTTTTTCTTAAAAACAAAAAGCAATCCAAGATATACAACTAAAAAGGAAAAACCTTGAATTATAATCATTAGGATATTGGAAATCTGCATATGGGAATTTATCAAGAATTTCAATCCATAGCTTGCGCCAATTCCTACTGACGCAATCGCAATATAGAAAAGTAAATTAATAAAATAATGTCCGATAGGCAATTTTATAATTTTTTTATTATAAATGTTTAAAGCTATCCAATTGCCAAGCACAACGCTTATAATGGTCCCTCCCGTTACTGCCCATACAGCGTGTTGTTTAGGGAGAAGATGCACAAATAAAATTGATAAACTAATATTAACTATGGCAAACGTTATATAAATGATTGCTCTAAACTTATGTTTATTCATTGCTCTTTGAATTGATACGCATAATGTCCCGGTCAATGTAACGATATCCAACAACAAAAAAGGAATTGCATGATAAAAAACCATGATTCTCGATTCGCCTAACCAAGCAGACACAAATGGTAGCCCACAAGATAAAAATCCTCCGACAAACAGCAGAACAATAATCATTTGAGCGCTCGAGACTCTTAAAAACAATTCGTTAATATCACTTTGTCTATCATTCATTACCAATTCATTTATTTTTGGTACAAAAGTGCCAGATATGGCTGTTGCCATACTTAATAAATAAGTATTAAATGTCTTTGAAAGAGTGTAAGTGGTTACTGATTCGGAGTTCACCATAATCCCAAGAATGGTTTTATCAACATTGTTGTTTATTTGATCTACAATTGTATTTAAAAGTATGAAACTAGAAAAAACAAATAAATCTATATATATTTTTTTATCTTGTTTACTTATTTTTTCAAATTTTATTTTAAGTCGTTTGCAACAATATAAAAGATTGAGAAAATTAATAATTATGGAAAGAGAGAGCGAAACGATTGCAATAGCAAGTGGGGAATGCGTAAGAACAACAAACAATAAGCTTAATAAAGGGTTGAGGAACGACAACAATAGACTTAGTGTATTTTGAAAAATAAACTCTTTTTTATAAGTAATAAAAAAGGTAAAAACAGAAAAAACCATTCCAACACTTACATTTAATCCAGAAATAAAAATCAAATAAACGATAATTCTATTTTCTTCATAGGTGTAGTTGTTAAGCTTAAAATTGCCAAGCGAACCAGCTATTAAAAAAATCAACGACGATAAAAGAACAATAAATGAAAGGAAAAGGAATAAACTAAAATAAACTGAGTTGATTTTTGATGTTTTATTTTCTTCTTTTTGTTCTTTTGAAGCAAAGCGAACATAAGATGCCGCTAGAGCAGATGAAATGATTGTTAACCACGAAGTAATTGAACTAGCAAAAGAAACCAAACCATAATTCGCATCCCCAAGATAATTGAGAATGCGTGGAGTGATGAATAATGACATAAATATAGATGTTCCAAGAGTGATGTATGTTATTGTTATTCCGAGATGAACATTGCTCTTTTCACTAACCTTTCCTTTGTTGAAAGAAATTGAGCGCCATATTTTGTTAAACACAAATCCAATCAACCCGGATGCACACAAAGTAGCGAACAAAACAACAGAAAAGTATAAATATTCGTTTGATGATATGAATGTCATTCTTTGAAAAATCATCATAAATATCTCTTGAGTCATGTATATCCAAAAACAATTCTTTCCTAAGAAAATAAGAAATCTGTTTTTTATTTGAACTATGTATGAAAGAGAAACCAAAGATGAGACAAAAAACAATATCGCCAAGGAATATATTAACTGATTTGAAACAAGATACTTTGGAATGAAATAATTAAATACGAGAAAGGATAAAAGGCTGAAGACAAAAACAATTAAGGGAATTAATTTTCCTTTATTAAAAAGGTAGACAATTCTTCTTTTATATAGAGAAAACGCAACACCAAAAAAATAAGCTGGAATTGTGTTCCACCAATACGATTCCAAATCCAACCTCTTTAGACAAAAATATAAAAATAAGCAAAGAATAAGATGAAGTAAAACAATGTATGATCGCTTGTGATTAAAGCCAACAATTCTAAATGATATGTAAGAAATCAAATATAGAAGAATAATAACCACAACATACCATTGAGGGTTTCCAATATTTGAGAAGCCAACAAAAGACAATAAATACGAAGATATCGGATATTTTATTTTTAAAGCAAAGCTCAACATTAAAAAGAATAAAACGCCAATAAAAAAGGATAAATATACCTTTAGAACTCTATTTTTAAGCATGCTTTTTGTATAAGAATCACCATTTTTTTCAAATGATTCCATTACTCCAAAACCACTATAAAATAAAAATGGGGTTACCATCATTTGCCCCAAAAAAGTAATAATATATGTTGCCAATTTGTTTAAAAAAGATGGGGAATCCGTATATGGAAAAAAACCGCGAAAATGACTAATCATTATGATAATGGCAAAAATACCACTGATAGATAATGTTACATCTCTATGTAAAAAAGTATTTGAAGCGTTCTTTGGTTGCGGTTTTATTTTTATTAGCGCCACAATAAACAAAATAATAAAGAAAATAATCATATTAATTATTTTATTGCAAATTAAAATCTTTTAAAATAAAAAATATGTCAACAAATCCATTGGTAAGTATTATGATTCCAGTATTTCAAGGCGAGGACTACATTTCTCGTTGTCTTGAATCAGTTTTGAATCAAACATATAAAAATATAGAAGCGATAGTAGTTAACGATGGTTCGACCGATAAAACAGAAGATATTGTTAAATCATTTATCAATATATTCGAATCGAGAGAAATGAAATTAATATACAAACGCAAATGCAACGGAGGACAATCATCGGCTATAAATGAAGCGTTAAAACTAGTGAGCGGGGAATATGTCGCTTGGTTTGATTCAGATGATATGCTCCATCCACAATTTGTAGAACGGCTTCTAACCGCTTTAAAAGAGCAAAACACATTTTTTTCTTTTTCCAAGATTGGATTTGTTAAAGAAAAAAAACTTGATAAATATATATTTATCGCTGGAAGAGAAAAGCCAGCAAAAGAAGACTATTTTTTCGAAGATTTAATATTAGAGAAAAACATAATTTATGGAAGCGGAAGTTGTTTGGTAAAAACATCACATTTATTTGAAAGGCTTCAAAAAAAATCCATTTTTGATTCAAAGGAAGGACAAAATTGGCAACTTATGCTTCCGATCGTTTACAAAACACGGTGTGCCTATGTCGATGAGGTTCTTTGCAAAATAGTAATTAGGAAGAATAGTCATTCTAGAAAACCACGTAATAAAAATGAGCAAATTGAAAGAAATAATAATTTTATTATATTACTAGAAAACACCATCGACAGAATTGATGCGATTCCGATAAGCGAAAAACAACACTTTCATTCAATAATAAAAAATAAATATTTGGTTAGGAATTTTGAAATCGGTTATAAGTATGGTGATAAAAAAATAGTTAATTTTTACTATAAAGCGATTAAAGAAAAAAACATATCTACCGAAACTATAGAAAAAAAATATAAAATTTTATGCAAAAGTCGAACGAAAATACCATATTATATTAACAAAATTAATGTTTTTATATGTGTTTTTATAAACAAAGCAAGAGGAAAAATAAAATGCAAAACCCAAAAGCGTACGCAATAACAAGCAAAGACGAAAAAGTATTAATGAAGTCCTCTAGCGGCGGGGTTTTTTATCATGTTGCTTCATATTATTTAAACAATTTGCATGGTGTAGTTTTTGGGGCAACAATTGATAATGGTGTCGTTTACCACAAAAGAATTGACACAACTCAATATTTAGATCCGTTGTTGAAATCAAAATATGTTAAAAGTGATTTAAGGTTTACATTCAAAGAGTGTGCGACCGATTTGCAAAATGGTTTAAATGTTTTTTACATCGGTACACCTTGTCAAATTGGTGCTTTGAAAAACTACTTATCACTTAAAAACATAAACACCGATAAATTGTTAACGGCAGATATAATTTGTCACGGTGTTCCTTCACCATTTTTTTGGGATATGTATAAACGAGAGATTTCTGGCAAAGAAACAGTTAAAAACATTGATTTCAGAAATAAAAAGAGGTGTTGGGAAGAGTTTATGTTCTCTTACGATACCGAAAAAAAGAGCATAAGCCAAATGTATAATAGAAATCCTTATATGGTTGCTTTTTTAAAAAATTACATCCTAATGGAGTCATGTTTCAATTGCGCTTTTAAAGGAGAAAATAGAAAATCTGATTTTACAATCGGAGATTTTTGGGGCGTGGAAAAATATTACCCTGAATTGTATAACAAAAAAGGGGTGTCTCTTATTGTCATCAGGAACAAGGTAGATTATTTGCTTAATATTTTAAACGAAGAAACACAGGTTTTTGAGGTGAAATATTCAGTAATATTAGATATAAACCCACCATATTTTCAAAGTGCACAAAAATGCGATGATCATGAATTCGTTATTAAAAAAATAAATGAAAGAGGCATACTAAATGTTTTTAAGTATAGAAAAAACAAATCAATTAAACAAACTATAAAGCAGCTAATTAAGTCTTTCTTCATTATATTATTAAAAGATAGGAAAAAAGTTAATTTGTCAAAAAAAACTGTAATAATAACGGATTATGGTTTTAATAACTATGGCAATAGATTGCAAAACTATGCTCTTAGACAAGTTTTAAAAAGTATTAATATAGATTCAGTAAATTTGTATTTTGCAAAGAACGCTTATCTATTTCCTCCCGCGTTAAGATTGAAGGCAAACAACTCTTCAACATTCAAAAACTTTAGAAGAAATTACAATATTTACAAAGCAAGCAAAAAATCGCACGACATAGAAATATGTTATAATTATTCGCCATACATAAAAAAGCAGATAAAAACTGTAAATAATGTAATTGTTGGGAGCGATCAAATTTGGAACTGGACTTATCACACCAACGATTTGCCTTTTTGTTTAGCTATATTTTGCGCAAACGAAAAGGTTAACAAAATTTCATATGCTGCTTCAATCGGCACAAATCACATCGACAATAATCATTTATTTTCATTTAAAGAAGGTTTAAAAGATTATAATGCGGTTGGCGTTAGAGAAAGCAACGCAATTGACATTCTTTCATGTTTAAAACTCAAACCAGTGCATTTGTTGGATCCTACTCTATTATTAAACGCAAAAGAATGGGAAGAAGCGGTGAAAAAATATAAAACAAAAAACGTTCCTGCAGAACGATATATATTAAAATATTGCCTCAAATGTGATAATGAAACAACGATAACAAAATGTTTTAAAGAATATCCCATTATTGATATATTAGATTCGGAAAATTCTTTTTTCACATGTAATCAATTTGATTTTATCAATCTTATCTCTCATTCATCGCTGGTAATATCAGATTCTTTTCACGCTTTTGTTTTTTCATTAATATTCAAAAAGAAAATTGTTTTATTTTTTAGAAATGAAATGTTAACTAGATTTCAGTCGATTTTCGATTTGTTGGGAATAAATTTTTGTGAAAACTCCATTATTGATTTAAGCACAGCGGATACATCAAAAATACAGTTCATGATAGAAAAGTCTATATTGTTTTTGAAGAACAATCTTAAACGCTAATTAAACACGACTAAATGATTCTTTGCTTATTAACGAGAGTGGCAAACAATTCAGTTTTATTAAAATATTACTATTTTTTCTTTTTTACAGATAGAAAAAAAGATAAAATATTATCCATGAAAGGTTTCAATTTAAAACACTTCTTTACAAAAAGAGAATTCTTTGTTTTGACATTATCTTTAGTAATATCTATTTTATTGGCATCAGCATCATTCATTTTTCACGCAATCAAAAATCAAAAAAACGATTACTACTCTTTTTATAAAGATCGCATTTTTTATGTTTCCTTAGATACTAAGGATAATAATGAGTCACAATACAATAACCCCTTTCTTTATATAAATGCAACATTCTACGGAGATGGAGTAGAACCAAAAACCATTGCTTTAAACCGTTTCTATTATTTAGGAGGCGCAACTTCTCATCTGTATTATTGTTTTTGCAACCCTGCTTATTCCATGTGTACCTTCTCCATTAAAGACAATTTGAACGTGCAATGGCTTAGCTCTTCCTATTTTACTAAAATTGATAATTTTAAAATGTACAAAATTACACTAACAAGCAATGGCAAATACGATACTCAAAATACAGGTTGGATGTCACCCGATTTAACTGTTAGTCAATTTGCTGATATCTTTATAGGCCACCACAACAGCAATATCGAAAATTACTTTTTCGGCATAAACTGCTATCCAAATTTAGTTTGCAGCTTTGGGTCATTGCTTGATAAAGAAGAATTGACAAGATGTCCAAAAATAGGTCAAGTCGCAGGAAACAATGCTTTTGAACAACTTGAAACAATAAAAAGAGAATTTTCAGAAGGTTTATAAAATATGAATATTCATTTGATTACGAATTGTCATCTTGAAAAAGATTTTTCTCCGAGATTAGGCGGTCTAGATGTTTATATAGACGATTTAGTCGAATTGTTTTCTTCAAATGGATACAATGTTTATGTCCATGACGCATCTCCTTTTTCTGATTATGCGATAGATAGAAATAATTATCATCTATTCGGGTATTTTTTTGGAAAAAAAGCAAAAAAATATTCCAAAAAAAACAATCGAAAATTAATGAAATTGGTTAGAAAATCTAGTTGCTACAAAAACGAAGATTTGGTCATATTTTCTACAGATTACCTCGCTTACGGCAATATTTTTAAAAATAGTATTGCTATTCAACACGGAATCGCATGGGATGTTCCGTTTAATAAAAAAACCTTCTTAAAATTTTTAAAACCAATTTTGCTAACTATTAGGAAAATTAAGATTTTGCGCTCCGTCGATAAAATGATTTGTGTTGATTATAATTATTTGAATTGGTTGAAAGGCAACTACCCATTTAATAATGATATTTCAAAAATAACAACAATACCTAATTATTCAAGAGTTTCTAATTGCAAAATATCTATCAACAAAGAGAAAAAAATAGTTTTTGCTAGGAGGTTTTGGAAACCGAGAGGAACAGATATTTTGATTGACGCCATAAAAAGACTTTCTAATACAAAACAATTTTCAGATATGGTTTTTTTCATAGCTGGTGAGGGGGAGGAAGAAACCAAACTCAAAAATGAGCTATCATCATTCGAAAATGTTCGTTTTGAAAAATATTGTTCAGGTCAAGGTGTCGAATATCATATCGATAAGGATATCGCCCTAATCCCCACTTCCGGATCTGAAGGAACATCGCTTTCCGCTTTGGAAGCAATGTCTGCTGGATGCGCAGTTATTTGCACATCTGTTGGTGGTCTTTCAAATATAGTGATAGACAACTACAATGGATTATTAATCAAACCAAACGGAAAAGAACTCGCAGAAGCAATTTTGAAAATTATGGATAGCGATGAACTTTTGTTAAGATTGAAGCAAGCATCAATTCAAACCATAAAATATGGTTTTAGCAAGGAGCTGTGGAACAAAAGATGGCTCGATACTATTGAAGATAAAAGAATATGAAACAATTTGCAATACGCGATAGATTAAAAGATTTAAGGAACAATAAAAAAGCAATCATATCATTTTTTGCTAATTGCTTTTTTTATTGTTTTGTTTTTTCTATTCCTTTGACTTATTTGGATTTTGGTGGTGTTCATTCATACACTTATATTATTCCTTTTTTTGTTTCGCTTGTTGGTATTCCTATTGCCACAATATACTCAATATTCATCGACAAAAATCATTTAATATCAAAAGATATAGTCTTGTTTTTTTTAGCAATCGTTTATCTCGTTATCCAATCCTTAATTAGTTCAG
The DNA here is from genome assembly GCA_045631885.1 of Bacilli bacterium. Classification (GTDB taxonomy): domain Bacteria; phylum Bacillota_I; class Bacilli_A; order RFN20; family CAG-826; genus CAJOLV01. Next base: position 14,938 of record JAZQVN010000015.1, read on the forward strand.
TCATTTCAAACATAACTTTGGGCGTTTTTTATGGAAATCACCCCTTACTAACAGGTGCAAAGGAAACGCTTTATATTTTTCACGCTCTCATTTTAATAGTATATAGCAGAATAATGATCAAAATTGCCGATCCAACAAAAATTCTTATTTCTTTTATTGGCGGCTTTTCTATATTTTTATTTTTTGGTTATGTGCAAATTTGTTTTACGTATGGACTTAAATTTCTTGGCTCGCTGATTGATTTTTTAAGCAAACTAAAACTATCACACAGCTCTGCATATTTCGACACATATAATAAAATATGTGCCACAACACCTGAAGCGGCCCACATGACACAGATAATAATATGTTTTTTTCTTCCTACATCGCTGTGCTTTATTTCTAAATACAAAAAAACGAAAGCATCAGTGCTATTGGTTGTGTTTTTGCTTCTTTTAATCCCGATCATTATTGCCTCTCACAGCACAGAATTAATATTAACCATTGGATTTGTTTTATCCGGAGTCGTTGTATTCTTTATTGTTAAGATGTTTAAAAGAAAAGATTTCCTTCCTGCGATTATAGTCATTTTCATTTTGATTTCGTCATTTTTGATTTTGTTTTTTACCGATTATTTTCAAACATATGTTATGAATAAGATTTTTGGCAATTTTGCTTATTCAGCGCAAAAAAGGTTTTCACATATTTATAACTCTTTGGTTGTTTTTATTAAAAATCCAGGCTTTGGAGTCGGAAGTGGAATTGGTGGTTATTTTTATCAAGAAAATATCGTAGATACATGGTTCATCAACTCTTCGGAAGTAAGATATTTTGTTATTGGTACGAACGGGATACCAACTGCAGCTCCATTTGTTTTTTATTTCTTGTCGAGTTATGGCTTGTTTGGGTGTTCTGTTTTTTGCATCGGAATAGCTCATTTTATGAAACCTATTAATAAATCTTTAAATAAGAGATATTTTCTTTTTTTCCTAATAGGTATTTGCGGTTTTGTTTTTATCAGTCTTTTTGTCGAAAACATAATTGGGAGTTATTATTTAAGTTTTTTATTATCGCTTCCATTGCTTTTTAACAAAAAATATAGTTGTTATTTGGAGGTAACTATTTAATGAAGATTGTTGTTATTTCGGATTATCTAACACATCATCAATCGTACATTTGCGAAGAGCTCATTAATCTAGGAAACGACGTTCATTTTATTGCTTGCAAAAAAACACCGGAATATAGAATTGCAACTGGATTTGATGATATGTCAAACAAAACATATGTGTTGCACAGTTTTGATAAATCAAAAGCAAAGAAAGAGTTGACCTCACTAATAGACAATGCTGATTTTGTTATAATAGGCACAGGAGACAATTCATTAATAAAAAACAGAATTAAAAAAGATCATATGGTCTTTCGTTTTAGTGAGCATTTGTCAAAATCCAATAACCACTTTATTAATTTTTTAAGAATACTAAAGTGGAAATTCCTCTTGCGAAAAGAGATCAAAAATAAAAATTGTTTTTTGCTTTGTTCAAGTTTTTATGCTTCAAAAGATTATAAAAAGGTTGGGATAAGCACCAGTAAAATGCTTAAATGGGGGTATTTCCCTGTTGTAGAAAAGAAAGGACTTTGCCAAATAAACGAAGCCAACCAAATAAATAATTTTGTCTGGGCTGGTAGACTAATTGATTGGAAACATCCGGAAATATGTGTCGATGTTTATGATTATTGTAAAAATAACAATTTTCCATTTGATATTAAAATTTATGGTGACGGTTTGTTTAAAGACAAGCTAAAACTTGCTATTGGTCAAAGAAACATTCCTGTTTATTCTCCAGTTAAAAGAAATGACATTTCAAACATTATTAAACCCGGTTCCATTTTTCTATTCTCTAGCGACAATGGTGAAGGGTGGGGCGCCATTTTAAATGAAGCGTTAGCATTAGGCGCAATATGCATTTGTAACGGACTTGCTGGTAGCACTAAATTTTTAATCAATGATTCTGAAAACGGTTTTATTTATGAAACAAAAGAAGACTTATATTCTGTTTTAAATCGCTTGATAAATATGACTGGCGAAGAAAAAAAACAGATGTCTCTTAAAGCTTGTGAAACCATAGAAAAAGTTTGGTCAGCAAAATGTGCAGCAAGCAATCTGATGAAACAAATAACATATTATAAACAAAATGGCAAATTTCTCAGAAATATAAAAGGACCTGGTTCAAAAATTCAAGATTAGTCTTTTATTATCTTTCTTTTTATTGTTTTTAAGTGTCGTATCATCAACCACTTGATTTGAATCAAATGACTATGGTGTTTGTATTTTGTGATTTCAATAGCGTCTTTTTTTTCACAATATTTAACATAAGGATAAAAAGTGGCGAAGCAGTTTTTCAAATATAAGATTGTTTTTTTATTTAAAGTACTTTTTTCAAAATAATGTTCTTTTAATAGAGCATAATAATTGAAAAGACAATATGCATTTATTTTATTACTGAGTTCAGGAAAATGTGTTTTCCCTAAAGAAATAGCCAGACTGCAGGAAGATAAAGTGGCCATTTTTTTAAAAGACATTTTTGATCTTTCCGTACTCTCAGACCTAATGTATCTAAAATACTCAGATTCATTAGAACACACTATGTTATTAACAGTGGAGAACAAAAGAAGATTAAAATATTCATCCTCTCTAGCTCTAAAAGGAGGGAACCTCAATTCGCCAATAACATCACGCCTGATTAACTTGCACCATGGTGCCGGAGCAATTTTCCGATTCAAATATAAATTAAAAATGGTTTTTTTTGAAGAGAATGAATCACAATCATCGAATAAGCGAATAGGTATTTTTTTGCCTCTCAAAATAATAGTATAATTGCAGCAGACGATTTCGGTATTTGGTTTTATAGATTTTACAAGATTTTCCACAAAGGTTGTGCCCATAGAATCATCACTATCTAGAAACAACACCCACTCTCCTTGTGCCTTTGCCAAAGCTAAATTTCTGGCCACTCCTTGCCCGGAATTTTTTTGTCTAAATAAACGAACTGTCTTGTATTTTTTTGCAAACATTTCTGTTTTTTGATATTCATCTTCTGATGATCCGTCGTCAACAAGAATTGTTTCTATATTTTTATATGTTTGATTAAATATACTATCTAAACATCGCCCCAAATAATCGGAGCTGTTATAAGAAGGTATAATGATAGAAACCAAAGGATTCATAGTTATTTCAGCACCTCTATTTTGTAAAATAATTTTCTATAATATCAGCGATTTTTACGCAAGCAAATCCATCACCATAAGGATTTGAGGATTTTGACATTTTTTCATATTGGTCCTTATTATCAAGGAGATTTTTGAATTCTTTATAAATCCGCTCTTCGGAGGTACCAACTAATTTTAAGGTACCTGCGTCTATTCCTTCTGGTCTTTCAGTAGTATCCCTCATCACTAGAACTGGTTTACCCAAAGAAGGAGCTTCTTCTTGAATACCACCACTATCGGTTAAAATCAAATAGCTTCTCGCCATAAAATTGTGAAAATCCAAAACATCCAACGGATCAATGAGTCTAATTCTTTCGTTATTTCCCAATTCCTCATCGGCAGCTTTTCTAACAACCGGATTTAGATGAATTGGATATAAGACCTTAACATCGGGATACTCTTCGACTATTCTCCTTATTGCTCTGAACATTCTATGCATCGGTTGACCAAGATTTTCTCTTCGGTGAGCAGTAAGCAATATCAATCTATAACCCCTTGCCCATTCAAGATGATCATTAAAATAGTTGCTTTTCACGGTTGTTTTCAATGCATCGATTGCAGTGTTCCCGGTAACGAAAATGGTTTTTTCATCTTTTCCCTCATTAATAAGGTTTTGTTTGGATAAATTGGTTGGTGCAAAATTAAATCTTGCAATAATACTGACCGCCTCGCGATTAAACTCTTCTGGATAGGGAGAATAAATGTTGTAGGTTCTCAACCCAGCTTCAACATGGCCTACGGGTATTTGCAAATAATAACAAGCTAGAGCCACGGTGAACGTGGTTGATGTGTCTCCATGCACTAAAACGATATCTGGTTTTTCATTTTCAAGAACATCTTTAATTTTATTAAGAATGTTGGCTGTGATATCGAATAAAGTTTGGCCACTTTTCATAATTGATAAATCGTATTCAGGCACCACGCCAAATGTAGATAAAACCTGATCCAACATTTGTCTATGTTGACCCGTCACGCAAACAATCGTTTTAATATTGGTCCTTGATCTTAATTCATTAACTAGCGGACACATTTTTATAGCTTCTGGTCTTGTTCCAAAGGCAACCAATACTTTTTTCATATTATCTCCCCTTTGCAGCTCCAAAAGCTTTTAGAAATGTATATGCAAAAATTTTGATATCCCACCACAAAGAAAAGTGGTCTAAATAGATTTTATCGTACATGGCTTTTGTTTCAGGATCTAGCTCACCGCGTTTATGTATTTGAGCGTATCCGCTTAATCCGGGTCTTAATGCTATTGAGCCATTTTCTTTACGTAAATTTATTGTTATAACATCATAATCGTTAACATCAATAAGTGGTCTAGGACCAATAAACGCCATTTGACCGACAAAAATATTAAAAAGTTGTAATGTTTCATCGATAGAAGTGACTCTTAAAAATTTACCAAATCCAGTAACGTGTTCTTGAACACCTTTATCTTGGCTTGACATATGCGGATCAGCATCTAGTTTCATGGTTCTAAATTTTAAACAGATGAAAGCTTTTCCATTCCTGCCAATTCTATGTCTATTAAAGAAAGGGTGACCTTTAGTAACAATAGCATTAACCGGTAAAACCCACCACCAGAGTAAAGCAAAACAAACAATGATTCCAATAATAGAACCAAGTATTCCTATCAATCTTTTAAATGGAAGATATATCTTTTGGCTTGTTCTCATAATTTGATTTTACTATACACAGTCTTATAAATATATTTATTAAGACTATGCGGGAAATATACCACAATAAAAAGGATAAGTAAAAGAAAAAGATTATATTCATTCTGTCTCAAAATAAAAATAATGTATACTTACAAAAGTATACATTATTGGTGCGCCTAGCAGGAATCGAACCTGTACTCCTCTCGGAACTAGATCCTAAGTCTAGCGCGTCTGCCAGTTCCGCCATAGGCGCAATTTAAAAGGGACCGATTTCTCGATCCCTTAATAATTCCTTCTGGTGCCGTCTATCGGAATCGAACCAACAACCTATCGATTACAAATCGATTGCTCTGCCAATTGAGCTAAGACGGCCTGTGGTGGACACTACAGGGATCGAACCTGTGACCTCTTCCGTGTGAAGGAAGCGTTCTCCCGCTGAACTAAGTGTCCAGAAGTGGACGCTAAAAAATAATATCAAAGTAGTATTTTGTTTTCAATAGAAAATAATAAGACTTAAATCTTTGCCACATCAATGTACAAATGAGGCGAGAGAACATCAACTTTTTAATAACTGTATTTTTTACTATTAGCGAAAAAAGATATCCAAAAAAGAAATTATTTATCTTTTGAGTTCAAAAACTTAATGAAATCAAAATTGTTTAGAATTTTTCTCCAAGTAATTACTTTCCCAGGACTATAAAGTAACCAAGCGTATTCCTTGCATTGAATTGGCTTATCAATTATTTGCTCATTTTCAAATCCGTATTTTTTATCAACAAGGATTACCTTTTTATATTCAATAGAATTCCAATCATTAACCAGCTCATTCGTTAATGTGGAAGTCTCTATTGGGTAGCAAAAAGTTGATACCACGAATAAATTATCCCAGTTTATCCTCGACTTTCTTTCTTCCCACTTTGTGGCTGCATCTTTAAATGTTTTATAATGCATAAAGTTGATTCTTATTGGTCTACAATAGCATCCATCAGTAGATGGATAAAGAAGGCCGACTGGATAATTTGTGTTTGCATCAATCATCTCAACTAGATTCCCTTTTAAGTAGTCGTGTAAATGCAAACAAAATTGATTAAAATCGTCCGGTGTAAAAAACAGATTGATTGTGGGTGTGAGAAATTTTAATTTTAATTGATTATATATTATTCCTCCAACACAATCTCTTGAAATAATCGTAAAGTTTTTGTTGTTATTCCGGATTCTATAGAAAAATCTACTTACGGCATTGATACTTTTTTTAAAAGCCATAACTGTTTTATTTATAATTATTTTTATGAGTTTCATATCTCTAATCTAATAATAAAAATATGGATAATCAAGCATTCTTTAAATAAAATAACTGTATCGAATTAAACCTTTGTTTTTTTGACGTTCGCATAGGAAGCAAATGTATCATTATCTTCCCCAGCGTAAGATATATCAATACTTGGAGCGATACCTTCGAATTGTTTTGTAAATAAATCAAATCTAGTCGTATCTAAGTATTTATTCGCATATTCAATACAATATTGATGGAATTGATCTTTACATGGTTGATAGACAGTGTATGAGTTATTACTCCCACCAGTGAGGAATCTTAACACTAATGGGCATTTATTAAAGCCGTCATAACCCATGCCGTAAGGGTCATCCCAACCGACATTCTTTAAATCTTTATCCCAACTATTTCTAATACCTAAACATCTATCGTTGTCATATGGTAAGAACAAGGCTTTGCCTTCGTTATTAAAATATAGATAATAATTGTTCGCATTATTTCTTAAATCATCTGGTAAACCAAATACCCAGCATAACGCAGAATACTTTAAGAAATTATCAATATCCATATAATTCAACATATTGTTGTAATACATTTCTGGTGTATATCCATCTTGATTCTGTTTTAATTTCACATTATTAATAAATGTTTTAATCACGGACATATCGGATTTCTTCTCATTAGTTTTTAATCCATATGTTGGACGGAAGTTCACTCCCTCAACACCTAGATTATCTATATTAGTTAAATCCGCGGGAGTGTTTTGATATAAGCATTTATATAAATCACCAGAATCATCATCCGGTAAGACTTTCTTTATTAATTGTTTATCTACAGATTCATATACTTCATAGATCATCTTACGAGAATCTACTTCACTCTTAAGAGTGACTTCAACTAGATTTGAATGCTGGGCTAAAACACCTTCATTCCTAAAAGCGTCAAGCACATATAATTCTTTAGTAAATGTTCCATCACAGTTTCGATTCCATTTGAAATCTAATTTCTTCATCTTGCCAAACTTACGGTCATCTCTATCCGCTTTCTTATCTTTATTAGTCCAAGATTTAACATAATAGTCATTATCTTCTACATCATCAAAAGTTTGACCAAAGTTAAGTTTAAAATGGAAATTCTCTCCAGGATTAAAATAGCCATTACTATTAATAAAGTTAGTGTTACGAGAAGTATTACCTCTCATTCTCGCGCCTACTTCATAATATGTCGCTTCTTTACCATCGATATTAATTTTCATCGTGCAAGGATGATACATTTCATTTTTTACATAATTGCTATTGTTCCATCCTGGATCACCATATTCAGCGAGTTTTAATAAAGATTGATTAGAAAAACTTAATTCAATAGATATCTTCTTACCATAGGTAAAGAAAGCGTTAAATAATTTATTTCCTGATGGGAAACCTTCATCAATTACATCATCTAAATGGTTTTGATCAGGTGTCTCATCTTTAGATGGCTCTGGTTCAGGGTCAGTATTACCTGGATCAACCGGATCATTTTGCCCTGGATCTGGATCTACAGGATCAGTTGGTTCTGTTGGATCTTCTGGATCAGCAGGGTCTACAGGGTCAGAAGGCTCGGTTGGATCTCCTGGTTCTGCAGGTTCTGTTGGGTCGTTGCCACTACCACCAGAATTATTTCCGTTATTATTGTTATTATTTGGGCTAAAACTAATATCACACGCGGTGATAAATGGTATTAAAGTTAGAAGAGTTAATAATTTCTTTTTCATAATGATATCATTATATCAAGATATGAAGAACTCAGTGAAAAAAGGTGATAAAGGTGAACAAGCAGTAATCGATACTTTAAATTTATTTAAAGACGATTATTTCTTAATCAATAACTTGATTCTAATTGGGGATAATAATGTCTCACATCAATTTGACCATATCTTAATTAGACCTAATGGAGTCTTTATTATCGAAACAAAAAACTACTTCGGAAAGATAACTGGAAAATTAGAAGATACAATGTGGAATAAGACTTATCCAAGAAAAGGTAAGATTGTATCTGAAAAGTTCATGAATCCAGTGAAACAAAATAACGCGCACGTGCGATATATTAAAAAGATTATAGGGAAAGATATTTCTCTAGTTAACATCGTGGTATTTGTGAACAACGATGTATCTCATTTAGGGATATACACTGTGGTCAATTTAGAACAACTATATAACCGTATCTATTTATGGGAAAATGATAAGCCATTATCACATAATCAAATGGTCAATATTTATAACCTATTATTATCCTTAGAAGCGGATATCCAAAGTGAAGATCATGTCTCAAATATCAAAGAGTTAAAGAAGTTACAAAGAGAAAAAAGACAAGATATGATTCTAGTCATTGAAAAAGGACTATGTCCTATCTGTGGGAACAAAGTTAAAATGAATAAAAACATCTATACTTGTCCAGTATGTAAATACACATTAAAAGTCTAACCCACTTTGATAAGATAGTTAAAAGGTGAGAGTAATTCTCACTTTTTTGTCATATATAGGCTTATTTTGTAAATATTTGTTTACAAAGAAGTAAATATGTATAAAATATAAGGCATTATGAATTTTATTTTTATTTCACCAAACTTTCCTACGATATATTCCCACTTCATTAAAGCTTTAAAAGATAGAGGTGTTACAGTCATCGGTATCGGTGATGAACACTTCGAAGTCTTAAACTCAGAATTAAAAGAGAATTTAACTGAATATTGTTTCTGTTCTGATATTGGTAATCTTCAATGGATGAAAAACACTGTTGATTATATCAAAGCTAAATATGGACCAATTTCTTATTTAGAGAGTAACAATGAATTCTGGCTAGAAAGCGATGCGAAGTTAAGGGAATACGCTGACGTGATTAACGGATTAAGACCATCCGACATGGAAGCGATTAAATATAAGAGCAAAATGAAGGAAAACTTCATTAATGCCGGTTGTAAAGTCGCGAGATATATCCTTGTCGACACAATCGAAAACTCTGAAGCCTTTATTGCAAAAGTCGGTTATCCAGTCTTTGCTAAACCAGATAATGGCGTGGGCGCTGCAGAAACTTATAAAATCACTAATCACGATGAATTAGTGAACTTCCATAACACTAAACCAAACACTATCTACATTATGGAAGAATATATCAATGGTTATATTTCATCTTTTGATGGAATATGTGATGACCAAAGTAATGTTGTTATCTGCTTCAATGAAATATTCCCAGATCCAATCGCTGAAGTGTTACATAAACAAACAGATGTCTATTACTACGCTAATACTGAAATGCCTGATGATTTTAGAGAAATGGGCAAAAGAGTGGTCAAAGCCTTTGGCATTAGAAAAAGATGCTTCCATATTGAATTCTTTGTTTTAAGACAAGATAAAGAAGGACTAGGTAAAAAAGGTGATGTCATTGCCTTAGAAGTCAATATGCGTTCACCAGGAGGAAACACCCCAGACTTACTCTGCATGGCGTTAAATGATAATTACTATGGAGTCTACGCTGATGTGATTGTCAATAACTCCACTTCTATCGATATGAATAGAAAGAGAAGCATCGCTATCTCTGTCGCAAGAAGAAATAAGTTCACTTATCAAAAGAGTGATTCAGAAATTTTTTCTGAATACGCACCATATATCGAACACTTTGGTAACTATAACAAAGAGATTTCCGGAGCGATGGGAAATCGTTACTTCTTCGCTAAATTTGATACAGTGGAAGAAGCATTACGCTTCAAAGATGTTGTTCTTACCTATAAAGAATAAAATGGGATGCCACTTAATAAGTGGTTTTCTTTTTTTAATTTAATAGTATACTAATCACAGGAGGGTATTATTATGAAAAATACAAAATTATTAGTTCTTACTGCATTTACCGCGTTAACTTTAACAGGCTGTGGAAATACAGGTAGCCCAGCCGCATTACCAGGTGGCGGTCAAGAAGTTAATGTCAAAACCGAAGAAGGCAAAGCGACAATGAAAGCTCGCCTTGAAGGTATGGCAGAAACTTATGAAACGTTCGATTTAACCGCTTTAGGTTTAAAAGTTGAATCAAAAGATATCAACTTCAACGCGAACGGCAAACTCGAATCTAACTTTGGTAACTTCGAAGGTAAATTAGGCTTAGAAAACTTCGGTGGCAATTTAGAAGTCGCTTTAGGCGAAGCTCCAGTAGATGAAATGCCATATCTCGGTGCCAGAATTACATTAGGCCAAACAACTGGTAAAGTCGCTTTAGACGGCAAAGTTCAATTAGCTGGTTCTGAAGACAATAACCCAGTTAAACAATCAATCGATTTATCCGGTGCATTAATGAATGCTTATCTCTATGGAGATAAATTCTATATCGATGGCAGTGACGCAAGTGTCTTATCTATCGTTGATAGAGCATCTGGATTTGCTAACGGCATCGTCAGTGATTTAGATCTCAACTTAGTGGAAATCGCCGCGCTAGCCAAAATGCTCGGTTATGATTTATCCGCGATCTTCTCAAAAGACCAAAAGAGTTTTGATTTCAAAAACGCTTATGAAACATACACTAATGGTGGCAAAGGATATATCAAAAGCTCATTAACAGTTCCATGGATGATGGTCCCACCAATCGTTAAAGCTCTTGTCGGCTCATTAAAAAAAGTTAATGAAGAATCAGGTAAATCCCCAATTGATGAATTCGTCACAGGATACACCATGTTAGATGAGAAGATCTCTGGATTACAATTCAAAACATATGGTGAAAAAGGATTTGGTTTCCAATTCGATTTATCTAAAGAAGGCTTAACCACTGCGATTACCGCATTCGCTGAAGAAAACGGAGATGAAGAAGATAAAGCTAACGCTCAAAAAGCTGTTGAAGACATCAATAAATTCTTCAACAAAATGGATCTTTGCTCTTCCATCTATATTAATGAACAAGGCTTATTAGAAACAATTGCAACATATATTAATGTTGAAGCCAACATCAAATTAGGTGAAGAAGATTTAGCGGAATCTCCATTAAGTTCTGTTGATTTTGTTCTCACTGCGAAAGAAAACACAAAGATTTCTGTCTGTTATAACGATGCAGTTGAACTCAAAATCCCAAGCGCTGAACAATTAGCGACTTATAAAGAAATCGTTCTTCCTGGCCAAAATAACGAAGGCGAAGAATAATTCTTATCTAAAACAAAAGTAATTCCCTATGGTTATCCATGGGGTTTTATTTTTGAAGCATATTCATAGTAATTGCTTCAAATTATGATAAAATACCTACGGAAAAGAGGTGTAAATATGGCTTTTAAAACTGTCCCAATTACATTAATTACCGGTTATTTAGGAAGCGGTAAAACTACATTAATCAATCACATATTATTGAACTCTAAGAATCACAAGATGGCGGTTATCGTCAATGACTTAGGGGAAGTGAATATCGACGCTGAGTTAATTCAAAAAGGTGGCGTTGTATCATCTAAAGATGATAATTTAGTCTCATTACAAAATGGTTGTATCTGCTGTACATTAAAGAAAGACTTAATCAATCAACTCGCTGATTTAGTCAATATGAATAGGTTTGACCATATCCTTATTGAAGCAAGCGGTATTTGTGAACCAGTCCCAATCGCTCAAACAATCGCCTATATGGAAGAGGAATTCAAAAGACAAAATCTTCCTCAATTCTACACACTAGATGCGATTATCTCTGTTACTGATGCATTAAGACTAGTTGATGAATTCGGCTGTGGAGATGCCTTAAAAGAGGCCACAAGAGGGGAAGAAGACTTAGAGAACTTAGTTATTCAACAAATCGAATTCTGCGATGTTATTTTATTAAATAAAGTTGATGAAATTAGCAAAGAAGAATTAAGAAAAGTTCATATCGCGATTAAAGCGATTCAACCAGAAGCTAAGATTATCGAAACAAATTACTGTGATGTCGATTTAGATGAATTAATTGATACTCATTTATTTGACTTTGAAAGAGCTTCAACTTCCGCGGCATGGATTAGAGAATTTGAAGACTGGGGTAATGAAATCGACGCTGATGAAGATCATCACCATCATCATGATGATGACGATGACGACGAAGATGAAGAACATGAACACGAACATCATCACCACGACCATGATGAAGATGAACACGAAGAACACCACCATCACCATCATCACCACCATCACGAACATGGAGTGGGTGAAAACGATGATGAAGGCACCGCAGATGAATATAATGTCAATACATTCGTCTACTATCGTAGAAGAGCCTTTGATAAAGATAAATTCCTTAATTGGATAGAAAACAATGGAAGAAATATTATCAGGGCTAAAGGTATCTTATATTTCACTAGTGAACAATATAACGCTTATGTTTATGAATCCTGTGGAAGACAAAGAAAATTATCCGTCTCTGGTCAATGGTATTCAGAAACATTAAGTAAACGTCAAATTAAATACTTAATTAATAATGACGAGAACTTCGCTCATGACTGGGATGAAAAATATGGAGACAAACTTATTAAGTTAGTCTTCATTGGACAAAACCTTGATAAAGAAGGCATCAAAGAAGAATTAGATTTAATCTAATTAACTCAATATAAAAAGAATAGATATCAGATGATATCTATTTTTTATTACCCGATCCTTATTTTATCTTCGTCTAGTTCTCTTTTGAAACGATCATCCATTCTAGATCCGATAAAAACAATGTCGACTTCTTTTCCAAGAGCCTCTTCCAGTTCATCTTCTAAAAATCCCTGCTGGATAAATGTTTTAATATCTCCCGCTTCGCAATAGATATCAATATCACTATCGTTATTAGCTTCTCCTCTAGCGTAACTGCCAAATAGATAAACTTCGTTAATGCCGTGTTTAGCTAAAACGGGAAGCATTCTTTCTTTAATCTGTTTGATTGTTAAAACGCTATTGTTGATATCTTTTTCAATCAAAGAATTAATGTATCCATTAATACTGGGAACAGAATGTAATTTCTCGATGGCATTAATGTTATCTCTTCTCACACGAAAAGGAAACATCTTATAAGTGCTTTTGTTATATCCATCAATGTATTCTTTTTGATTGAACGCCATAGCTATTTCCTCGAGCATATGATAGCATATGTAATTATATAAAACAACAAAACAAAAAGATAAAAAGGGGGGTCTTTAATTTATTAGCGTCTTTTTGAATTCTTCTGATTTTGATAAATCATCTTGAAATGTTTTATTCGAAGGATTGCGTTCTACTAACTTCTTATAAATCGAGATAGCTTTATCAATGTAATACATTTTATCGTCTACAGGGATATAAGATGTTTGAGCGTATATTCTAGCGGCGATTTTTAAGTCTCTGTCAGTAAGAACCTTTTCATTTACTAAAGCGGTGTCCACTAATTCAACAGCTTTCAATAAATATGTTTTAATTTCTTCACGGTATTGATCGTTGTTAGAGAAAAAATAGTAAATCGAGTAGAAGAAATAACAATCCGCAAGACGGATTTGAGAACGAGCTAATTCTTCATATTTTCCAGTCATGATGTCATTACAAAACAAAATACACTTATCAATGTATTCTTTTGCCGTGGAATATTGTTTTAAACGCAAAAAGGCTGAGTGGGCTTTCAATAAAACATCATACGTTACTGTTAACCAATCATTAAAGAAATCACCATCAGCAAAATCACGATATTTCATACAATGTGAGCAGGCTCTTTCAATTGCGAATGAAGCACTAGATAAGTCATTAAGTTGAGTTAAAGCTCTATATTTTAATTCATATAGTTTTGCCATTTGAAGGTTATAATGTGCATCATCCGGATATTTAGACAAGAAGCTTATTCTTTCATTGACAATCGATAAAGCAATATCATATTTATTTTCTATAATTATAAGTCGGTTCAAATAGTCAACATAAACATTGATCTTGTCATATAAAAGAATTTTATTAAATTTGTCATCTTCACAAATTTTAAACATTTTATCCGTAATTTGAGGCGGAAAATTAAGTATTTGACATGCATCATGATAATAAATTAGAAGGAGTGAAGGATTGATACTATCTTTTTCCAATTCTGCACTTTGCAAACATTTATTAATGAAGAAACTAGCTAATTTCATGTTGTTTGTTCTGTAGTAAAATAGTTTAGCTAAATGATAATATGGTGGATGTGTTGAATATAATAATGAATCTATTTTTTCTTTTACTTTAAGGTTAAAATCGTATACAATTCTCAGAGCTTTTAAATACGACTCTTTTGCTTTTAAAAAATCTCTTTTTTCGGCGTAAGCGTGTCCGATTGCGATATAGTCATCTCGAACAGATCGCATTTTTATAAACGGAATTGTGTTTTGGCTTTTTGTTCTTCCAATCAACTTTTCTCTGAGTTTGATTGCTTTGTCGTTTTCACCAACTTGACGATACAGATTGGATAATTCTTCATATTCCTTCTCATTGGTAATACTTAGTTCAGTTCTTTTGAAATATTCCTCATACCAATGAATAGCTTTATAACGATTCTTCTCAACTTTTAAACCTTTTTGATATCTCTTGGCTAGTTCAAGCATCGCGCCAGCGCAACCTTGTTCTGCGGATTTCAAAAGTAGCTTTTCTCCTAATTCAATATTCACTTCTGCTCCAATGCCTTCTAAATAGCATATTCCAGCATCATAATCTTTCCATTTATCTTGTTCATGTGGCTCTATTCCTAAAGACTTGATCAAAACATCCTTTAAAGACTTATCATCTAATGCAAAAACATTTTTCAATCCTTTAAATACACGTTTTGTTTTAAAGTTAGAGACATCTTCTAATTTGACCGCGACTATTTCTTTCTTTTTATCAATTGAATAAGGGAACTCTTTATTAATAATATAGTTATTAGATTCAAAACAATTTTCAGTCAAAGTAAGTAATACCAAATCAGATTCATCAATATTCTTTTCTATTTCTTTATGAAAATCTTCTCCAGGGGTTAAAAAATAATCAAACCAAAATGAAACATATTTAAACTCTTCAAATCGATGGATATATTTCATCGCTTCCACAACTTTAGGGAAATCTTTTTTACGATATGAAATAAAAATCTTCTTTTCAAAGATGAATTCCAGTCTATTTAGGTTTGCTGATCTTTTGAACTGTTCAAAATAATTGTTAATTTTCTTTGGATATAAAGAACTATTGTAAATAAGATATTCAATATCACCAAATAAGTCTTGATACTTATCAATTATTTTTTCATCCACTATAAGTGGAAGCATTCTCAAGTGCTCTTTCTCAATGATAGGTAGTAATGATGTTCTAAACTCGCTATTGTCTAAAAATAGTTCTTCGTTAACTAAAACAATAATGACAGACATATTGGAAATGGCTACGACATCTTCCTCAGAAAAGCTTTTATCGTAATCTTGTTTACCATATATGCCAAGAGTGTGTTTATTACTTTCAATTGAATCGATAATAAATGGAATAAGATTATTAGTGGTCTTGCTCCCGTAGATAAATACACGACATAAAGAAGAGGCGTTCGATAATTTCTCCTTACTTAACTGAACAACGTTAGACATATTTCAATTATAAACTGCACACAAAAAGAGGAAAATATACACTTTCCTCTTTCTATGTTTATTAGTAATTATTTCTTACTCTTAATTCTACCCTTGCTTGCGCCTTTGGAATTATGAACAAGCATTTTACCACCTTGGTTATCCGCCATAACTTTTGTATATTCAATGGCTTCTTTTTGGGTGTTAAATAATTTGATAGCTTTTTGTCCACCGGCGTATTTTACTTCCCATTTACCATCCGCTCTTTTGACGACATGGTAGTTACGGTAATTGACTTCTTTAACTTCTTCTTTGACCGCTTTCTTCGGGGCTTCTTTCTTACCGGCTGGTTTCTTTTCAACTGGTTTTTTCTCCGCAGGTTTTTTCGCTGCTGGTTTTTTTGCTGGCATAATATTTTCTTCCTTCTTCCTTAATTAATAAGTTATACCAATTCGTCTTCTTTTTCTATATCGGAAGTTTTCTTTCCTTTAAAAAATATAATCGCGCTTATGATAATTAATGGGATAATATAGCCTCCAAAATCGATCATCACATCTTTAAATTCACCACTTCTTCCAGGGACAAATAATTGTATGATTTCTGTCAAAATCGCTAAAAAGAGGCCGGAACTAGCGGAAATAATGAGAAAAATCCAACATTTCTTAGTTAAATCATAATAGATAAATTTAATTGATAAAGTAGTAAAAATTCCACTTATCAAAAACAAACCAAAGTGGCCAACTAGTTTTCTAATAACTGATGAAAACTCTGAATAATTTTCTTCATTAATCGTACCGGGTTTTATCCCGTTTAAGATATTGGATAATAGATCCACGATGAATCCGCTTTCATGAGATGATTGATGAGCGTTCATACAAGAATTGACAATGATGAAAACATTTATCGCGACTGATAAAACGATAATTAACAACTGCCACCACTGATAGAGATAAATAAACTTTTTCATCATAAAAATGATAAAGAAAAAAGGTGGAAAATTCCACCTCATTAATATTGATATAAATTATTCAGCTTTATATAATCCGTGTAAGTTGCAGTATTCATAAACCGCGACAACTTTTTCACCTTCTAATAAAGCGAATTGAGCTTCTGGGGCTTGTCCTGGTTTTAAGATTTTTCTTTGATTACCAAGATTTGTTTCTAAAACAACCCATTGAATGTAGTGAGCGTCTAACATTGGGTGAGCAACTTCACCGACTTTAACGCTGACGATTTGATCTTTAACTTCAAAGACTGGTAAGTGTTTTTCATGCGCACCATCTTGGGTGTTCACCGGTAATTCTTCCATTGGTCTACCACAGCAAATGGTTGGAACCGCTCTTTCTTCGACCATAGCAATAATTTTTCCACAGACTGGACATTTATAGAATTTCATATGTATTCTCCTTCTCTACTTTCATCATAGGCAAAAAATAAGTTTCTCACAATACATAATATTTTCTATATAATATTATTTGCTATGATTAAGTTTATTTGTCTCGAAAAAGAACCATTAGCATTCGAAAGTAACATTAATCTCATCCAAAAGAATGTCTCTCCATTTAAGGAGATATTAAAAAAGAATGATTACACATCATATTCTTTTGTTAAAGATGAAGATGAGGCGAATGGCTTTTCTTTTACTAATGTTTTTCAATTACAAGTAAATGTCAAAGGTGTTGGAGAATTCCATATCTTACTCAATAGAGAAAATTTAGATAAAGATAATCTTATTAATGGAATCGCATCCTTAAAAGAAATAATCGTTAATGATGAAGAAAGCGCGAAATATAAGTTAAGTGAATTATTTAATCTTGTGAAAGACTATAATCCTCTATTTATTATTTCTTCTTTATTTAAGAATTCTTTAATTAATAACGAGTCATTGCTTTCTTTATATCAATTAGATGTTCCATTATTTTATGTTGATGAACCAAAAGAGGCAATTGAAGAAAAAGTCATTGAGCCAACATCAATAGAAAAAGAGAAAACACATACTGGCTTTAAACATATCGGTCAAGTCATTGTCAAAAATAAATACCATCTTTTGTTATTGCTCGTCGCTTCACTATTAATTGAATCCACGATTCCATTAGGTATCCTAAATGTCTATTCACAAAACGGTCTTGCTGTATTCTTATTCATCTGCGCGGTCATTGGTATGGCGATGAACGGATACACATATTGGGACTATTTCAAGAAGAGAGGATTCAAGGATCCATTATTCTTATTAAGTATCATCAGTGACCTCATCGGCTTCGGTGGAGGTATTGGAGGATTTGTCATTTTCTATAACATTTCCACGAAACCAGAAAACGACATTGGTTTAGGCAAATACATACTCATCGGTGGGCTTGCCTGCCTAGGAATATGCCTTCTCACAATTGTCATTTGTTACTTCTTACCAAAGCTCATTAATAAACTCAAAAAGAAAGAAAAATAAAGGTCCAATTATTCATCGGTAATTGGATTTTTTTATTAGTTAAAAACACAAAAAGAGAAAATTTATAAAAATATTTTTCATTTTAATTTTCCTAGCAAAAACCAATTATTTTGCTGCAAAAACCCGTTTTTTTGAAATTTTTGCCCTTTTTCGCGATTTTTAATATTTGATTTTTATACTCTACTATGCTACTATTTCTATGCTCGATAAAACATATTAGATATGAACACGAGTCGTTTGTGATGAGTGTAATAGCGAAATTCTCTATCGAGCACAACATAAAGGGTTCACTAATGGTTATTGAAGATCGGAAACGATAACCGCCCTAGTGTCCCGCATAAATAGTTTGTTTGACTTAAAGTCCTTCCATACTAACCCTTATTCGCAAGAGTAAGGGCTTTTATTTTATTACCATGATTGTATAATGACTAATGGATACTCGGGGGTTATATTATGAGTTCGTTTAAAGATTTAAGAATTGTCGATAACTTCTATCAGACAAGTGCATTTTTCCCAATGCCCACTATTTTGATTTCTACCTTAGATGAAGAAGGTAACACAACATTAGGAGCCTACTCCTTATGCTTCCCTTATTACATCGCTGGTAAGAGTTATTATGCGATGATATTAGAATGTCGTAATTCATCTAACACCGCGCAGAATATCTTAAGAACAGGTAAGTGCGCGTTAAATTTCTTAGAAGATGATAGAAAAGATTTTGCCACTACTGTTAAATTAGGTTTCCCAGGTGAAACACCAAAAGAGAAGATGGCT
Organism: Bacilli bacterium; assembly: GCA_045631885.1. Taxonomy (GTDB): domain Bacteria; phylum Bacillota_I; class Bacilli_A; order RFN20; family CAG-826; genus CAJOLV01. Next base: position 33,849 of record JAZQVN010000015.1, read on the forward strand.
AAATCTAATTTTGTTTTAGAGAAAGGACAAGCTGAGGGAGAAAGACCTTTAGTCATCCAAAAAGCTTACCAGGTCTTTGAATGTACTTGGGATGATACTTTAGAGGATGCATATGAAGACAAGACTAAAATCGGCCAATTAGAAGGTATTGAAGGACCATATCGTAACTTCAATGGTGTTACTTCTAAATTCGGATGCCACTTCATCTTAAAAATCGATAAGATCCTCATGAAAGAGAAATTCTATAACGCGATTATTAACGGAGTCAAAGCTAATAACTTCCCAAAAGTTCCTGTTGATTATGGTTATAGAGATTCCACATATTTCTGGTATACAAGATTTAAATCTAAACCAATTAAAGAACCTATTCCCGCGGGAAAAGAAGCAAGTGTTGATTCAGTCATGTACGCGGCTAATAGAATTGATGACAAGATTAAATTCACTAAAGAAGCTTGCCAGATGATTGTGAAGATTCCTCGTGTCTTCTTAAAAGCGGCTTTAACTCAAATGGTCAATTATGCAAGAGAAAAAGGTTGGACATTAATTGATGTCGAACAGATGAAAGAAATTCGCGATAAAAGAAGCAAAGAAAAGAAATAATTCAAAATTTTAACTAGATTAAGACCTTTAAGGTCTTTTTCTTTTTGCCAAAAAATTTTTTAAAGAAATTTACGATTTTTTGCGACAAAATGACCATTTTTTTTCGCATTAGTATATGGAGGCTTAAAATAGTGTTTCAACATTATAGGCAGCTTTCGTCCGTCCTCTCGGAAGGGAGGATTAATACTTGCTAGGACTCTTGGCCAGGAGAGTAGCAATACTTCTTCTGGTAATTGTGTTGGTTCTATTATTTGCCGGCTTGTCCGCCTAGGTAGAATTGAAAAAAGGCTCCCGAGGGAGTCTTCCATAACGAGAGGTTGACGTTAACAACCTCCCCACACAATTTTATTTTAACGATAACAGGAGCGCATTTCAAGTAGGACGGGGCTCCCGCCTCCTAGAACACTCGTTTTGGCAATAGCGCTTAGGTAGAATCAAAAAAGAGATCCCGTGAAGGATCTCCAACTACCGAGAGGTTGACGTTAACAACCTCCCCACAACAATTATATTGTAACGATAACAGGAGCGTATTTCTAGCGTTACTTGTTCTTTCTTAACTCTTCGATTAACTTGTATTCGTCTAATGGTTTATAGAAGTGATAACCTTGACAGTTGCATCTCTTATCCATGTCTCTTAATAAAACGTATTGGTCAGAGTTTTCAACACCGACGAATGTAATCTTTAAGTCATGTTCTTGAGATAACTTGTCTAAGGAAGTAATTTCCGCTAAATGCTTTGGATTAACTTCGATATCACCAACTAAAGAACGGCCAATCTTGATTTCGGTAAATCCTAATGATTTAACTTGTTCTAATGATAAGTATTCACCAGAATATTGGTCGACAATCAAAGCAATATGGTGATTTAAGATACCTCTAGCGATACCTTTAAATTGATCCATGTGAGAATAGATTTCTTTTTCCGTAATTTCAAATCCTAAGAAGTCTCTTGGTAAATGATAATTATTGAATAAGTCGAAGATACTTTGGAAGAAACCGGGATCATCGAAATATGAGAAGTCTGTGTTCATTGTTAAACGAGTGAAACCAAAGACTTTAAAGATGGTTAAACCATGTTGTTGATATAATTCACCTATGTAATTAATTAAGGCGTTAGAAATGAGAGAGATCTTGCCGTTTTTCGCGGCGACTTTGATTAACTCGTCGGCATTAAAGACACTATTACGATAGTTATCGGAAAGACGGATAAGAATTTCAGCGCCATAGATTGATTTATCATTAGCCCTCACCATTGGTTGAAGAGCAACGGAGAATGTTTTATTACCGAATTGTTCTTCGATGACGGATAACATAAATTCATTTCTACTCGCGCTTCTGACATAGTCGCTGTCTGGGAAGTCAATCTTATCTTCATTGATAACAAAGTCCATACTGTTGAAGTGACGTAAGGTGTATTTTAAGAAGTCTTCCGCGTTCGCATATTGTTGAGGGAAGGAGTATGGGAGATATGTTCCTTTGAAGGAATAATTTACCCCATTATATTGATAATACTTCTTACTGACGTCATAGATCTTTTCAATGAAGTTAACAATATCGATTTGACCAGTTTCTGGTAATAAAATCGCTATTGATTCCGGGCTAAAATAGAAGATATTCGCATTTTGTTGACGAATTCCTTTGATTTCTTTAATGAATTGTCTAACTAAATATAAATAACCTTCAGAGCCAGCTTCTGCGAGAATCGCATCGTGGTTATCGATACGTAAAACTAATAAGTATCCTCTCGCGTTAACTGTGTATAAATTTTCAATTGCTAACTTTAATGAATAATAGGAATTGATGAGCAAGTCGTTATCAAAACGGTTCGTGGTTTCTTCGCCTTTTTGTAAACGACGGACAAACATTCTGATTAACTTTTGTTTAGAATCATTTAACGTTAAAGCGGTCTCAAACATGTCGTGCGCGGTCTCACTAATCATCTTCTTATTTGTCTTAAGAGGGCAATTTTGACAAACGCCATCTAAGCCATATAACGCTTTAAAACATTTCTCTCCAACTTTGGCTTTTGGGAAGAACGCATTAAAGTGTTGAGAGAAGCTCGTTAAGTCATATGTATTACGATCAATACGATATAAAGCGTAGTTACTTGTCATCATCACGCTATTGATTTCGCGATACGCTTCACTAATCTTTGAGGCATCATCAGAAAGCATGAAGAAGTCACCAATACGATAAGAAAGGATGAACATCGCTTCTCTGATATATGAGTCGATGAATAAGTCTTTATTCTTGTTGAAGAAATAGATGACTGCGACGACGTTTCCTTGGTTATGGACTAAATAATAGAAACCACCAGAAACGTTAATCTTATCGAGGAATTTCGCTAACTTATAACCCGCGTGTTTTCTGCTTGCGAAATAGCAGGAATCATCTGGGTCTTTTGTTTCTTCCATCGCTAAGACGAAGTTCTTATCAATCATCGCGCCTTCTTTAAAGACTTCTTCTTTATCTTTTGAGATATAAAGTAAGGAATAATAAGAATCATTAACATCATCTAAAGTAATAACACCGCCAAAATCGATATCGAGATAGGTGATTAAATCTTTAAATGTATTTCTCATTGAATTCAAAGACGCTTCTCTTTCAGAAGAAGAAACTTTTAATTCCGGTAATTGTCCTAAAATACGGGACATGTTATTTAAGTTCAAAGAATTTTGTAAGATTAAGTTTTCTGATAAGGCTGTTAAACGATTTGGTAAATAAAGGTTCATTAATTGGCCTTGTCTTTTCGCGTACTGTAAATCTGGGAATAATTCATCGATGTTACTATATGGATAACAGACAATAGAGAATCTCGCGTTTATTGTAGATAAACCATCGAATGTCTTCTTCGCGATTGATAAATCTTTCATCGCCGCGGTTAATCTTTCTTGAATATGAGAGAAAGAATTAATTCTTGGTAAGAAAACATAAAAACCAGTTTGGTTGTCATTTGGAATAAATAAGATATTTGGATATTCTTCAAAATTAAGCGTTAATGTTGAAATAATGCGTTTAGATTCTTCTTCATTAATCGTATCTTCATCTAAATCATAGAAGACTTCGATAATGACATTTCTAAAGTTTTGGGAACAATAAATTAAAGAACGAAGTTCACTTTTAAATGATTCCAAAGTAACTAATTTATCTTCTAAAGAGATGTAGTTAAGTGGAATATAAGCTTTAGAAATATCATTAGATATCATCGTCGCATTAGAAACGATGGTATTAAAGTTATCTAAATCGGCGTTTAATTTATCAAATTCATCAATTCTGGTGTTGGTTGGGAAGCTCGCTCTAGTTGGAATGTTGTTAGAGAAGTTTCTTAACATAATTGATGTTGTTTTATATAGACCATCAACATAAGTTTCTTTTAAACGGAAATAAATGATGATTGAAATAACGCCATACGCTAAAGATAAAACGAGAACATAAATTCCTGCGATTGTTAAAAATATATCGTTTCCTGTGGAGATATGAAGGTAGCCAAAAATGACAAATCCCACGAGGATAAGGATAAGAGCCACTCCTGGAATTAAGAAAGAGAGGAAGAAGCTCGCGGACATTGAGATTTTTTTATTCTTTTTTGCCATACTCTTACTCCCTAATAATGTCATTACGACCAATATCACCGATACAGGTAACAATCGCTCTACCGACCGCGGAATATTGTTTTAAAACATTGATATAACTATCCGCGTTAGATGGTTGGTCAATTTGATATTCGACAACTTTCACCGCGATAACCGGAATCGAGTGAATTGTCGCCGCTAAGAAGGCTCCACCACTTGTGCAATCGAAAACGACATTAGTCTTATGTCCTAAGACATAATCGTTCATGATAAGCGGCATAATCTTATTAGTTTTATCTAAAATACCATTCGCTGAAATATATGTCGCGACTTCGTATCTTGAGAAGCTTCTCTTTTCAAGTGCCGCGGAAATATAACCGATAACTTCATCTTGAGATTCTAATGATCTTGGTAAATGAGGTAATTGACCTAATTTCACATTAGCCTCTTTAACTTGGTCAACATCCCCTAAAATAACTCTACGAGAAATAACAATATCTCCTGGAAGAGTGTCTTTAGAATAAGAGACACATTTACCAACGACAAAGACTAACACGACGAAGTATTTTTGAATAATGTAATTAGTCACTAAAGAAGAAAGGTAAGAGGTGTATAAATCGTAAACTAAAGCAACTTCTTGGTTGAAGATGGAACCGTATTCCACTTTCACAAAACCAAAAATCGTATCATCTTTACGGTTAGTCATGACACTTTCGTAATACAAGATGTCATCGTGTTTGGATCCGAGAATTAAGATCATTTTTCACCAGTCTCCTTTCTTTCAAATTGGTTACTGATAAGGAATTTTTCATATTCTTTATATGGCAAAGCCTGCGAATAGTAGAACCCTTGAATCGTATTACATTTTAATTTTCTTAAGATATCGACTTGTTCTTTGTTATCGACACCTTCAGCGATAACTTCTAGGTCGTTAGCGAGACATAATTCGATTAAGAATTTAACAATCGCTCTACTCTTTAAGTCAGTGACGATATCATCGATAAATGATTTATCAATCTTAACCGCGTCAAAAGGAATCTTTCTTAAGTTACCGATATTAGAGAAGCCAACACCGAAGTCATCCATTAAAACCCTGATACCTCTTTCTCTTAATTTCTTAATAATAGAAATAGAGGTAAAGGCATTCGCTCTACTCGTCGCTTCAGTAATTTCAATTTCAATAAATGAAGGGTTGATATGATATGTATCTAAGATTTCCATGATGGAATTCAAGAATTCTGAAGAATAGAACTCATATAATGAGAAATTAATAGAAACTGGAATAATTCTTCTACCTTTTCTCTTCGCTTCGTTTAAGTCTTCACAAACTCGTTTAAAAACGAATGTATCGATTTCGTGAATTAAACCTGCGGTTTCAACGATTGGAATAAATTTAGAAGGAGGTAATAAACCATGTTTCTTACTATCCCATCTAACTAAAGCTTCCGCGGAAATAAATCTACGGCTTTGTAAATTGAATTTTGGTTGATAGAAAACAACGAATTCGTTATTCTCTAACGCTTGAGTAATTTCATCGATATCTTCTTTGGAAGATCTTCTTCTGAATGATTCGTGATAATAAGTTAAAGTTTCGAAGTTTCTTTCAGAAACGTTTCTTGCGATACCAGCGTTTTCAATCGCCTCTAATAATGGGAGATCATCTCTCATTTCCGCGACACCAAAGAATGGTTGAACATAAATATGAATTTGATGTTTTTCTGCGATTTGGAAAATATTAGAGGAAATCTCATCGACTAATTTTCTAATATCGTGTTCATCATCAGTAAAGACATAAAGAAGGAACGCTCCACGATTGAAACAAGCGACACGGTCACTTCTTCTTCTCCTCTTCTTTTTATCAGTGTAATGGAGAATTTCTTTTAAATAAGAAGCGATTCTCGCATTTAATAATGTAATCGAGTCATCTCTATTCGCGTTCTGCATTGTCACTAAGTTTGCCGCGGTTAAGGCGATGACATATTGTTTCTTTTTATTTAAACGTCTATTTTTCTTTAAAGCGAAAACTCTCGCAGAGAAAGCAGGAATACCAAAGAACGCGGTATTCTCACCTAAGTTATATAAGTTTTCACTTCTTAATGATTTAATTGATGTTGCGATGGATAAATATCTTGAGAAGAAATAGACATACAAGATAGATGTTCCAGGAATTAAGCTTAATAAAATAAAGTTAATGAAAATTGGCACATCAAGGCCAAGGGCTAAAATCAAAATCAAAGCGACAAAGCTAGAAACGAAAATCGCACCTGAAATAATTGATAATATCAAATACACTCTTTTGTTTGGCATTATTTCTTTCCTTTCCGATTCATCATCTCTTCTAACATCTCGCGTTTTAATCTCTCTTTATCCGCTTCGCTGAGTCCATCTAAAGAGCCACCAGAGGAACCACTTGAATTTCCTCCATTACTATTATTATCACTCGTTGATGAATTTTCTTCATCAGGTTCTTTAATAGCTTTGAAAATATCTAAGACACTGGTGATAACTAAATAGAAGGCTGGGACTAATAAAAATACTAACAAACCCCATGGAGAAGAAATAAACCCAAAGAAGCCACCTAAGACATTACTTTTGATTTTAACAACCCCTAATAGCTCTTTTTCTGTAAAGGCTTGGTATTGACCAAATTGGGATTGGTGTTCACTGGCTCTATTGATACCAGCGACGATGAAGATGTATCTTCCGCTTCCTTCTTCTTTTTCTGGGTGATATTGAATTTCTTGAAGTCTGTGGGTAATGACTTGATTGATATTCATCGTTCTTTCATAGTAATCATGATTTTGTGGAGCGTCCGCTTGTCCGGAATAGCAATCCATAAATGTCATATCAATCTTATTACCTTGTAAATAGGAATTATAAATGTCCGCTGGATTATCTTTATGGGTGATAATCGCAATACCAATTGGATAAGAATCGCTTTCATCAGTGACATTGACCATGGAGTCTGTTTGAATCACGAAACTACCATAGTTATAAGTGAATGTATGACCATAATTCTTATCTTTATCAATCATGCCCATTACTTGGCCGATAGCGACGAAAAGGAAAAGCGCGGTGAAAAGACCAGTGATTGTCCATTCAAGAATAATACGAACTTTGCTCTTCTTTTTCTTTTTTGGTTCTTCACTAGTTGGTTTAACTTCTTGGGCTACTTCGGTTTCTTGACCGCTTAATCCAGGAACTTCTTCACTAACGACTTCTTTTTCTTCTTCTAACATCATAATTTCACTACTTTACCACCAAATTGTTTTTTGATTTGATTTGCTTCGTTAAAATCATCGAATATATGAGCGTCATGTTTGGAATGAGAGTAATTTTCATTACCGACATAATATCCCATATTGGTTTTAACGATAAATTTACCAGGTATCTTTTCTAATACTTCTTCCTCTTCTTGAGGAACTGGCTCTTGAACTGGTTTTTTCTTTCTACCAGCGCCTGAACGAGCGCCACCCCAATTCTTCTTATTCGCGGATTCAGATTCTTCTACATCCGCTTTCTTTTTACGACCAGCGCCTGCGCGGGAACCACCCCAATTCTTTCTAACAGGATGTTCTTCGTCTTGTTGATCGTTATCAGTTTCTTCGATTACTTTTTTCTTACGACCTGCACCAGCGCGAGATCCTCCCCAGGACTTCTTCACTGGTTCAGCGTTATCTTCTTCTGGTTGTTCTTCAGAAACTTCCTCTATTGGTTCTTCTATATCTTGAGGTTCTTCCTCTATTGGTTCTTCCTCGATTGGAGCCTCTTCGATAACTGGCTCTTCTTCAATTGGGGTTTCCTCAATAATCGGTTGTTCTTCTACTGGTTGAACCTCCTCGATGATAGGTTCTTGTTCTTCGACGACTTCTTCATTTACAGGTTCTTCATCAGAAACTTTCTTCTTTCTACCCGCACCTGCACGAGAACCGCCCCAAGACTTCTTGACTGGTTGTTCTTCGTTAGATTCCTCTTGGGCCACTTTCTTTTTACGGCCTGCGCCTGAACGTGCGCCACCCCATGATTTCTTCACAGGTTCGACTTCGTTATTTTCTTCAGCAGGAACTTCTTCAACTGGAGTTTCTTCTAGTTCTTGAGATTCTTCAACCGCTGGTTCTTCTTCGCTAACAACTTCTTCTTCAACAGGAGATTCTTCCGCAGGAATTTCTTCTTCTACTGGTGGAATATCTTCCGCTATTTCAGGTTGTTCTTCTTCATTATTTTCAATAATTGATGGGGTTTCTGCTGGAATTTCTTCGTTTTCTACAGGATTTTCGTCAATTTGTTCTTCTTGAATTGCGTCTTCGATTAACGCTCTTCTCGCTGCCTCTAGTTCATCTTCATTAGAAGGTTCTTCTTGAGGAGCTTCTTCAACTTCTTCAGAAGGTTGCTCGTCAACGATTTCTTCAACTGGTGATTCTTCTTCCGTTAGAGACTCTTCGATGGTTTCAGGTTCTTCAACTTGAGCCTCTTCGACTGGGTGAACTTCTTCTTCGATAGGAGCTTCCTCTACTTGTTGAGGTTCTTCAACGGCAGGTTGTTCTTCCTCGACTGGAGCTTCTTGAACTTCTTCAACAGGGGTTTCTTCTACACCTTCCTCAACTGGTGATTCTTCTATTTCTTCGCTAACTTGTCCTTCTGAAATAGTTTCTTCAACCACTTCTTCTTGAGGTTGTTCTTCAGAGATTTCTTCCTCTTCAATTGGAAGTTCTTCGTTATATTCGGCTTCGTAATAATCATCAATAGTTGGGAGATCTTCTACCTCTGGTCTACTAACTGGAGATAATTCTTCAACTGGGTGATTAGATAAAGCTTCTTCGATGAGTTGTCTTCTAACATCATCAATTCTTCTTTCTTCAGCGAGTCGAATAGCTTCTTGTTCTCTAGCGATTCTTTCCGCTTCTTCTCTTTCTCTTTGAGCGATAATTGCTCTTGCTCTTTTATCAAATTCCGCTTTATCTTTTCTCTTGCGTTTTTCTAACTTATCTAACGCGGCTTTTTCCACTTTACGGATATTCTTTTCTTCGATTTCTTCTTCGTAATATTCTTTCTCAATCTTAGTTGGGTGAGGTGGAATATCTTTCTTTAATTGAGAATCGAGATAATCTTGATATCCTTGGTCAATACGTAAAAATTCGATTGGACCTTTTAATAAGTCACCATAGATAAATTCCTCATCATCAAGTGAGGTAAGTATTCTTGGTTTATATGTACGAGAAAATCCCTTCGTGGTGACGGATTTGCTCTTACCTTTTAAGGCTAAATAGTTTGTGAACATCACTGTGTTGAGTTCATTTAATTCTTCATCAGTGAAAATAGAGGCATCTTCATCAATCTTGAAAGACACACCTAAATGGTCATATCTTTCTAAGAATTTATATAAACGATAACAGTGGTTATATTTTGGGTTCTTTCTTAGGATGTTAGTCATGACGATTGGATTACGGACATCTCTTTCTGTCTTTAATTCCTTCATGAACTTAGAACCATAAAAATACATAACGTATTCTCTAATCTTTAAAATACGTTCAACCGCTTTATTGGACATATCCGCGGCTTTCGTGTCGGATGGAGATTTGACTTTGATCTTAGTTTCAATTTCAACTTCCGCGCCTTCCACCATCGCTTTGGTTTTATAATATAAAATTTCTTCATCGTGTAAGATGGAGAAGTTTTTGACGAATTCATATCTCTTTTGAATGAATAAAACTAATCTTCTTACTAAAGTAGCAATAAATCTATTTTCATAAGTATGAATATCTTCTTCACTACCGATATTTAAGATTTTATTAGGAACGACGTCTCCGTCTTCTTTAACTTCTTTGATGTATTGGGTGTGGCTTGCTAAATGTTGAACAGATTCAGCACCTGTTTTTCTCGCTAATTCGACAGGGACAATATTTGTCACTGTTTTTGTAGTTTCTCTCGGATTAGCGATAATTTCACCTAAATCATAAATACAATCTTCAATCTCTTTAATCCATGAGAAATCGAAGTTAGAGTTTTCTAATCGGTCAATTCTCATGTAAGAGTTTTTGCCACTAGAAAGAGACGCGAAAATCTCGGAGGCTCTTTTCTCCTTTTTAATGGAGTCCATCTTTCCGAGATATTTTTTAAATAACGCTGCGTTCTTTCTGTTATCGGCCATAAATATTAGTTATTCTTAATCAAATCTTCGATATATCTATGCGCCATTGGGAAAGTATTCTTTCCGTATAATTTATCTAATTGGCCAGATAATTCTTTTAATTCATCTTTGAAGAAGGCGATGTTTAAAGATTCAAATTTCTTTAAAATCTTGTTTGTAAAGATGAAGTCGAAACCATCACTTTCTTTACCACCACAGGCGACAAAGACAGGGATGAATGATTCTAATTGTTTTAAAATACGGTTACCAAAGGCTAACTTGAATTTCTTAATGACGAAGTTATCTAATTGTGAGAATTTGTCTAACATATTGTCACTAATTGGGAATTGGTTAATCGCTTCATCATATAAGCTCTTAAGTTGAGCGTATGGAACTTGTAAAGCTTCTTGTCTTTCACTTTCAAATGGACGACCTTTATCGTCAAAGAATAATGAAATAGCACGGTCATAGACCTTATCAGAGATGGTGAATGTACTATCATCGTTATTGGCTGTGCCGAAGAAGATGACGTTTTGAGGAATTAATAATTTACCATCTTTTAATTGTTGAGGGTCACCGTTTTGCATCGCCGGAATTAAGTCGATTAACCAGTCGGCGACATCTCTCATTTCCATGACGGATAAGAATTCCGCGAAATAGTATTCGATACGGGCTAAGTTCATTTCATCGAGGACGATGACATCTAATTCTTTACGATATGTGGTTGTGTATAACGCTCTTAAGAATTCAGATTCATTGAATTTCTTAGTAAATTCATTGTAGTAACCTAATAATTCAGATCTATCTTTCCATGATGGTTGAACTGGAATAATTGCTGAGTCAAAAGCGAAGAATTTACCTAAAGCATACGCCATAGAGGTTTTACCTGTACCGGAGATACCTTCTAAGATAATTAACTTAGAGGTAGCCATACCGGCGAATAATTGTCTAATGGTTTCAATCTTGTAATACAAGTTATATTGGCTTGCAGCAAAGTTTCTAAAGGCATTACATAGTTCTTCTAAAGAGAGGTTTTCTTTATAAGGAATTGATAAGTCAACACCTCTATATTGGTTGTCCACTTTGACGAGTTTTGGGAATCTTGAAGAGATTTCTTCGATAACTTCTTTATCTTCTTTCTTCATCTCATCTGGGGAGATACCCATATAAGCTGTTTTTAAATTTAAAATCTTGTCTTTTTCCGCGATGGCTTGGAATAATTCGTAATTTAATCTTTCAACTTGTTCTCTTAATTCATCTTTGTCTAATTCTTTTCTGACAAATCTGATGTATTTTCTGATGAACAAGACTAATAAAAAGATAATTCCACCTATCGCACCGACAAGTAATAGAGCAAATAAAACAAAGAAGAACCAACCGAGGAAACCAAATTGGCCAGAGTTTTCAGAAAGGAAAGAATTGTATGCTTCAAAATTACCTGGAACATCCGCCCAAGGTTGAGCCCAAGCTTTATTTAAAAATGTGCCGATATCAGCAAAAATTCTTGTGACTAATTCTCGTAAATATTCGAAATATGCATTCATAATTTTGTTTCTTCCTTTCTTTATTGACCAGTGTGCTCAGCAATCTTGAAGTTGAGTCTCATATCGAAGCTTCCACCCATGTGGGAGTTGATACAATCCATATCCCAACCTTCCATATAAATCGCTAAGACGAATTCTTTCATTTCTCCACCTTTGACTTGAAGGCTGAACTTATCTTCAACCTCTGCTCTTGCTAATGAATCTTCTTTTTTAATCTCTAAGCCGTTTTCTAAAGATTCATCAAGTAAGAATGGGTGGACACCCGCTTTGGTTTTCGCGGCGAATGAAGTATATTCTTTTGGAGCCTCGCTATCAGTATCACTGGCTTCGCCATATACCGCGAGGTTTCTATCATTTACTTCACCATATATTACTTCGTAATACTCATCATCAGTATCATTTCGATATGAATCATAATATGTCGTTGAAAACAAATCTTCTCTTCCTCCAAGGAGTGTTTCTTTATCCTTGTAAGGATCAATTACTGTGAATTGATATGTTTCTTCATCCGGATCTAATATTGCAATACGCATACAATTGGTTAAGTTGTTTAATTGTTTAATTACATCTTCAACGATTTCTTCGTGAGTGTATTCCGGATGTTCAACTGCGTATTTTTCTTTGATACCTTCAGTATCCGCGAGCATCCTCGCTCTTTGTTCATTTAATCTTCTAATTGGAGAGATGAATAAGTTTTCTTCGGATGCATCGAGAGTAACTTTTGTATCGGCATTACAATATAAATATAAATGCTGGGTGTAATAACCCCAGTTTGACACACGCTCCCTAGGCGCGCGCGTTAAAGAATCAACTAGTGCGGAATCGTATTCATAGAATACTGGGTCACTAGCTTTCTCGTCTATCCATTTTGATTTAAACATCGTACTTATCGGTTTAAATAAATCTGTTCCCGGTAGTTGCGATTCTGGATCGTCGAAGTTGAATTTAAGTGTTTCCGTTAATGCACTATACTCATTTGTGGTCGCAATTCTTAATTCACGAGACCCAGAAACATTAATAACTAATGTATCAATGTATAAATTCTCAGAGGAATTATACCAAGCAAAAGACAAAGATAAGCTCAACGCCGCTAAGCCAATTGAGCCTACTAAACTTGTAGTAATGAGTCTTTTAAAGTTCATAATTCCTAACTGACTAAGTTAATCTGGAATTGTAGTCCTAAGTTAAAACCGTGCGATAATTCTTCGTCGATAACAGTATGATCCCAACCTTCGAGCCAAATCACGGCATCGAGTTCCGCTAAAGCGTTAGTGTCTTCCGCGGTAACACACACAGGTGTACCACCACTTAATCTACCATTAACGTCATTTGGAGCGATTGTTTTCAATGTTTTATATTGAGCTGTGCCTAAAGTAAGGCCAGTATAGTCTTCATAACATGTATTGCCTCTACCATGCTTTGCATAAAATGTAGAGTGTTCGGTTGATTTGGCGATAACGCCATCAAAAACAACACCATTGATGTTTTCTAAACCACTATCACTAGATGGGTTTTGTGTAAAAGTATTAGTTCCAGAACCAGTGTAATCACCATAAATGATTTCTTGATGTTCATCATCAAAATCATAAAGTTCATCTCTGTTTAAATCTAAACAGCCAGCAACTGTGGTAACACCATCGATATTACCGGTATCGCTTGGATTTAAAATGAATTTATTTGCTGTGCTAGAACTTGAGAAATAAACTCTAATTCCCTTATAAACTTGAGAATCAACATTAGTAGAGCTAGCGGCAACATCAACATCACTTAACCATAAGTTTTGTCCACCGACATATTCCTTAGTTGAGCCAGATGTTGGCTTGATGATTCTAAATACAAATGGAATTGAAACATATTTAAATGTTTCAGCATCATTTTCATTAACTCTACTTCCCGCAACTAATGTGTTATAAAGATTGAAATTATTAGCACCAGTCACATAAGTGCGACTTGTAACAGGACACAATTCAGTTGTCGCATAAGTACCTTCTTGAGCAAGATATGTAGAAATCGCATTGGCTGGTAATCCACCGCCTGGCTCAGCAAAATAATATCTGATTGTCTTGCCATCTTCGACTTTGGTTAAGTTATTGTCGATTGTTAATCCAACACCGGTTAGTGCTGCCATTTGATCACTATCGAAGTCGGTAGTTTTCAAACCGATTTGTAATTGAGCACTTGTGGTAACGGATGTACCTTGGTAAGACACAGAGACTCTTGTTGAATAAGCCCACCAAGCCATAGAACCGCTAATTGAACCCACAAAAGCTGCGAGTGTAACTAAGCCAATTCCGACTGGTAATAAACGCCATTTCATATTGGTCTTCATGCGTGTTTCCTTTCTTTTTATTTTTTTAATAGATTTTTTTGCCAAGGGCAAAGTCGCGCTTACGCGATATTGCCCTTAGCATTGTCGTATCTATTTTTTGTGTTTACTAAAGATTAATGATTTTCGTGAGCTTCAGCTGAGAATCTGATGCCAACGTTGAATTGAGCACCAATTGTGCTATCTGTAGTGTTGGAAGAATTCCATAAAGCACTACCACCGAGTTGTTGCCAACCTTCGAGATAAATAACTAAGTCGACTTTTAAAGTATTGGAAGCAGTAGCTGTACCAATTGCAGTACCGGTAATGTCATATGGATCACTGTCATCAGCAACACCGAGAACATCACTTGTAACTGGTGTAATAGCGGTTGATTCTGCGACTGGAATTTCATATTCTTCCCAAGAAGAACCATTGTATTGATAGAACTTGTCACCTGTGACGTAAGCGATATCATCAGCAGCGGCTTCTAAAGCATTTCTGGCTTCTTCGTTAGCGACTTCAACGAATGATTCGCTTGTACCATAAAGAATTTGTTTGCCAGATTGCCAACTGAATGTATTTGTTTTGTCCATTTGGCTGTCATTATTTAAGTCTAAAGCACCAGCAACTTCAACATCATCACCTGTTTTGGAGAATGTTGCGTATTGTGTTAATGCGTTTGCATCTGTTCCTGCGCTAACGCCTAAACGTAAAGCGTTGGAAACATCAGCTCTAGCTGGGTTTGTGGTTTCTGCTTCTAAAGCAACTGCGGAAACATAAATGTCCTTTTCTAACATAGTGACATTTGCTCCACCATCGACGTCTTTAACACGGAGTTCTAATGGAATGACAACATAATCTTCAGTGGCTGTTGCTGCACCCCATGTAGATTGAGCACCGTATTGATAAATTGGGTTTCTGTAAAATGTGGATGCGACTTCGCCTTCAGCTAATTCACCAGAAGTAACTGGATGTAAATCAGTTGCGTTGTTACGTTCTGCACCACCGCTAGCGATTTCTGTTGTTAAATAAGATGCGATTACGCTAGCTGGTAAATCACTTCTCCAACCAAATGTGGCTTCATCACTACTTCTAACTCTAATTTCTAAAGCTTCTGTACAGTGTGCGGCTGTACCAGTGAATTCAGCTGTTGCACGTGTGGAATATTGATACCACGCGACAGATCCTGAGATTGATCCTGCTAAAGCAGCACCCATCGCAAGAGCTAATGTCGAAACTATAATTTTCTTTTTATTACTTGTTTTCATAAGCGTTAATTGTAACTCCTAATTTTAGATTTGCACCTTCAGGTGCTTCACCTTGTGCTTGAGGATCATTACCCTCGAGCCAAGCGACTATTGTGTATCTTTTAGATTCACCTGGTAAGAAAGTTGGATCTGGAATTGTCGCAACTACTTCTGGACTTTCGAATGGTTCCGCAAACGCTGGGAATGGATTTGTCGCAGAATCGAACCCATAAGACAGGTATTCTTTATACGTTGTGTCTCCATAACCGGTTTGATTTGGGGTTTCACTCTTTTTCGCGTACACAGTGTACTTGTGTTCGTCTATAGTTGGATCATTCTGATAAACCATAACTCTGAGAATTTGATCTAGGTATCTGATACCGTATCTGTCAGAGATAGCTGGTTCATTCTTCGTGATGTTGACTTTTACTTCGTAATTAGCTGGTATTGAACCATCATTTTTAATGAAGAATGTGTACTTGAAGTATTTCATTACTTCATTACCGAAGCTGTCTTTTTCAACTCCGTAATCCACACCATGTTTATCATTATCGATGTTCTCGCTTGATGGAAGCCTTTCGTAGGTTTCTAAATCAAATGGCGGTAAGGTATCGATTTTGATGTAGGATGTTGGATCTTCGAATTGAGAAGTCTTATAAAGTGATAATTTAACGGATCCGGTATTTAACGCGACTGTAAATGTGCCTGTGTACTTACCAAGAAATGCTACCAGGACAAACATTCCAATACCTGCAGATGCAACTGCTGTAAGGATTCCTGCTAGTTTTTTTCTTTTCCGTTTTTTTACATACTCCAATTCGACCATAGATGAATTTTTTGCCCTAAAAGATCAAAGGGCGATAATTTGTCCCATGGAACTGATACAAAAAGCCAGTGCCTATCATCCAATACATTGGCGGGATTGTTCAGTCCCTAAGGCAACTGGCTATCTTATTATAATAAGACCCTTTAGTTTTGCGACCTCATATTGCTATGAGTGTGCTTTTTTCTCGCATACATCCTAACACAACTAGTCAAATCGTGTCAACCCCTTCTTTTTTTATTATAAAAAAACATAAATTAGTCATTTCAAAATATTTAGAACGAATCAATAAAAAACCACTTTTTGTGGTAAAAGGTAAAAAAATAACAACCAATCGGTCGCTATTCTTTTTTATCTCCAGGATTTGATCCGTTTTGTAGATCTCTTAATAATTCTTGTCTTAAGGCTTCTTTTTGTTCATCTGATAAGTCATTGACTTTAACAGGACCTTTTTGAGCGGTCTTCTTAACGTAGATAACTAATCCAATAATATTAGCCGCGAGTAATACGAATAATGGAAGAACGAAACCTAAACCATAAACCATTGGGTTTTTCATTAAGAAACCAATGAAACCTTCAGCGTTTTCAATATCCGCTGCGCTCTTACCTGCCGTATTCGCGAGCATGATAATACTTAATACGAATAAAAACACTGTGATAGCGACATCAAGTGCGATAAGGGTAATAAATAGTGGTTTTTTATTTTTCATAGGTTCGTTTTTTTCGCTTGTAGTATATATTATATCATCAAATCAACTTTGAAAATGATTTTTTTAAAGACTTTGTCTTAATTTTCTAGCGATATGACTCTTATATAATAAAGGCTTAAAAAAATAAATCAAATAAAAATATTTTTCGTAGGGCAAAAAGTTAACAAAGTGTAAAAAAACACCCCGGTTTCCCGAGGTGTATTTGTTTGTTTATTGTTTAATTATGCAGTAACAGCAGCACCTGTTCTTGCGTAGAATTTCATAGATCCTTCAATTTCGTAAATATCATTTGTTGAAAGAACGTTTTCATCAGAACCTTCTAACCAAGCAACAATTGTAACTGTTAATGTAACTTGATCACTTGCGTTTTTGTTCTTATAAAGAACAGTGCCTAAGTAATCAGCACGATCATCAGCTGTTGAAGTGGCTAAGCCATCAACGGCTAAACCACTAGTGAGTGTTGAGTTGTTTGTAGCATAATCGTTAGCGATTAAAACGGAATCTGAATAAGTTGAATATGTAGATGCTCCACCAGCATATCCTTCACATTTTGCTTCTGTTTCCATTGGAGCCCAAACTTTTTTGGCGGTTGGAGAAGCGGCAGGAGCAAGCATAGCGAATCTCATACCTTTAGAAACGCTTGCGGTTCCAGAGTTGTCTGTAAGTTTATCGCCATCAGCCATTGTGGAATTAACTTCATCAAAGAAGATATGGACATCGTGGTCGTCACCACCGAATGTGTATGTAATTTGAACATCCCATGTAACTGCATAATAATATGCGTTTGTAGCAGTTGAACTAACTTTATAGTTAGCAGAAGTGCGAGATCCGTCTGTGCCTACTGCAACGAAAGATGTTTTATTAACGCCAGAAGCAGCTTCACTAACTGCAGCGTTGTCTGTGTATAAAACATCATTAACATGATCATATGAAGCATCTGTTAAGATAGCTTTATCTGAACTGCCAGCATTCCAGAATTGAATCATATCATTTGTGTTGGTCTTTGTGCCGGCCTTTGTACCAATGCCAGCGACACAAACTGCAGATAAGTTACCATCAACAGAGCCAACTGTGAATTTATCAACAAATGTATTGTATGTTCTATTCGCGGTGAACCATGCAACGGTACCGGAGACTGAAGCAGCGGTTGATAAGAGCAATAAGCCAAGAGCAGGAACTATAATTTTTGATTTTTTCATAATTTTTTAAAGTTCTCCTTAGTATAAACGACAAAAATCATCCAATTAAATTCTCTTTATTTAACTGAATGGATGATAGATACTTTTGCATCGCATGTCGCCAATAAGGATGGGACTTCCTGATCGCTTTCGCTTTGCATAATTATTTTAATCTTATTTTTATTTTTTAAGCAAGAAAAATCTTAATGTTCTTTAGAACAAAAAATAATTTGAAAGCACGCAACAGTGATCTTTTGTTGTTACTTAAACAAAAAATATCCCTTTACGGAATATCTTTTTTTGCCAAGCAGGCCAGCCTGTTTACGGAAGCGACTAATCGTCCCAGGTCATGAGTTAGCTTCCCCCTGCATCGCTGATAATTCCACCCTATGGCTAGAGTGCGCCGTGGTCGCCAGCTGATTTTCCACCTTTGGCAATTCTATTTTAAGTAGAACCATGTTTACTTTTCAACGATTTTCTTTAATAGATATATACTTGTTATCACTTCTTTTTCATCACCACAACTTCTCGTGACAATCTTAATATATTTCATTTTATCATTCTTTTTTGTTCTTCTTCCAATATAGTTTCTAAAAACCTTTTTCTTTTTATCATTTTGAAGAGAATTCTTGTCTTTTAATATTTTAGGTATCTCGTTTATATCTGAAATACGCAGCCTGTGTTTCTTATTTGCAATATGTTCAAATATACTTTCCTTTCTTTTATTTTCTTCGAAATAAATGAGTTTTCCATCAAAAGCTAATAAAGGAATTGGTAAATTTTTAAGGGCGCTAACAATGTTTTCATCAATTACCTCTCGTAACCACAACAAGATAATCGCGAAGTCTAACGATATCTTCTCTTTCAAAAGTTGTTGAAAAATAATTGTCAGTCAATCCACCATCCCATAAACGCACATGGAGATCTAGCGATATATCTTCGCAGCATGGACCATTTTCGACCTTGGTGTCATGTCTTGGATGAAAAACAAATTCAAAATCAGGTTCAAAGAAAGACAATATTTTTGTCTTTTTCATCTTTTCATCAATGAGATTGTCGAGATATTCCACAAGAAGATCTACACACTCAGGCGTGAAAAGCTCTTCTCCATCTCTTTTATAATATATGATGTCTTTGAAGTTAAAACGAAATGAGGTTTTTATCCACCCAACTTCTTTGCTGTAGCCCCAACATTTTAATTTGAAAACCATTCCTTGCAATTTGAAAGTAATCCAGTTCATCATAACGATGACATTTTTATATATTTTGTAGGTACAATCAATACTTATTTTAGGTGGATACTTTTATCCCTATATTTATATTTAGTTAGATACTTTGTATTTAATTAAATAGAAATATTAATATAAATATTGGGATACTTTTTTCGCGTTTTTTACTATAGTATTTTTGCGAAAACATTTCATGCCAAAATTAGAAAACGGATCCACCAGGACAGACCAAGCCCACGACTCTTTTTTATTGAATTTAAAAAGCGAACATCGCTGCTCACTTAATCATCTTTGAATACGATGCAATTTTTGCCTTTGCCTTTAGCCCTGATGGCTTGCATATCGGCTTCGTTGAATATCTTTTCAAAGTCAAAATCTTTATCAACAGTGTAATAAGCTAGACCAATGGAGATTGTCACGCCATTTTTAATTCCGGCAACACTTGTTAATAAGTAATTAGCCTTTGCGACTAGTTCATCTCTAGTGAGATTTCTTTCAACAATTGCGAATTCATCCCCACCCCATCTCGCACATAAGGCGTGTGGGATTTCATTTAACTTCTTTGCGACCTCAATTAAGATTTCATTTCCGACTGTATGACCATATTTATCGTTATAAATCTTAAAATCATCAATATCGATAAACATTAGCCCAATAGTTTCACCTTCTTGAACTGTTAGATTGAGATTATTCACATAACTTAAATAATAAGCTTGGTTTTTTAAACCCGTGACGCTATCGGTGTTTGCATCTTGATAGTAGATGTCTTTAATTTTTTCTAATTTCTTAACAATCGTGCCATTAATTAAAGATAATAAATAACCAATAAGCGTGCACATTGAGTAATACAAAACTAATAATGCTTTCTTGACCCAGTCGTTTTCACTACCTGCCGCTCCTCTAGTTAAATTGCTAATCGGAGGAACAGCAAAAATGAGAACCATTATTGCTAATAAAGTAAGTGATGCGATTAGTCCTTTCTTATGTCCAAAGAATAAACACAAGAAAATAGGGGCAATATTAATCCAGAATAAATAGATGGTATATGATGGAGCAAAGAAGACATATAAAATCGATAAGGACATTATCAACAGCGTAGTGATGACTTCAAAAACGATTGTTTTGGAAACCTTGTTTTTTCTGAACATCACTATCTCCACGATTAATAAAGCAATAAAGGCCACTAGATAAGAGGCGGCGATAATACCTAATTCAATTTCGTTATTGATGAAGTTAATAATCGTACAACCAGTACCGATAAGGGAAAAGATAATTGAAGTTAAAACCAAAAAAGTCTTAGTCCTACTGTTATGATCAATAAGGTTAAGCGTGGCGTTATTCCATTTTTCACTGATTTTACTTTTTCCCATAATGTAGACAATTATAATACTAATTTTATAAAAATTAATAGGAAAAAATAAATCAAAACTTGATTTTTTGAATTTGAAAAAACAATTTGATTATTTATCTTCTTTTGGAGAAAGGGCTTTAACTAGTAAAACTCCAAAGACTGGACCAATGGAATTAAATAAGATACATAACACCATATTGATCGCAGCTTCTCCTCCCCATGCATTAGCGAATGAGAAGTAGAACATATTAGCGATACAGTGTTGGAAACCCGAATAAACAAAGATAAAAACAAATAGAACTAATAAGCCAGTTCCGAGTATAGAAATACGTTTATAGGCAAAGCATTTCACCGCGAGATAAACACAGATTCCACATAAAGTGGACTTAATAATACAAGATAAGAAATCATTAAAAGAATTAAATGATAACCTGACCGCCGCAGCGCCCATCGAGGTGTTCATAATATCTAAATCCTTAAATATTGCAAAACATAAATATCCTAAACCCACCGCGCCTATCGCATTACCGATTAACATGATTGGTAAAGAGATATAAAACGCTTTTGATTGTTTCTTCTCATAAATGAGACCAATCTTTCCTGTATATAAGGATAAATAAAATGTACAAACAGTGAATAAACCCACCGCGAATAATAACGAGCCTAATACTTTTCCTAATTCTCCTTCAACAAGGAAGGTCATTAAAATATATAAAAAGCCTCCTACACCGATAGATAATCCAGCGAGGATACCTTTTAAGAAAGAAAATAGTAATTCTTTTTTCATATTCGACTCCAATCTAGCTATTTGCAGTTTCCAATTGTTGTTCATTTCCTCTTAATAAGAAAATAGATTTATTTCTATCATTATATTCTTTTGATAATAAATGAATTAGACAAATTTCAATTCCAGCGAATATCGCCACACTTCCAAAGACATATAAATAGATATCATAAATAAGATGGATATTACCGATGAAGGTATATGGGAAGAGGAATATCGCCGCACTCATGCACTTATTCGCGTATGTGTGTAACGCTGAAAACTTCTTATATTTAATCGCGCAGATAATGTAGCCCACTAATTGGAAAACAATAGGAACAATGATCATTATCCAGTTAGCAATCGATAAATTCTCGATGAAGATTGGAAGCATTTTGAAACCCATTACACCGAGAAAAATGAGGTCAGTTGCACTATCAAGGATAGCGCCAACCTTACTAGAGAGATGGAACTTTCTAGCGATAAATCCATGTGAACTCACTCGGCAATTGAATTACCGAGCATCTGGGTTGCATATTGGTTGATGATATCTTCCAATATATATCCATCTGGGTAGTTCCTACCCGATATCCCTACGTTACCAGCCTTACCATTCCAATTTTGGTAATCTTCATTTAAAAACTGGTCTGTTACAGGAATATATTCTCTTCTTGGGTTAGATAATCCTTTAATAGGCGTATCAAAATCTAGAGAGAAGTTTTGTCGATATAATCTCATGATGTTAAATGCCCCGACTGCATCTGCATTATAGATATCGTTACCATCCATAAATAAACCACGATGTTTTCTTTTCGATTTATCATAATAATCTTTTGATACTGTTAATGATTTAGGAGAACATCCAGAAGAATATGCTTCATCGATGATAATTAGTTCAACTCCTTCTTTTTTGAGCTTATAGGAAAGATATTCATAGATTCTAGCAAAGCATATAGCTCTCATATTCTGGTTATATCTGTGCTTATCTTTGTTAGAATTAAACTCTTTCTTTTGATGAAGGATACCCGTGACATCTCCAATGATCACTTTAGAGATATCATGATTGTTACAGTAGTTAACAATATATCTAGAGGCACGATGGAGGATGAGATTAATCCTTTTATTCTTAAGTTCATATAAATGTTTAATCTTATTAGTAGAGACTCCTTTCTTATGGTTAGGAAAACACTTATCATATATCGACTGATAATAAGCAATTCTTTTAGAGAAATAATAAGAAGTGTTTTGGATTGAAGCTCCTGAGACAATAAATGAATATCCGTTATTGTCATAGACTGTTAACAGGTTCTTACTTCCAATATCAATGCTTATATAATGCTTATTATCTTCTTTTAATGATTTAACTTCTTCTTCATAGATGATATAGACTTTATATCTATTCTTATCCATATACACGAATTCCACTTGTTTAATAATAGAGAAAGTTCTTTTTAGAGGAATATAGAAGAAATCTTTTTCGATATTATATTTTTCTTTTAGATGCTGTTTAAGCCTACTAGGAATAGAAAAGCGGATTTGATTACTAGTAACCTTAATAGAATTTTGAAGGTATTTAAAAGAAGTATGGGAGCCATCTTTCTTATAATAAGGGGAGTGTGGTTCTCCTTCATATTCTTTTAAATGTCCTTTTTCTTTCCTATATTCATATCTACTCTTAAGAGCGAAATAACTCTTCCAAGCTTCACTTAGCCTAGCAAGGACATCTTGACTGGTTTGGGCAGGTAAAGATTTATACCAGATATTATCCTTTAATCTTTTCTTTTGATCATACCAGTCTGGAATAGAGACAAATCCAAGACTTTTATATTCTTTTCTTTCATAATTACCAACGTTGAATAATTTAGACGCTGCATAAGAAAGATGTCCAAGAATGATGGACAATTTCTCGTCTACTTTCAATTCAAATTGGTAAGTTAGTAGCATATTACTCCTTTTCTTGCTTTTGGATATATTGTCTTATCGCCTCTTCTGATGTGGAACCAATCGTTTCTATCTTTGAAGTCAAAACCTTCCTTCGACATTTAGTGGATCAAACAATATGATAATTAATATTAAAAAGCATGTTCGTCCATGCCTTAGTTCACCCATATCCAATTCCTCTACATATAGTATATCAAAAAAGTGGTAATTTTACCACTTAATATTCATACTATTTCAACATATTTACATCACATATGGTGAGGGTGGTGTTCTTATTGATTAAGGCTCATTTTCATCTCGGCAGTTGAACAACTGAGGATTCCCATTCGGTATCCTAAAAAGATGATGATAATCGCACCAATAAGACGAATAGAGGTAATGATATTCGGGATGGCTATCGCATACTTTTTCATATTGGAAAATATTATAATTATTTTTTAAAAAGTTGTTAAGAACTTATCGGTGAGAAAAATAAAAAAAGCCGTGTTTTGCATTGATTTTCCTGCAAAAACGCGGTTTTTTGTTTAAATTTAATATTTTGTTATTATCCTAATGCGATGTCTAAAACCATCATTAGAACAAAGCCAGCGACGAATGACCAAACACCAAAGTGATGGATGGAATCGCCCTTCATATCAGGCACCATTTCTTCGATGATGACATAGAGCATACAACCTGCGGCAAAGGCAAGAGCCCAAGGCATGATAACTTGTACTTGCATTGCGAAGAATAAGCCAATCACCGCGGCGACTGGTTCAACTGCACCAGAGAGTGAACCGAATAAGAATGACTTCTTTGCACTATTACCAGCGCTTTGCATTGTTAAGGCAACAGCCGCACCTTCTGGAACATTTTGAATGCCCATACCAATGGCTAACATTAACGCACCCATAAGTAAGGTTGGATCTTCATGACTCCATGTTGCAAGAGCGACACCATAAGCAATACCAACAGATAAACCTTCTGGGATGTTGTGGATGGTCACGGATAAAAACATTTTCGCGTTCCTACTTAATCTAGTTGTCTTAATACCTTCTTCGTTGTTTTCTTGGTGAATATGAGGGACGAGTTTATCAATTCCCCAAATGAATAAAGCACCTACAACAATAGATATGGCAACAACTAACCACGATGGCATATATTCAATTGGTTCTTTTGTTGCAGGAACGATAAGAGAAAAGATGGACGCTGCAAGCATAATGCCTGAAGCAAATCCAATAAATATTTGATTAATAGTTTGGGATATCTTTTTATTTCTAAAGAAGAAAACTAATGCAGAGCCTAATGCGGTGCATATAAAAGTAAGAGATATACCAATAATCGCGTTTACTACTGGTGGCATTATTTATTTCCGCCCATTAATTCTTGAATATATGGAACCTCAATTGAGGCATCTAATCTTGGGAACAATTGTTCGCCTTTATTAACGAGTTGTCCACCTAAATATGATAAATCATATACTTGGTCATATTTGACTTCTTCTGGATTTAATCCTAATTGGGCAAATAACTTATCAGAAGCGGTCACTAAGACTGGTTTTAATAAATTTCCAGCGACAAATAAGGCTGTCGCTAAGTGATTCATGACACTCGCTAAATCTTTTTGTTTAGATTCATCCTTAGCTAAAGCCCATGGAGTGGTTTCATCAATATATTTATTCGCTCTATTAACGATATCCATCGCACATGTAATAGCTTCAGTAATCTTTAAATCATCTAAAAGATTCTCATATTGTTTAACTGATGCGTTAATAACGCTTTCAAGTTCTCCATCAAATGGAGTAACTTTGCCTTGATAAGATGGGATATTTCCTTGGAAATATTTATTAATCATAGAAACAGTTCTATTTAATAAATTACCTAAGGAGTTAGCTAAGTCGGTATTAGTTCTTTCCACGAATTGTTCTGGAGTAAACGAGCCATCTTGACCAAAGGTCACTTCTCTAGTTAAGTAATATCTAACTGCATCAACACCATATCTTTCCACGAGTGGGTATGGGTCAACAACATTACCTTTAGATTTACTCATCTTGCTATCTCTCATCATTAATAAACCATGGATTAATTCTCTATCTGGTTTTCTGACATTGATAGATTCAAGGAACATTGGCCAATAAATCGCGTGGAATCTCGTGATATCCGCGCCTAAAATGTGAATAATTTCACATTCTGGATCTTCCCAGAACTTCTTAAATAATTCTTCGTTATCACTTCCGTATCCTAACGCGGAGATGTAATTGGTTAGAGCATCTAACCAAACATAGATGACGTGTTTTGGATTTTCTTTAATTTGAATGCCCCAAGTGAAGCTTGTTCTAGAAACGCATAAATCATCTAATCCTGGTTTGATAAATGTGTTGATCATTTCATTCTTTCTAGATTCTGGTAATAAGAATTTTGGATTCTCATCATAGAATTTTAATAAACTATCAACATATTTACTGGTTTTGAAGAAATAAGCTTCTTCTTCCGCTTCATGAACTGGTCTACCGCAGTCAGGGCAAACGTGTTCTGGTCCAACTTGAGTGTCAGTCCAGAAAGATTCACAAGGTGTGCAATACCATCCTTTATATTTACCAAGGTAAATATCTTCATGTTCTAACATATGAGAGAAGATCTTTTGGACGGTTTTAATATGTCTATCTTGTGTAGTTCTAATAAAGTCATCATTAGAAATATGAAGTAATTCCCATAATTTATGGAAACCTTCGACGATGTTATCGACAAATTCTTGAGGAGTAACGCCTGCTTTCTTCGCGTTCTCTTCTATTTTTTGTCCGTGTTCATCCGCGCCTGTTAAAAAATAACATTCAAAACCTCTCATTCGTTTATAACGGGCAAAAACATCAGTTAAGGTTGTGCAGTACGCATGACCGATGTGTAATTTTGCACTTGGGTAATAAATTGGGGTAGTAATATAGAATCTTTTCTTTTCCATGGCGAATGAGCCTCCTTTAATAATATTAAAATAGTGAAGAAAACCGGATTTCTCCGGTAACTTTCTTTTTCTTATTTAAGACCGTATTTACGATTGAAGCGGTCGACACGACCATCACTTTGTACGAATCTTTGTTTGCCAGTATAGAATGGGTGGCAATTTGAGCATGTATCAACTTTGATTTCCTTTAAAACGGAACCTGTTTCGAATGTGGTACCGCAGGAAACGCAGGTGACTGTGCAACGATTGTAATTTGGGTGAATACCTTTTTTCATAATTTCTCCTTCCGCCTGGAACAGTAACTTCGTCCAAGAAAGTTTGCGATATACACTTTATCAAATCATGGTATTAATAGTCAAAATATTTTTAAATAAAATTATTTTATTGAGCCCCGGGGTCTTCAAGAGCACATGTTCCATCGTCCCTCCCGTCTTCAAATGAGTCATGCAATACACCAGAATAATTCATTTTACAATATAGGACTCTAACAATTTCAACTGTGTTTGTTTCTTCATGTATCAAATAAAAAGCATTGTAATTGCTTTCTTTAACTCTACGATATTGATTTCCACTTTCTCCGATAAACACAACAGGGTTTCTATTTGGCATCGTTTTAAGATTATCACATTTTAAGTAAATATTTTTCACGATATAGTCAGCAGCTTTTACTAACTGAAAAGTTGTTACAATATAAAATTTAATAGAATCTAAATCCAAAACACTTTCTCTAGAAAAATGGACTTTGTATTTTTTCATCTTTTTCTGCCTTTACCAAACAACATCTCTTTAACTTCTTCTGAGGTGTAGTAGTTTCCATTTTCATAATCTTTGTGAGTTTTTTCTAAACTTTCAATTAGTTCTTCATCAGTGTAATCTTCAATAAAAATAGATTGCTTTGGTAATTTCAATTCAAAAGGAAGACCTTTGTTCATGATTATTTGCTTATAAAACATTTGAACCGCACCAGAAGCACTAACACCAAGTTGATCTAAAATAGCTTCTGCTTCTCTTTTTAAATCAGCGTCCATTCTAACGTAAACAATACCATTTTCTTTTGCCATAATCGTAAAATCTCCTCGCTTGTATTTTACTATACTTTTGCAATCTTTTGCAATAATAAAATTATTTATTATTTTTTGTATCCTCTTATGCTAACAATGTTAAACAATTGTTAAAAAAATAATAAAAAGTAATGCAAAACACGAATATTTTAAAGATTTTTGCGTAAATAGAGTCTATAATTGTTTTGCATGAAAAAACATAAGTTTGAAATCACACAAAAAGATATAGTCACGAATGGATTAATCGCAGCGACTTACGCTGTTTTAACATATATTAGTGCACCTATCAGTTATGGTGGTTAGTTATATCATCTTCATATTTATGAAAAGAAATAAAAGGTTCTTTGAAGCCATTAGGGCAAATCGCAATATCGACTTTAAGTTTTGATTGTGCAAAAATGAATTAGGTACCGAATATGAAAGTTTTACTTTATTTTGAAAAACAAGAGAAAATCCAAAAGTCTGGAATCGGACGTGCTTTAAGACACCAAATCGCCGCGTTAACTAGCGCAGGAATTGAATATACGCTTGATCCAAAAGACACATACGATATCGCGCATATCAATACTTATTTTCCAGATAGCAAAAGATTATTAAAAAGATTAAAGAAAAAAGGAATTCCAGTTATTGTCCATGGTCATTCCACGAAAGAAGACTTTAGAAACTCTTTTAGAGGATGGAAAGCAATGGCGTTATGGTTTAATCCTAATTTAATGTGGTTTTATAAAAACGCTGATTATATTATTACTCCTACGGAGTATTCTAAAAGATGTATCGATGCGTACAACTTAGGTACAGAAGTAATTTATGTCTCTAACGGTATTGATCCAAAAGAATACGCGAGAGACGAAAAGAAAATAGAAGACTTCAAAAATCATTTCCATATCAAAGAAAATGAAAAGGTCGTCATGGGTGTTGGATTCCCATTTAATAGAAAAGGCATCAAGGACTTCTTTGAAGTCGCAAAGAGTTTTCCAGATGTCAGATTTATCTGGTTTGGTGCCTTACAAAGAATCTTAACTCAACCAAATGTTTTGAAAGCAATTAAGAAGAGACCATCTAATGTTGAAATGCCTGGTTATATTGATAATGCAATTATTAAAGGTGCATATAGATACGCTGAATGTTTATTCTTCCCATCATATGAAGAAACAGAAGGTATTGTCGTATTAGAATCTTTAGCATCATCTTGCCCAGTCTTAATTAGAGACATCGGTGTCTATTCTGATTGGTTAGAAGATGGAAGAGATTGCTATAAAGGTAAAAACAATCGAGAATTCGTAGAGAAGATTGCTTATTTAATGAGTCATGATAACTCCAAGATTATTCAAGAAGGACTTAAGAGAGTCAAAGAAAGAGAAATCATTGAAGTTGGTCAAGAACTCAAAAGAGCTTACGAATATTTATTAGACAAATTCAATAAACAAAAACATGAGTAGATATGTTATTTCCCTCGGTGGAAACGCGTTAGGAAATAACGCAGAAGAACAAAAAGAATTACTAAAGAAAGTCGCTGTCCCAATTGTTGAATTAATTCAGAATTGGCACGAAGTAATTATAGTCCACGGTAATGGTCCACAGGTTGGTATGATTAACCTCGCTTTTACTAATGACAATGTTCCAGATATGCCATTCCCAGAATGTGGAGCGATGTCAGAAGGATATATCGGTTTTCATATCCAAAACGCGATTGATAATCGTTTACATGAACTAGGTATTCATCGCCCAGTCACGACGATTGTTTCTCAAGTTGTCGTCGATAAAGATGACCCTGGTTTTTCTAATCCCACAAAACCAATTGGAAAATTCTATTCTGAAGCAGAAAGTAGAGAAATCGCTGCAAAAACGGGATATATTTTTAAAGAAGATGCTGGAAGAGGATATCGAAGAGTAGTTCCTTCACCACTACCAATTGATATCGTTGAAAAAGAATCTATTAAAACATTAGTGGATAACAAACATGTCGTTATTTGTGCAGGTGGAGGCGGCATTCCCGTCATCAGAAATGAGGATGGATCTCTAACTGGAGTAGCTGCGGTTATCGATAAAGATTTTGCCAGTGCGAAAGTCGCAGAACTAACCCACGCTGATTATTTGGTGATACTCACCGCAGTAGATAATGTTTGTATCAATTTCAATAAACCAAATCAAAAGAAATTAGAAGAAGTTTCAACAACCGAACTAGATGAATATATTGCTCAAGGTCACTTTGCCAAAGGTAGTATGTTACCAAAAGTTCAAGCTTGTTTAATGTTCTTGAAAGCTTGCCCAAATGGCGTGGCTATTATTTCATCATTAGAAAAAGCCACTTCTGCAATAAAAGAAGAAACCGGGACAATTATTAGAAGTAATTAAATATGAAAGTATTAGTAGTAATGGATGCACTTGACGGGGAAAATTATGGAACCGTTTTTGATTGCATGAATATTATTAGATATCTACACTCAAGCGGAGATGATGTTCGTTTGTTATCTCCTAATGTGGAAAAGAATTCTGGTAATCTAGTTAATTACTACTTAGTTAAAAAGATTGATAGCGCAGACTCAATTGACCCTATTTCTAAACTCAATAGTGCGATTTTAAATAACGCAAATAATAAATTCTTAAAAGAAATTATTAATGACGCTGATGTTGTTCACATCATGATGCCTTTTGGTTTGGGTTATAAAGTCGCGAAAATCGCTAAAAAACTAGGTGTACCAATTACTACAAGTTTCCACGCACAAGCGGAAAGCGTTACTTCTCAATATAAGTTGATGAATGTTCGCTTTGCGAACAACACTATTTATAAATACTATTTTAAACATTTATATAGTCTTGCTAACGCTGTTCAATATCCAACTGAATTTACAAAGATGATTTTTGAAGGCTCAGTTAAAAGAAGAACTAATTCATATATCATCTCTAGCGGTGTTGATGATGTTTATCAAAGAAGAGATGTTCAAAGAGATTCAACTTACTCAAAACACTTCAATATCTTGTTTATCGGAAGATTTGCTAAAGAAAAGAACCACGAAGCCCTTATAAAAGCGGTCGCTAAAAGTAAACATAAAGACAATATTCAATTAGTATTTGCGGGACAAGGTTCTTATAAAGAAGAAATTGTTAAATTAGCAAAAGATCTAGGAGTTATTCCTCCAATCACACTATTTGTTTCTCGTGAATCCTTAGTGGATATCATTAATTCTTGTGATTTATATGTCCATCCTGCGGATGCGGAAAATGAAGGTATATCCTGTTTAGAGGCTATTAGCTGTGGATTAGTCCCAATTATATGCGATTCTAAGAAAAGCGCGATTAAATCAGTCGCATTAAGCGAAAAGAACCTCTTTAGAGAACATTCAATCGAAGATTTAACCGATAAAATCGATTATTGGATTGAACATCCTAAAGAAAAGAAAGAATGTTCTGAACAATATTTAGGATTCACTAAATCATACAGTCGAGAAATCTGCTTAGAAAAAGTAAGAAAAATGATTTTGACTTACTCTGATCCGATAAATCGTAATAAATTAGTGAAATATTATTATTCAGATGAATTAAATGATGACTTTGCTTTTAGCAAAATTGAAGTCAAAAAGAGTAAAAAACCATTTAAATATATTCACAAGAATCCTATTTGGAGATTCTTTGAATTCATCATTTATAACATTATTGCTAGACCACTAGTGTACTTAATTAATCAAGGCTTCTTCCATCAAAGGATTAAAAACAAGGCTTTGTTAAAAAGATGCAAACACACAGGATATTTTGTTTATAGTAACCACACACACGGTATGGCGGATGCGTTTACGCCTAATATTCTTTCGCCAAAAAGAAATTATATTGTCGTAGGAAGAGAAGCTGTATCAATCAAGGGCTTAAAAGGTATTGTCACTATGTTAGGGGCAATTCCTTTATACACCTCGATTGATGAGGTTGGACCATTTAATGAATGTATCAAAACAAGAGTTAATGCGAAGAAAAGAGCAATCACCATTTATCCAGAAGCACACATTTGGCCATACTACACAAAGATTAGACCATTTAGAAAAGATTCATTCCGTTTTCCTGTTGATAATAAGAAACCAGTTTATGTTTTGACCCATACCTGGCAAAAGAGAAAATTATCAAAAAGACCAAGACTAATTAGTTATTTATCAGGTCCACTATTCCCGAACGAAGAACTCTCAAGAGTGGAAGCAATGGAAGATTTAAGAGAAAGAGTTTATCACGAAATGCTAAGAGTAAGTAACTCTATTGAGCAAGTCGAAAAGATAAAATACATCAAAGTAGAGAAATGATTTTAAGGATAAGTTTACCGGAGCAATTCCGGTTTTCTTTTTGTTTATGTGAAAATACAAAATATCTAGGTTTTAAAATAAATTCGCCGCAAAACACTTGTTATTTTTTGAATAATCGGTGAATACACGGATTATTTTATTACTGTAATGCTGCACCATTTATACAATATGTTGTAGGTTATTGAAAATTCCTTGTTTACCTCTTGTATTCTTAAAACATTTTTGTCTCAATCTATATCTCAGATAACTTTGCTATGCATAGTTATTGCGATATTTTATCGTGTTGTGTTATTCTTTTTTCATTCATAAACAAGGAGGTGTTTAAGAATGATTAGTAAAAAACTTGCTATTGAAGTTTTAAACGAAGCCCTTGCTACCGGTGCGGATTACGCTGAAATCTTTTTCGAAGATTCTCACTCATCTGGTTTATCAATTGAAAACGGTAAAGTAGAGACAGCCAGCAGTAATTCCATGTGTGGTGTTGGTTTACGTTTATTAAAAGAAAATCAATGTGTTTACGGTTACACAAATGATTTATCCAAAAAAGGTTTATTAAAACTAGCGGGTTCATTAAACAAGTCCTTCCACAGTGAAAGACTTATTACTGTCGAGAAACTCGATATGATTAGAACAAAGAATAGAAATCCTATTACTAACTCATATGATAACGTTTCTTTACAAGACAAAATCGATTTAGTGAGAGAAGGTATTGATGAAATCCAATCAATGAATGATCCAAGAATTGTCAGAACAGTTGGCTCATTCAGTGCAAATCATAGATTTGTAGCTATCTTCAATTCCAAAGGCAAATGGTTCAAACGCGATACTGAATTCGGTAGATTAGCTTTTATGGTTATCGTCGCTGATCAAAACGGATTTGAAACAGGCTTTGAAGGTCCAGGTGCTCAAGGTGATATCTCTTATTTCAGAACTAAAGTTCACGTGAGAGAAGTCGCTAGAAAAGCCGCGGAAACAGCTTTATTGATGTTAACAGCGAAAGAATGCCCAAGTGGCGTTATGCCAGTTGTTATTGGTAATGGTTGGGGCGGTGTCTTATTCCACGAATCTTGTGGTCACCCATTAGAATCCAGTTCCGTTGCTAAAGGTATTTCTTGCTTCTCAAAGAATAAAATCGGTGACATGGTTGCTTCCCCAATCGTTAGCGCGGTTGATGATAGCACAATGCCAGGAGAATGGGGTTCCATCGACATCGATGA
The DNA here is from genome assembly GCA_045631885.1 of Bacilli bacterium. Classification (GTDB taxonomy): domain Bacteria; phylum Bacillota_I; class Bacilli_A; order RFN20; family CAG-826; genus CAJOLV01. The sequence goes on from JAZQVN010000015.1 coordinate 66,740, forward strand.
TGAAGGCAACCTCGGTTCCAAACGTTTATTAATCAAAAATGGTAAATTAAACGATTACATGATTGATGATTTAAACGGTAGAAGAATGGGAAGACAAGGTAACGGTGCTTGTCGTAGACAAAATTATCGCTACTGCCCAACTTCACGTATGTCCAATACCTATATTTGTAATGGTAAGAGCACACCTGAAGAAATTATTAAAGCCACGAAGTTAGGTTTATACGCTGTTAGCTTTAACGGTGGTTCCGTTGATCCAACAACAGGCGAATTCAACTTTGGTTGTTCTGAAGCTTACATCATCAGAGATGGCAAAGTCGCAGAACCAGTTAAAGGTGCAACCTTAATCGGTAAAGGTTTTGAAATCTTGAAACATATCGATATGGTTGGTAACGATCTCAAACTCGCTCAAGGTATGTGTGGTGCCGCTTCTGGTTCTATTAGAACCAACGTTGGTCAACCAACCTTAAGAGTCAGTCAAATTACCGTCGGTGGAAGAGGAGGAGAATTAAAGTAATATGAAGTTCGATTTATTTTTCAAATTAGCTAAAGAAGCTGGAATCGAAGAAGCAGAATTATATATTAGTGAATCTCGTTCCTTAACTATCGAATTATTCCACGGCAATATCGAAGGCTACACCGATAATAACGGTTATACCATCCTCGCTAGAGGTATGATTAATGGTAAATTCGGCGCGGCCAGCTGCGATGTTTGGAATAAAGAAAAAGCCGAATATTTAGTCAGAGAAATCGCTGCGAACGCTGCGGTCATTGAAAATGAAGACCCAATGTTCATCTTCGAAGGCTCACCAAAATATAAGAAAGTTAATACTTTCAATCCTGATTTAGATAAAGTTAGCATCGATGAAAAGATCGCTAAATTAAAAGAATTAGAAAAAGAATTAAGAGCCTACGATCAACGCATCGTTGAAGTCGCTGGTTGTGAATATGAAGAATCCACATCCAAAGTGACATTAATCAACACTAAAGGATTAAAACTCTTCCAAAAATCCAATTACTTTGTTTATATTGGTCAAGCTGTTGCCAGCAATGGTAAACAAACAAAATCCGGATATGATTTCTTATTTGACAATGATTTCAGCAAAGCTGATATCAAAAAACTCGCAACAAAGATTGCTAAAGATACAGTCGATCAATTAGATGGCGATCCATGTGAAACCAATAATTATAAAGCCGTTTTAGCTCCATCAGTCGTTAGAAGCTTTATGTCCGCCTTAATCGGTCACTGCGACGCTGAAGAAGTCCAAAAACAATCCAGTTTATTCATTGGTAAATTAAATCAACAAGTTCTTTCTAAGAAAGTAACAATCGAAGAAAGACCACTCGATAAGAACTTATTTAGCAGATGGTTCGACGATGAAGGTGTTGCCACATATAACAAACCATTATTCAAAAATGGTGTCTTAATGACTTACTTATATAATTTGACCACCGCTGCAAAAGACGGCGTTCAATCCACAGGTAATGGTTATCGTTCCGGTGGCAAGATGGGAACATCCACATGTTTCACAATCTTAAAACCAGGTAAAAAATCTCAAGAAGAATTATTCCAAGAGATTGGTGATGGTGTCTTAATCACTGATGTCAGCGGTTTACACGCCGGTATGAATCCACAAAGTGGTAACTTCTCATTACAATCCACTGGTTACCTCATCAAAGATGGTAAACGCGATAGAGCATTAGACTTAATCACCGTCAGTGGCAACTTATTAGAAATCTTCAACGACGTTCTTGAAGTCGGAAGTGATAGCGAAATCTCTCCATCTGGAGTTTCCGCACCATCATTACTTATCAAGAAAATCGCTGTTTCAGGTAAATAAGTTAATAACAAAATTAAAAGATAGACCTTAATGGCCTATCTTTTTTTATAACAATTTTTCAATATCATTAACCAAGTCTTCTAATGGATGAGTTGGTTCATATCTTTTATATACTTCACCATTTCTATCAATTAAGAATTTTGTGAAGTTCCATTTAATATCGCTTTTACTTTCATAATCAGGATCCATCTTCGCAAGGAACTGCTTCATGAATGCCGCGCTTTCACCTTCTCCAAATCCTTCAAAACCTTTTTGTGATTTGAGATAAGTGAATAATGGTAATTCGTTTGGGCCATTTACATCCGCTTTCTTCATTTGTGGGAATGTTGTGTTGAAATGTAATTGGCAGAACTCGTGAATCTCTTCATCATTACCAGGAGTTTGTCCACCGAATTGATTGCAAGGAATGTCAAGTATTTCTAATCCTTTATCGTGATACTTTTTATACATCTCTTCTATTGGAGCATATTGAGGTGTAAAGCCACATCCTGTCGCGGTATTAACAACGAGAATTACTTTACCTTTGAAGTCTTTTAAGTTAACGACTTTTCCATCTCCTGAAACAAGAGAAAAATTATAAATTTCTGACATTTTAAGCTCCTTTTGCGGGTTTTTTGTTATTTATTATAGATTTTGTGATATGTGTAGTTAACTATGTCATCAACGCTTTCTTGGAAGCCGTAATATCCCCAAACTCTTGCGATGGTGACGACTGTCACAATGTATAAACTTAAAGAAAATTTATCATCAATGTTTTGGAATTTTTGGCTTCTACTAATTAAAGCATTGTGTTCTAATTTACCAGCGAGGAATGGAATATTCTCTGGAAGGAAATCAATGATTGGGATCGCATTATTTTGAACCTTGGTGAAGAATTCTTTCATGATTTCTTTAATCGCTGATTCGTTATTAGAATAAATGATTGGGATTACTCTTGTTTGAAAACTCTTCTTCACATCAAGCATGACTTCATCGACAACTTCATCAACTGTATGATACATACGATAGAACGATGCACGAGAAACACCAGATTCCTTAATGAGGTCTGTAACTGTAATTTTTAGAAAGTTTTGTTTCTTGAGAAGACGGATAATACCATCTTTCATTGCTTTTTTAACACTATGATTTGTCATAATTTTCACCTATGATACACATTGTCTCATTTTATCTTATTTTAGTCAAATATTATACTTTTTATTTTTATAAGAAAAATACTGATATGTAATTCAATGGATGATATAATTTTCTTGTGTTTTTTCTAGGAGGCACCACATATGAAATATGATGTCATCATAGTCGGCGCTGGCCCAAGTGGTTATATGTGCGCTTATGAACTCGCAAACAAGAGAAGCGATTTAAAGATACTCTTAATCGATCGAGGCAAAAGTATTTTAGAAAGAAAGTGTCCAGTCTTAGAACATAAATTAGATAAATGTCCAATTAACCAAAAAGGTTATAGAGAATGCTACCCAGCTTGCGCGATTACCAATGGTTTCGGTGGAGCAGGTGCGTATTCCGATGGTAAATTCAATATTACTACTGAATTCGGTGGTTGGTTAACCGACTACATGGATCCAGATGAATTAATGTCTATTATTAAATATGTTGATGATATCAACTTATCTTTTGGTGCGACTAAAGTTATCACTAATCCAGATACACCTAAGGTTAGAGAAATCGAACACCGTGCGATGAGCGTTGGTGTCAAGCTTTTACGTGGCAAAGTCAGACATTTAGGAACTGAAGAAAATATTAAAATTCTCGCGAGAATCTTTGATTCTATGAAAGATAAAATCGATGTCAAATTCTCCACGAGAGTTACTGACATCATCGTTGAAGATAAGGCTGTTAAAGGTGTTATTTTGGAAGACGGTGAAAAGATTGAAGGTAATTATGTTGTTTTAGGTGTTGGTAGAGAAGGCAGCAAATGGTTAAGCGGCTTATTTGAAAAATACCACATCGAAATGAATCAAACCCAAGTCGATATCGGTGTCCGTGTCGAATGTCCAAACATGGTCATGGAAGAAATTAATGAAAACCTTTACGAGGGTAAATTCTTATATAAAACAAGTGTTGGCTCCACAGTTAGAACATTTTGTTCTAATCCAGGCGGACATGTCGTCGTTGAGAATTATGAAGGCGTGATGAATGTTAATGGTCATTCATATAATGATCCTAAATTATCTTCACCAAACACCAACTTTGCTTTATTAGTTTCCCACCACTTCGAAGAACCATTTAAAAAACCAAATGAATACGCTTTAAAAGTCTCTTCCTTAGCTAACCAATTAGCCTGTGGTTCAGTCATCGTTCAAAAATATGGTGATGTCAAATTAGGAAGAAGATCCACTCCAAAGAGAATCGCGGAAGGTTTTACTAGACCAACATTAAAAGAAGCCGTTCCTGGAGATTTAGCGTTAGCCTTACCATATAAAACAATGCGTTCAATTATTGAAATGATTGAAGTCTTAGATAAGATCACTCCTGGCATTGCCACAGAACATACATTACTCTATGGTGTTGAAGCCAAATATTATAGCGCTCACCCAGATATGAATAATGAATTAGAAGTCGAAGGCATCTCTCACTTATATGTGGCAGGAGATGGAGCCGGATTAACTAGGGGATTAGCACAAGCTTCAGCTTGTGGTGTCTATATTGCACGTAACATTATTAAAAAGGAGAAATAGTTATGTCAAGATTTGTCGGAACAACTAGTAGAGGCATTAGACTACCAATTGTCAAACAAGGTGACGACCTTGGAAAAATCGTTGTGGAAAGCGTTTTACAAGCCAGTAAAAACGAACCATTTGAACTTCATGACCGTGATGTTATCGCGGTGACAGAAAGCGTTGTCGCTAGATGTCAAGGAAACTATGCGAGTGTCGATGACATCGCAAAAGATGTTCACGACAAATTCAAAGGTGGCACGATCGGTGTTATCTTCCCAATCTTAAGTAGAAATAGATTCGCTATCTTATTAAAAGGTATGGCGAGAGGCGTTGATAAAATCGTCTTAATGCTCTCATATCCATCTGATGAAGTTGGTAATGCCTTATTAACTTATGATGAATTAGATGAAAAAGGCGTTAATCCTTATAGCGATGTCTTATCATTAGAAAAATATAGAGAATTGTTTGGATATAAAGTTCATGAATTCACCGGTGTTGATTATATTGATTACTATGTTGATTTAATTAAAGCGGAAAACTGCGAAGCTGAAGTAATCTTCGCTAATCAACCAAAAGCCATCTTAGATTACACAAAGAAAATCTTAAACTGTGATATCCACACCAGAAAGAGAACTAAGAGAATCTTATTAGAAAAAGGTGCGGAAATCGTCTTAGGTTTAGATGACATACTTACCGCTCCAGTGAATGGAAGTGGATGTAATGAAAAATACGGTTTACTCGGTAGTAATAAAGCCACAGAAGAAACCGTTAAATTATTCCCAAGAAACGCTCAAGGCTTTGTTGAAGGAATTCAAAAAGATATCTTAGAGAGAACTGGTAAGCACGTCGAAGTCATGGTTTATGGCGATGGCGCGTTCAAAGATCCACAAGGTAAAATCTGGGAATTAGCGGACCCAGTTGTCTCCCCATTCTTCACCAAAGGACTCGTTGGAACCCCTAATGAACTCAAATTAAAATTCCTCGCTGATAATGAATTTAAAGACTTATCTGGAGAAGAATTAAAAGAAGCCATTAGAGCGAAAATTAAAGAAAAAGAGGCGGATTTAGTAGGGAAAATGGCCTCAGAAGGCACCACTCCTCGTCAATTAACAGACCTCATTGGTTCCTTATGCGACCTCACCTCTGGCTCTGGTGATAAGGGCACTCCAGTTGTCCTTGTTCAAGGTTACTTCGATAACTATTCACAAGAATAACGAATAATAAATATCGTACAATTTTTCTTTTAGTGATTGAGGAAAGAATCGTGATTGAAATAACTGTTGAAGAACTTAAGAGTAATTTAAATAAGTATATCGAGTTATCTAAAACTGAAGATGTTTATGTATCTGAAAATAGGATCATAATCACGGTTTTAACCAACCCAAAAATCAAAGCGTTCAACGATCTTAAGGATTTGAGAGAGAACATTAACATAGAAAAAGATATAAACATAGAAAAAGTTCTTGAAGAAGAAATAATGAAAAAATGTTGCAATTAAGCATTTGAGCAACGAAAAAGGAAACCAAATTGCGGTTTCCTTTTTTCTATTTTTTCAAAGCGTCTTCGAATAACTGGATGAGCGCTTTAATTGAATAATCAATATTATACTTATCACCTAAGCCAATATACTTTTTAGCTTCCGCTTTTCTTTCTTCATCATGGTCTAACCAGTAGTCAATCTTATTAGCTAAGTCTTTTGGATTTCTTTCTTTAAATTTACTCTTGTCTGATAAAGCAAATTG
>JAZQVN010000016.1:0-27586 GCA_045631885.1 Bacilli bacterium
GACATGTTAACCGCTACACCACAGGTCCACTTGACAGCGCTTAAATATTATCAATGAATAAGAAAGTAAAATCAAGTGTTTTTTATATTAAATAATAATTAATTATTAGAGAAGATATGCCCACCGCCCATAAAGAATAAAGCGATGAAGAAAAGTGTGAATGTAATGAAAATTGAATTGATGACGATAAAACTAACAAAATGTCTTTTAATCTTGCATTGACCAATGATGCTTAAAAGTAAACTTAATGAGTTTAATGTTAGAGCGCTAAAGGCTACCGCGGGGAAGAAAGGCTCTAAAGTGGCGACATTATTCGCAACATCGAAGAAAAAATTAGGGATATCCATCATGTGATAGCCAATCCAGTAACGATATTCTTCATTAGTTAATGATAAGCCTAAAGTAAAGATTACTGAGGCAATCATAAAGAAGAAGATGATAATGGCTAAGACAGCTCCGATAATTACCGAAAATACCGGTAATAAGTAATACATCATCGTTAAAACCGATGCGATAATACCGAAAATAAAGAAGAGATTATTAAACACTCTTAAAGGTTTAAGAGGTAATCTTTTTTGATATCTCTCTGGTTTTAAGCCTTTTTGCCCTGGCGGAGGGGGAGAATCAAAACCGATCTTCCCCTGACTGTTAAGACCACAATTAGGCAAATTAAAATTGTTGTTATTGTTGTTATAATCGTCTGACATTATTAATTACTGCTATCAGCTTGTCTTCTGTCGGTAATGTTATCAATCGCGATAACTAACGCGACAAATGTGTACATATCAAAACTATCAGAGATTGTTAATGTGAATGAATCTCTCAAAGAGATATTTCTCGCGATATGACCAACTTCTTGACCATTTAGCAAAACAGCGTAATTGAATAATAAGATATTTCCTCTGATTTGAAGGTCACCCATCGATGATTCAATGAAATAATGATCATGCAATGAGAAAATCTTTCTTTTGATTGTGCAAACTTTTTCACCTTTGTTGTTATAAACAAAAGCGCTATAACGGAACAATCTCCAGAATTTATTCCTGACGATATATTTGGTGTTACCTTGTAAGTCTTGAACGAATTTCTTGCGTGTGAAAGTAAAGAATTTGCCTTTCACTTTCATGACTTCTCGTTCGTTTTGATCTTTAACTTCAGAAGAACCCCCAAATGATATCCATTTATTTCTGATATTTAAAATCATAGATTAGTAATTCTCCACTCTTAATTCAAAGAAACTCTTCGCGTGATTGCATGTTGGGCAGATTTCTGGAGCTTTTTTGCCAACGTGGATATGTCCGCAGTTTCTGCATTTCCAAACGACGACATCATCGGCGATGAAGACTTTGTCTGTTTTGAGATTTTCTAATAATTTGAGATATCTCTTTTCGTGTTCAGCTTCAATCTTACCAACTAATTCGAATTTAGCAGCGATTTCCATGAAACCTTCTTCTCTAGCTTCTTGTGCCATTCTCTTATACATATCTGTATGTTCGAAGTTTTCACCTTCTGCCGCGGCTAATAAATTTTCTTCTGTGGTTGGAATTTGGCCGTTATGGAGATATTTGAACCATAATTCAGCGTGTTCTTTTTCGTTATCTGCGGTTTCTAAAAAGATCGCCGCGATTTGTTCAAACCCTTCCTTTTTGGCTTTTGATGCGAAGTAGGTGTATTTGTTTCTCGCTTGAGATTCACCTGCGAATGCTTCCATCAAATTCTTTTCTGTTTTACTTCCTTTTAATTCCATGAATTTTATTCTCCTTTTCCAATTTTATTAAATTCATCGTAATTAACTTCTTTAATTTTGCCTTCGTTAAATAACTTGGCTTGTGTGTAGAGATAGAACATCTTCTTTGCCCACACATCTTTCGCGTATGTTAACGCGGTCTTATATGCTTCATCAATAATCCCTTGTCTGACCTTCTCATCATTAAGGATTTTGTTTAAGCCTTCTTCCCAAGAATCATAGTCTTCAAAGGTGATGCCGTTAACACCACTATTGAGGAAATGATCTAAGCAGTGATCGTATTTTGCTAAGATTGGAATCTTACACCACATTGACTCAATATATGTGAGACCTTGTGTCTCAAATGTGGAGGCTGTACAGAAGACATCAAATAGTCTGTAGTAATACTTCAATGAAGTGTTTGGAACTCCACCTGTAAAGATGATTCGATCGAAGAATTTACTCGTCGCAATTCTCTTTTGGAGAGTGTCGAAATGAGGTCCATCACCGACAATCATTAAGACAACATTGTCGTTATTCTCGGCAAATCTCTCATAATAATCGAGTAATATATCAATACTCTTCTCTTTGGAGACTCTGCCAATAAAGCCGATAACGGTCTTATCTTTGATACGATAAGTCTCTTTATATTTCTCTAAAGTTTCTTCATCTCCATCTTGTAAGACGAAGTTATTTCCATCGACGCATCCAGGGATGACAACGATTGGTTCGCTCTTACCCCACGTTTTAATATAATAGTCTTTAACTTTTTGTGTTGGAACCGTCATTAAATCTGTGAATTTTAAAGGTGGGATTAATAAGAATTTATTGAGTCCAAAATTGAAGATTTTCGCCAAGACTTTCGGGAATCTTTTATTGACCATATCATTCCACATTGTATGCGCGGTATAGACCATTGGAACGTTATCAATTTTTCTTAGTAAAAGCGCACTCGCGGAGATAGTAAATTCAGTTTGAAGTTGAATATATGTGAATTGATACGCTCTTAAGTATTTCATGTTATGAGCGACTCTAAAGGTCATAATCAAAGCTTCTTTTTCGGCGTTTTTACCAGGTAACTTGATAGATGGGAAAACGATGACGTTTTTATCTTGGCTATATGCTTCATAATCAACGCCTTTAAGTTTTAATGTAACTGGATAGACTTTCTTACCGACTTTTTCTAATTCGGTTTTTAAGCCATAAGTTAAGATATTTACTCCACTATTGAAGGGGAGATAGTTTTCAGAGAAAACAGCGAGTTTTTCTTTAACTCTATTTTCTTTAATAAATAGATTAATATCTTCGATAACATCTTCTTCAATGTGGAAATATTTATCGACATCAAAGAATGTTTTCTTTGGCCTTTTATCATAACGATCATGATATCTAGAATAACCAACACCAGCGAATAAATATTTAGTGACATTTGGATAACCGATGAATTGATAATTCTTTCTATTTTTGGCTTGGTTAAAGATATCGTGGGCTATTAATGGTTTATATTTATCGCCCCATAAAACTAATGTTGGAGTGTTTTTAAAATGAATCACTCCTCTAGTTGGTGAGGTGATAATTAATTTATCAACGACCATATCAATTGTTCTATGAACGCGATAAATTGTCTCATCTCCACGACCGTGAGACATCAAAATAACATTAGTCACACCACTTTCTTTGAGTTGTTTTAACTCTTCTGCGAACTTTTGTTTAAAGCCCTTGATGTGATAAGGGATGGTCATAATCATATAACCATCTTCGCCCAATCTAGTGGAAATTGAGCGGTAATATCTATGATATTTACATTTATCTAAGAAGAAAATGATGACACCATTTTCTCCAGTACCACTTCTTTTAATTGATAAAATATTTTTCATATCGCAATTATACCATATTTAGAAACAAAAAGGGTCTCTATTATTAGAGCCCCTATTTTGTATTTAATTCAGGTTCTTCTTGTGGAAATGAAGCTTCAACCATGTATTTTTGCGCTGGTTTAAAGTGAAGAATCACTTCGTTAGAAATTAATAAGAAGATTGTGGTTAATAACGCACCCATTGACACATCGCTTAAAAAGTGCGCACCAACGAGCATTCTGGTAAATGAAACGAATAATACCCAAGCAAAACCACCATAAAGCAATGGGAGTTGTAACTTTTCATATTTTCTATTCACAAATGGAATAAATGCAGCGGTTAATGGGAAGACCATACTCGCTCCAGCGTGTCCACTTGGGAAGGATTTGAATTCTTCTTTAGTGACATTTAATGTTTCCATAAAGGATTTATAATCCTTACAAGGTAACCACCAAGAATGGAAATATAATCCAGCGGCTTGCGCTTCATCTGTCGCTAATAATCTATATCTTGGACGATGGAAGATGTTCTTTAACGCTGTAACTCCAGGAATTAAAGAGAAGAAATAAGCGGCGAATAAGATAACAATGATAATCCATAAATTCTTATTATCGCTTTGTTTTCCTAAATAGTAGCCTAAATAGGCTATACCCGCTAAGATGACCGCAGCAATGATAAATCCTAACCAATATAAGGAAGGATTAGTAAAGCCATTTTCACCAAAGAATTCTCTACCAGAGAAATAGACACCTAAGCCATAAGCGGCAAATGAGAAAATCATCGCTAAAATTTTAATGACTTTGTTATCAATACTTCTTTTCGCGGAGATAAATAACATCCCACCTAATAAGGCAAAACAGCCATATCCTGGGATTGTGCCAATCGCTGAAATTGTTAAGCCAAAACCGTTATCTCTTGAGAATAACGCTTGGTTAATCGCTTGATCAGCGAATGAGCCAATAATAAATGTGACAAGGAAAAAACCTAGCAAAATATAAATATGTAGTCTTAATTTTTTCATATTCTTTCACCCCGACTTTTTGTATTATACTCCTTTTTATATAAATAAAAAAGACCCGGCTTAAAGTCGGGTCAAAGAAAGAAGGGACACTAATTAGTTAATTTCGATATATTGACTTTGTTTTTCTTTGTGGTCAACTTTCTTGATGGTAATAGTTAAGACACCATCTTCAATAGAGGCATGAACATCTTCATCTTTCACTCCTCTACCGACATTATATGAACGGGTATATTCTCCCATTCTTCTTTCTTGATAGAGATATTTATCGTTTTTCTCGATCTCTTCTTTATACTTAACATTAATTGTTAAATATTCATCATGAAGAGAGACTTTAACATCTTCTTTTTTGACACCAGGGATGTTAACTTTCAAGAGATAGGAATCACCCTTTTCGATAATATCCGTCTTCATCATTGAATGGCTATTTTCACCTTGGACAGGGAAGAATAGGTCGAAAAATGGATCGTAGTTTGTTAAATAGTTTCTCATAAAAGAACCTCCTTATTGTTTCTATTAGCACTCTAACACTTCGACTGCTAACACTTATTATATTAACCATTTTTAGCACTCTGTCAAGTAGTCTGCTAAAATTTCTTATTAATCAAAGATTAAAAATAATAAAAAGCGAGATTAGTTCTCACTTATACCTTTGGTATACTTTTTGAATAAAATATTGATTAAAAATAAAAATTTTCACAAAAAACTAGATTTCTCTAGTCACTTTGCTAATAAGATCCTTTATATCCTTTACCATATTCAGTGGTATAGTAATCAATTCTCTTGGAGTTATTGTAGATTGGTTCGTAGATATTTTCTTCTGGATTTATGCCTGCGAGCTCGCACACCGCAGCGTGACTTCTTTTAATTAAATCTATTTCCGCTTCTTTCTTTGATAATTCCACATTTGGATAAAGAGGTTCACCAATATTTAGATTAAAACAAGCAATTTGTCTAAATATCTTTCTTCTAATCCAAGATGGTTTACGATAAGAAAAAGCCATTGGGACAATTGGTTTATTATATTTAATCGCAAAAAAAGCCGCGCCATGTTTAAACGGTCTAATTGGTTGATAATATTCCCACATCGCCCCTTCTGGATAGATGTGTAGCCATCCTTTATTTTTAAATAATTTTTCAATATGTTCCATATACGCTAATGTCGCTGGCATATCATTTTCGGGAATCGGGATACCTCCAACCATTCTCACTAATGGTCCGCTTTCTCCACTGACATTTGGAGCCCACACTAAAAGATATGGTTTAATTGGTTTTATTGCATTCATCACGCATAAATAGTCCCACATATGGACGTGGTTAGCGATGCTAATCGCTCCTTTTGCTAGTTCTTTTTTATGATTCTTTAAATTCTTTTTACCTTTAATTCTTAATCCTAATCTTACATAAGTCATTGGGAAAACGATAGAGACTAAAAGCAAGCGAACCCACCACTTCTTAAATCTAAAAGATTTACTATTATCAATATATGGGTAATTCTTATCAAAAATAGTCCCGTCATTTTTCTTCACGACAAGATAATGTTCATCTGTATATTCTGGATAAGGATATTTACATGTCTTTGGGTCAAACATGTGTTTATTATATAAAGATATAAAAGCAATGTCTAAAGAAAAAACCTTGTTTCCAAGGTTCTTATTCTTTAATCGCTTCTCGAATTGTGACGATGTAGTCAACGTTATTCGTTTCATCGTGCACATAATCGTGTCTAAACTCAAGAGACAAGACTTCTCCTTTAGTGTTTTTCACTTGAGAGATATAACAGAAGCTATTTTTTTCTCTATTCATGATTTTCTCGCGACATTCCATCGCATCATTTACGGATTTCTTACCAACAATTCGCTTTGCGAATGAACCGTCATTCATCTCTTTTTCTAGTTGTTCTGTCGATAATCCTAATCTTTTAGATAGACCGTGTGAGGCAACGGTATATGTAATTGTGTTCTTAGCTCTTTTGATAAAGATGAAACTATCGCTGGAATATTTAGTGATTAAGCGCATCTTTTGTTGTAAATCAGCGTATCCGGTGACGTTATTAGCGGAACCATAAAAACGGTAACCATCTTCTTTTTCGCCGATGTAATAGAACTTCATAATATAGGTCGTTAATAAACCATCAATTGTGTAGAATCTTAAGACACCAGTCGAACCATTTAAACGATCTTCCATTGCATCTTTTAATAACTTATAAATTCTCGGTTTATCATCTGGATGTAACACATTTTGAATATTCACGATTTTCTCTTGGAAATCCGGGACATGAACGACACGATAGAATTGTTGATTATATCTAACAATATCCACTGATTCATCGTGCCAAGAATAGAATGCTACTGCGCCGATAATGTTATTTAACATTGTATCGCTATAAATATTCTTATCTAAGAATTCTCTTAAGCGGAATTGTTCATTAACTTTGACAACAAATCCACGACGATCAACATCGTGTTCGTAGCAGATTAATTTTTCAAAGTCTTTAATTGGCATTGGGCGATGGAAATAGAAGCCTTGGGCGTATCTGACACCTAAGCTCTCTAAGAAACGAGATTGTTCTTTGGTTTCAACGCCTTCGACAATCATCGGAACTCCAATGATTTTGGCCATATTAATAATTGATTCAAGAATATGGATAGTCTTTTCGTGAGTTTCATCATCACTATGATTTAAGAATCTGGCATCTAATTTAATCGCATCCATCTTCGTGGAGTTGAGCATATTTAATGAAGAATAACCACTACCAAAGTCATCCATCAAAACAATAAAGCCCATTTCGTGCAAACGATTAATAACACTAGAGACAATTTCTTCTTGCGTATAAGCGGATTCAGTAATTTCAATCTTTAAATAATTCTTTGGTAAATCATATTTTTCCACTAATTCTTTAAATTTATTAGGAACATCAAAAGTAAAGATATCGACGCGAGAAACATTTAACGAAATCGGAATCGGTTTAAAACCTTTATCGATCAATCCCTTTAACCAAATACAAACTTCTTCCCATAAATATTGGTCCATATCAGCGACGAAACCAAATTGTTCTAGCACTGGAATAAACACTCCAGGTGGGATAATTTTGCCATCCGGTTTAATCCATCTCGCTAAGGCTTCACCACCAACGATTTTATGAGTGGAAATTCTCACTTGTGGTTGGACATAGAAAGTGATTTCTTTATTTTTTAAAGCTTTGATAAAGTCATATAAAGTCTTATAGTCGCTTTCTAATTGAGCGTGCATCTCAGAATCGTAAACATAGATCCTTTGACGAATATCGTGTTTAGCTTTATTTGAAGCAATCGAGGCTCTATCTAAAACATCTTCCACAGTTAAGAAATCTTCAACCACTCCTACACCAATCGCAGGCATAAAGCCAAAGGATAAATCAAATGAAAGAATGATGTTACGAATTGCTTCATATAATTGGCCGACTAAACTCATATTAAATGGTAATAAAACAGCAAAGTCATCTTGACCTAAATACCCAGAAACAGAATTCCAATTTTCTTCATTTTTACGCAAAACAGCGCCGATTTGCCCTAATAAATTGTTCCCTGTCTCTCTTCCAAACCAATCATCAAAGAGCTTGAAGTGCTCGATATCGATGGCCAAAACACACCATTTAATCTGGCGGTTTTCTCTCACTACCATATCCGCTTTTTGGGTAAAAGCATGTTCATTTAATAAGTTAGTTAAGTTGTCTCTATTGATGTCTAATTCATCACCTGTAATATTACCGATTTCACGGGTTTTTAGATGATGAATATCAAAGACATAGAATTTCCAAACGCCTTCTTTTAAGCCATATTCTTTTCCGGTAATAAGGCATTGTTCAACCCAACGATAACTACCATTTTGTAATTTATAACGGAAATGTCCAAAGCGGAAATTTCTCATCGGTGAAGATTCGAGTTTAGCAAGACAATTATCTGGATCCATTAAATCTTCATAAGCTTTTAAATCATCAGGATGGACAATGTGGTCGTGAGAGTATTTATATAAACGTTTGTAGGATAGGCCAGATATTTCAGGGGCAAAGTATTTGCCGCTAGCGTGATAGAGGTGGTTAAAGACGTCATTATTCATATCAACAATGACGATTTCATCTGCGGTGGAATTATCTAAGTACTGAAGTATATTTAAAGAACTGTTCGGTTGGAAGAACATGCTATAAAATCTCGTTCTCTCTTTTAATGCATTCATGTTAATTTACCCCCGCTATAAATCTTTCTTATCCTTTTTCATCAAATACTTGTTCTCATACATATATTTATCTGAAGCCTTAATAGCTTCATCAATTGCGGCGTTTAATTTCTTTTCTGCGTAACCAAAAGCGCATGAATATGGAGTTTTAGCTAATTCTTCACGCATCTTTTTCACACTGCTTTCGACTTCTTCTAAAGTGCTTCCATGATATAAAATCATGAATTCATCACCACCAACACGGAAGCAATGCGCACCTTGACCAGAATGAATTTTTAAGATCTCCGCTAAAGTGACTAAAGCTTGGTCTCCTGCAGCGTGACCTTGTTTATCATTAATGACTTTTAAGTCATTCATATCAATTGATGCCACAAATGTTATTCTATTTTCTTTTTCAATTAATTCTTGATAATAACTCTGACGGTTTCTTAAACCCGTTAACGGATCGATACTCGCCATTCTTATATATATAAATATAAAATAGAAAACTAACGCTGAAGCAAAGATTGGATTGTAATTATCTGTGATACCTAAAACGACTAGAACAATCACTCCTGCCATCGATGCTAAGGCAATATATAAAGCGATAATTCTATTAATTAGTGTGGAATGACGTAAATGGATAATGTTTAAAACAACAAAAAGCAATAAATATAGTCCAAATACGATGTAAGGCCAATATTTAAGTGGTCCACCTTGATAAGAGTTATTTTCTGTGTAGTAGAAAATTAATTGACTCCACTGACTAGAATAATAAAACGGCATACTCACTATCGCAGGGATGAGCATAAAATAAAACCACTTCTTTTCAATAGGTTTAATGATATGAGAAAGAAGTAAAATGACAAAGTATAAAAGGAATGGATAAATAGAATATTTAGTCGCAGTTAAAATTGGTCTCCAAAGACTCAGTGTTTCGAAAGTTTGAGTCCACTTTTCTACTGCAGTAACTATAGTAGAAAAGAACAACAAAGCAATTGTTAATCGAATGTAAAATTTAATCTTTTTAGGCGTATGCGCGCTAATAAAAAGAACAATTAGTAATCCGACTAATTCAAAAACCATCACGAAATTCTCGACGAACAATTGTCCAAAATCCATATCTTCTACAACAAGTATTTCATACTTTAGACATTTTTGCCATTTATTTTCTCATTCAAAAAGAAAAAACCGTTAATTAATAACGGTATTTCTTTCCGTTTCTCGAAAGCGGTTTTCTTATAATGTTAACCTATTTAATGTTGTTATATAATATGGAAATCCAGCAATCTTTGTTTTCTCCATATTGAGTTTCAGTCTTCACCATTTTGTAATGTTTGAATCCGCATTTCTCTTGGACTCGTCTAGATCTATCATTATCTAGATAATGGCCACAAGATAAAAAATCAAGTTTGATTTCTTGAAAACAGAACTTGATTACCGCTTTGACGGCTTCTGGCATCATTCCTTGTCCCCAATAATCTTTGGCCAAAACATAACCAATTGACCTACCCTTCAAATCTTTGAATTCTGGTAAGTCGTCTTCATTATAATATTCAATACCAACAGAACCAATTGCTTTGCCGTTATATTCAATCGCGAATGTTTTCTTTTTCTCAACAAAACTAGTTAATATTCTTAAAGATTCTTCTTTATTTTTATGTGGTAACCAACCAGCTTTTTGGCCCACTCCATCGACACTCGCGTATTCATAAAAATCATCGAGATCTTCATATCTCCATGGTCTAAGAGTTAATCTTTCTGTTTTTAATATGACGTTTGATATATCTACATTCGCATTCATAATAATTCTTCTAACGCGGTAAATTCGCGTAGATACATTCCTCTTCTTTCTTCAAATATATCTCGATATTTTTCGTGCTGACCAAAAATAGATAATATTTCTTTTAAAGAAATCCATCTTGGTTCCATACCATTTTTCTTTTCTCCATCAGTGAGATTAGTTTCACCTTTAGAAATGATGTTTCCGAAGAAATATTTACTGACGAATTTCTCATGACCGTAATATTCATCTATTTCTAAAACACATTCATCCGCATCAATGATATAACCAGTTTCTTCTTTCACTTCTCTTTTCACACAATCAATATCACTTTCTCCCCTTTCTAATCCACCACCAGGGATTTGATATTGATCGGTGTTTTTCTCAAATGATACTAAAAGTTTATTATCTTTGATAATAATTGCGCGACATGCAGTTCTAATACGGTCAATTTTACCGGTATAGTTATCACCTTTAATTTCAATGATTTTCATGTTCTACATTATACATCAAAAAAGAGAGGTTTCCCTCTCAAATTTGTTTGATTCTATTGATATTAGAAGAATCTTCCAATGATATCTTTACTTGCTGCGCAGGTATCTTCCATATCACCGAAGGAGATAATTTCACCAGCGTAGAAGGTATTCTTATTACCTTGTAAAGCTTCTAATCTATCATACCAACCCGCTGCATAATCTTGTGCAGAAACGTGTGGGCAGTAATAAACTTCTTGGACGAAGTGTTTTTCTTTGACTGGGAAGCCAACTTTCTTCATATCTTCTTCCATTGTTTCGATGACTTTATCAAATGGAACATCTGGAGAACCAGTGTGATTTGCCAAAGCATAGACTGTAGCTGGACAATCTCTATCTAAGCATTGCCATCTGTTGTAATAGACCATCGCGTGACCTAATTTTTCTGGAACCATGTTTTCCACTAAGTAGCCAGAGATATTTGGAGATTTACCTTCTTCGAAGGTACCGATGAAGTCACAATATCTTTCGTGAATGATTTTGGAGAATAATTCTTTTTCTTCTTCTGTCGCATCAGCGTAGTTAGCGAAGTAATCTAATGGAGTTGTGACGATTAATTTATCGAATTCTTCGGTCTTGAGTTTGCCATCTTTACCTTTTGTGGTCACTAAGACTTTGCCTTCTGGACGTTCAACTTTGACGACTTCTGTTTCTAAAATCGCTGGATGCATTAATTTTTCATTAACATGGACATAGATTTGTTGTGTACCTTCTTGCCATGTCCATAATTTCATATTGACGAATTCTAACGCGGTTGTGACGTCTAAGTATTTCATGACTAAGGCCGCTGGGATTTCATCAAAGAAACCATAACCGAATGATGTAAATGGAGCAATCCAGATTCTTTGGACTTCTTCAACACCGTTGATTCTGCAGAATTCTGCAAATGGTAAGGCTAAATCTTTGAGGTTTGGGTTACTACCTTTAATGTAGTTAGGGAATGAACTCTCTTTTGTCGCACCGCAATATCCATCGACACCTTTAGAAATACCGAAGTATTCACCTTTAGCGACACCGATATGGCCGTAGCAGTCATAACCGACATATTTGGTTTGCATTAATTTATTGAGTTTCTTCATTTGTTTCTTTAGTTTTACTAAACCAAAGAGTTTTTTGAACGAGAAATTCACTTTTGGTTCAAATGGATGATCAATTTCACCAGTGACTTTTCTGAATTCTCTTCTCATATTTGGTTCGCCTTCTTTGAAGTCTGGACCTTTATGATAGTATCCACCGAATTCTTCCATTTCACTGACTGCGTGATAAGTAATCGCACCCATGATCGCACCGGTTTCGAAGCTCTTTTCTTCTTCTTTACCGTTGTGTTTAACTTTCATCTTTGGTGACCAACATTTGCCACCGACTTTGTTTAATTTTTCATAGATTGTATAGTTGGTGTATCCTTTTTTCTCAAGATACATTGCACAAGAAAGACCAGCAGGTCCTCCACCAATAATACAAATTCTTTCTTTGTTATTTGGCATATTTTCCTCCGTAAAAGAACTATGAGTCTTAATTACCTATATTTTAGCACTTTATTTAAACAATAAATAATATTTTTAATCAGTTTCTTCATCCATCATTTCTAATAAGAAACTAACTGGTCTAAAGCCATCATTACATGAAATCATCGCTGATTTCTCATTTTTCATCCATCCATCATAGAAATTACCTTCACCTTTTGATAAAGATAAAACAAATGGGGAGATGGTTTCCCAAGCACTGTCACAAAATCCTTCTGGTCTTTGATGACCATTTGCGATGAAAACTTGTCCCACTTTCATCTCGCAAGCGTGTTCAATGGGGTTTTCATATTCCTTAATTAAATCGTCATAACGAGTAATACGCTTGACTGTAATCTTAACTTTTTTCATATTTATATATTTATAAATTAATTAATTCTTGTAATTGGATAGAGTCTTCAGATAATAATTGACTACCAATATCTAAAGCTTTTTCTTTTAACGACTTAAATTGTTCTTCGTTTCCTAATGCTTTATGACATTTTAAAACGATGATGAGTTGTTCATAACGCATATAGTTAAGTTCACCATAAAATCTTGTATAAGCATCGAGAATCTTTTGTCCGATTTCTAAAGATTCAGCATATTGTCCCATGCTAAATAATATTCTTGATTTACGAGATAAAACATTTAATGTATCTGGATCATTTTCTCCAAATAACGAGAACATGATTTGATAAGCTTTATTAACTAACTCTAATGCTTTTTCATAATCTTTTGTGACTGAATAGACTTCGGAAAGTTGTAAATAGCCTACGGCTACTCTGGAATAGTATTTGCTATCAGGGGTGAAATGAGCTTCATTATTTTCAATCGTTTTCTTCGCGAACTCTTCCGCGTATCCTAATAATCTTTCATTGTGGTTTTCTTCATACATGATGAGATTGATACGAGAGATATGGCTTAATAAATGACCATAAGCCGCATATTCGTCTTCATTATTTAATGTAACTTCACTTAAGATTTGATATCCACGAATAAACCAATCTTTGGCTTTTTCTAAAGCACCTGTGATATGTAAATTAAATAGATATGTCCATCCTGCTTGGAAAGCGCAGTAACCACACATAAAACATTTTTCACCATTTTCTTTAGCGAAATGATTAAATAAATCTGTGGCTAATTCAATCGCTCTACCTGGTTTAATTGAGAAAGAGAATAATAATTCTGCGTTTTTATATAAAGTTAATGTGTTGTCATTAATCTTATTAAAGACAGAGAGTATTTCTTCAGTGATATCTGCGTAATATCCTTTTTTCTCAATGGTGAAATGCCATGACTTTTGTTCATTGATTGTGTCAGCGAATGAATTAATAAATGGAACAGCCTCTTCTTCATTATCAAAAGGAAGTTCGTGACGGACGACTTCACGAATAATTGGGTGAAGGGCGACACCATTAGAACTTAAAACGATCCAAGAACGGTTTTCTAAAGTCTTAATCACTTTTAGTGATTGTAAATCTAACCATTTCTTGAAATCTCTGACATCCACACCACTTAAAGGCATTAATGATAGATATTGTAAAACTCGTTTTTCTTCATTATCTAAGTCGAATACTTTAAACATTTTTAATAAGTTTTCATAAGCGACATTGGATTTATCCGCGGATGAACGAACTTCTTCGTTTAAAGAGACAATACCTTCATGTTTTAAGACATCAATCATCTCTTCAACGGTTTGCCCGCTATTTTCCATATGTTGAGCAATTAACTCAATTGTGTATGTATGACGATTAACTAATTCTAATAATTCTTCTAAATGTTCATCGTCTTCATCCACAACATAGCCATCATAGTTTTCTAAAAAGACTTTCTTTAACATCTCAATAGAATCAATCGCTTCAATTTTGATCGTTGGATATAGTCTTGAATAATCACATCTAGTGGTAATTAATAATTTATAATTCGCATCGATTAAATCAGAGAAATATTCATCATCCATGACATCGAAGTTATCGATGATAATTAATGTTCTTTCATTAGTGATTTCTCTAATTAAATTGAGTTTTCTTTTAAAGAAAGAAATATCACTTTCTTGTGAACCGTCAGAAAGAATTTGTCTTGGGAAGACTGGTTCAATCTTAAAAGATGATTGAGACGACACTAATTCAACAATCGTGTTGTTATAAGTCGCATAAATGACTGTATCATATAAGGCTTTGTTTCTTTTCGCGTATTGTTTAGCGATTTCGGTTTTACCAATGCCCCCGATGCCTTGTAAGAAAATTAGTCTTTCACCACTTTCAAAGATTTCTTTGATTTTAGCTAATTCTTCTTCTCTACCACAGAACACACTCTTTGGGATGACCGATGGAGTAGACTCTAATCTAAAGGCTTTATCAACTTTTAAGACATTACCCGCTTTTAATAGGCCAGTTGAATCTAATTCACAAACAATTTGTTCCACAACTTGCTTTTTATATTGGAAAACAAATTGAATTGGAGGAGAACCAACGATTCTTCTCATCGCATCTTCTCCCCATAATTTAGTGAGGATATCTTTATTTGTAGTACCGTTTGTCATATTATCCCAAGAGAAATCAGGGAAAACGACTGGTATAAATTTCATCTTTTCGTTTTTTAGAGCCTCTGTAATTTCAATTCTTGTTACTGAATCAGGATTAGGCACTCCATTAACAATGAAACCATCAAGAAAATCCTTAGTGAGAAGCATGACAAAATTAGTCACTTCTTTTAAATAATCTCTCGGATCAGTTAAGAAATTACGGATTTCACCATTTTCTTCTTTATATAAAGAATAGTAAGTCTTGCCGACTGCCTTTTTTTCTTCTTTAGCTCTTTTATAAATTTCTTCTGCAAAAAGAATTCCCGCGGAGGAACCACCTCTATAACAAATGAAATTACGATACATATTAGTTTACCTCCACTTTATGGACGGGAAATGATAAATAATATTAGCATATTTCAGCCCCAAAAGTAATAGTATTTCGATACCATTACTTCTCTATTTTATTGACCTCATCACTGTTTATTCAAAAACTTGATGAAATCGAAATCGTTAAATGTTCTCTTCCAAGTTAATTTCTCACTTGGTTGATATAGTAGCCACGCGAACTCTTTGCAGTTTTTATTTTTCTTTACGATATATTCATCATCAAAGCCATATTTCTTATCAACAAGAACGACTTTTTTATATGGTATTTTGTTCCAATCTTCGATTAATTTATCATTTAATAACGGAACTTCTGTAGGATAGCAGAAAGAAGATATGACATATAAGTTATCGTAGTTGATTCTTTTCTTTCTTTCGTTCCATTTATCTAACGCATTTTTAAAATTATCATAATGCATAAAGTGAATTTTTATCGGCTTTTTGACAGAAGAATCCGCATTTGGCGATAAAATTCCCACTGGATAATCGACTTCTTCGTTTTTGGATTCCACCATTTCTCCATCGATATAATCTTTTAAATACAAAACGAAATAGTTAAAATCTTCAGGAGTTAAAAACAGGTTAATCGTAGGTGTGAGGAATTTCATCTTTAATTGGTGATATAAAACTCCACCGATACAGTCTCTAGCGATAATAGTAAAATCTTTGTTTTTTAATTTATCAATGTATTTTTGTTGGCTTAATTCATTGGTCATGATTGAAATATAAACTTTTAGTTAGTGCTTTTAGTTACCAAACTCAAATAATCTTTATTCGCATCATTAACATTGAGGTAAATATTCACAGACATATCTTTGTTAATTGATTTTGTATAAATTTGATTAGTTTTATTTTTTAATCTCGCTCCGTAATTGTCAGTAACGGTTAATTCATCTCCCGCTTTTAATTCAACATCTGGGATGAGATATTTGCCGCTACTAAGAGGAACTGCAGCGTATCTGCTACTTATGCCTGAATAAGAGCGACCATTAATGGTGCCTGTTAAACAATAATCTGGATATTGAGACGCGCTGACATAGACAACACAAGTCGCGGTAAATCCACCATCAACTGTTGTGGCGGTAATAGTCGTACTACCTACTTTGCTATTAACACTAGCGACAACTCTACCAGCGGACACTGTGGCAATACTAGTATCACTAGAAGTCCATTTAACTTCTTCATTTGTCGCGTTACTTGGATAGACTGTCGCAGTAATAGTAAACTCATTTCTTACCAACATAAATTTGCCTGAATTACTTAATGAAATACCAGTAACGCTAACTTTACTTGGTGTAGAAGATGAATCATCGACTAAGCTAAGATAAATGTGTCCACCATCTGATAGATTATAACTACAATAAATATCATAAACACCAGTGGTAAGAACTTTGATATTGCCATCACTTGGCGCAGCTGTCACTAAACCAGATTTAACTGATGATTTAATATCAGAATATCCGTACCATTTATCGCCACTCATATGGACTTTGAAAATGTCGCCTGAATATAAAGAAACACCTTGGATCATATATTCAGAAGATGAAGAAGGATTGATGACCATTTGTTTATCTGTCCATTCAGTATCACCGTTAAATTGTCCATGTAAAACATAATCAGGAATAGTTACACGTTCTTTGACTGAAACATTACACTGAGCAGTTTTGTTTCCATCTACAGTGGTAACGGTGATTATCGCATCACCCTTTCCAACTGGTGTAACTACACCATTATTAACAGTTGCTGCAGATGTATTATTACTTGACCACGTCACACTTTTATCAGTGGCGTCATCAGGTAAAACGGTCGCAGTTAAAGTAACAGCATTATCATCGGTGTATAGTTCTAAAGACGACTTATTTAAACTAACAGAGCTAACATGAATAGTTGTTGGTTCGGGTTCTGGTTCGGGTTCTGGATCACTTCCTCCACCACCTGGTTCTGTGCCTCCTCCGCTAGGTTCATTACCACCACTTGGTTCGCTACCGGAACCACCTTGGCCCCCACTTGAACCAGCATTACAAGCAGATAATCCTAAAACAAGAGCGGATAAAAGAATAAATAACTTTTTCTTTTTCATATGATCTCCTTCGCAAATGTTTTGCGTCTCTCAATCAATTTGACATATCTATTTTATAACGAAGTAATAAAAGAAACTAATACAACGTTAATAAAGAATATCTAAATAGCGCCCATCGTAATTGATGGGCAACTTTTTTGTTCTATTTTGATAATAATTTCTTATCGCATCTCACGCTAAAAACGACAGTGAATGTCACTGACATAACGACTGGGATAAATATAGATGAATACATTGCGATATATGTTGCTAAGTTATTAGATACATCTCCTAAGAATGAGATATCCGCTTTAATCGCGGAATATACTGAGAATATCAAAGATATAACAATCATCGAAATGCCAATAATCATCGTGAATCTCTTATCATCTTGCTTTAATAAAAAAGCAAAAGTCAAAGCGAACAAAACGGATAATAAAGCAATCTGGACCGTTTCTCTTCCTGGAAGAAGAATATTCACAAATACAGCGATAGAAAACGGAAGAACTGATAATAGATACATGAGCTTTCCTTTTTTAAATCCGATTATTCCATAACCAATAAGCGCGATGACAGATAATGTGATGAAAATATAAGAAATGATCATCCACGCACCTAAGTTATAAGAGGTAACGAAAGCTAATAGATATACTGAAACAATGAGTAAAAATATCACTAATATCATTTGCACAAAAAGCATGATGGCTTTTGGCTTTTTTATACCTAATCTTTTTTCTGTATCCATATTTCTTTTTTCCAATATCAATAATATTGTAGTACATATTGTCTATTTTTTAAAAAGACAAATGTAAGCAAAAATGAATAACTTATAAAGAAAAAGGACTGATACAGTTGTATCAATCCTATCATTTTCATCTGGAAAGATTTACCTTATTTAATACAATTGTCCCGTAAAAGACAAATTGTCCCCTTTTCTAGTGGAACGGTTTTACTACTAAATAGTAGGATTATCAACATGTTCCACAAATATTGGCGTGCCATTGAGATCTCTAATGATATAGTTTATATATTAATTCCCAATTTTAAGCAATTTTTGATTTTGGGAAATATAACTACATTTCTTTTTATTTATAAAAAGGCTTATATAGAAAAATAAAAACCCCGATTTGTATCAGGGATTATATACGATTCTGGAAAGGTTTACCTTATTTGATACATATATATTCACCCATCATCTTTTTATAGGTGATATTGTTGGCTTCTCTTAATATATCAAATCAAAAAAATAATTAGATGTATTATTTATAAATTAATGTTATAGAAATTGTTTAATTAACAAAGATGATATATTTCAAAATATAAAAAAGAAGACAACTCACGAAGAATTGTCTCGCTTTTTATAGTTATGATATTTGTCTAATTGGATTTAATTAATCTTTTTAGCTTTGCCACCTAATAGAACAATCATTTTGACAGCCTGTAAGGAATAATCGTCTAAATCAACGATGAGCTTTTTGTTTAAAGATCCTCTCGCTAATAATTTAACATAGGCTACATTGGAAGAAATTAATCCTTTTTCAATTAAACTATCTAAAGTTACTTCTTCACCGTCTAAATAATTATCTGAAAGAGTGTCGACGTTAATAATTCCCTTTTTGCCTTTTTTATGATTATTTACTTTATGAATTATGATGGATTCTTCTGCTTTTTCATCAGACATCAATTCATCAGCTTTTTCTACCGTGACAATAGTAATTGGTTCTTCTTTAGCCTCCACTTTGGTTTTTACTTCTTTAATTAAACCTTTTTCCAATAAAACCTTAGTGGATTCAAATGAAATAGAGAAGTCTTCATTACTATCTTTACCCTTTTCGACGAGGAATTTAGCCATAACAGTATCAATTAATTCTTTTGCATATTCGCATCTTCTGTCATTTTTAATGCGATATAAGCATGGGACATCTATAAATTTCTTAGACTCAGCTTTCTCTACCTTGTATTTGCTATCAGCATAATCATCAGCGTTTAAGGCGTAATATAAACATAAAGTCTTTCCTCTAATGGCAAATTTGATAACTTGATTTCTGCCAACATTAATTGAATCAAAGTGCCAAGAAACTCTACTATTAGCTTTCTTATATGAAAGAGCGTAATTCTTTAATACGTTATAGTAGTTTTTCACTATTTCATCACTTTGAGATAATTTCGCAGTAAAGGATTTGATATATCTAATTTCAAAGATATTACCTTTACTATCTTTTGTAGTGACAATTTCATCCCCATCGGAGTTAACTTTAGTTTCTAAGATAACCGACTCTTCTATTGGTTTATTAACTTGAACTTTTAATTCTTTTATTAAACCGCGTTTGATAAGAGGAGCATTTTCTTCATAAGGAAGACTAGAATAATTTTCATGTTGCTCTTCACCTTTTTCTAAGCCAAGTCTATCCATGATGACTTTAATTAATTCTTTAGCGTAATCACATCTTCTATCGTTTTTAATACGATATAAGCATGGGACATCTATAAATTTCTTAGATTCGACTTTCTCTACTTTGTATTTGCTATCAGCATAATCATCAGCATTTAAAGATAAATAAACGCATAATGTTTTACCTCTAATAGCAAATTTGATAACTTGATTTCTGCCAGAATTAATGGAGTCGAAATGCCAAGAAATGCGACTGGTTGTTTTCTTATATGAAAGGACTTCATTTTTAAGTTCTTCATAATATTTCTTAGCTTCTTCTTCTGCCTGAATTAATTTAGCGGTGAATGATTTAACAAATCTGATTTGGAAAATATTACCTTTTTCATCTTTAACAGTTACCACTTCTTCTTCATCTTCATTGTTATTAAGTTGAAGAGGAGGAACTAAATTAGCAGGTCTTTCATTACTAACTACTGGATTAGCGGTGAAGTTTTCTTCACTAACACCATTATTAACTGCTGTGTTACTTGCAGCGGCTGCTTTTTTCATTTGCTTTTTCTTTAAGAAAACCACTAATACGGCAATCCATACCATAACTGCTAAGGCAGCAATAATATATGCAACAATAAATTGTGCATCAGCGTAATGGCTTGCTAGAGCAATTAAAGTTGATAAGCCTAAGCCGAATGAATTAACTTTAACTCCCTTACCTTTTTTAAATCCTTTTAATAAGAAGAATAAGAGGACTGATCCACCCACTAAAGCGACGGATGAAACGGCTAATAAGGAAATAGAAACAGCGTTACCAGCATCGCGCTTACTTTGATAAGATTGTTGACTATTTTTAAGTCTACTGATTGCTTCTTTATCAACCATGGCTTTTTGTTCTTCAGTTAACGCTTCATAAGCCGCGACAGCTTCATTAATCTTTTCTTCACTAGCGGTATCATAATCGACATCGCCAATGTTATAAATCTTATCTAAAACGTCATAAACTTTTTCAGAATTTTCAATGTCTTTTAAGGTTTCCGCTGGGAACATTTCTTTTTGTTCATCAGTTAAAGCTTCATAAGCTTCTCTAGCGGCTTCGATGGCTTCTTTACTATCAGTGTCATATTTAATAACATCGCCAATTTCATTGATTACATCGATGGTTTCTTGAACAGCCACACTATTTGATAGTGTTTCGACATAATCTTCATCGAGTAATTCTTTTTGTTCATCAGTCAAAGCATCGTAAGTAGCTTTAGCTACTTCAATTGCTTCTTTAGTTGCTTCTGAATTATCGATTTCGCCGATGTCATTAATCTTTTCTAAAACGTCATAGACGGTTTCATAATCTTCTAATAACTTTAATGTATCTTCTGGGAACAATTCTTTTTGTTCTTCAGTTAATACATCATAAGCTTCTCTAGCTTCATCAATCTTTGTTTTAGATTCATCATCAAATTTGATGTCGCCTAAATCGTTAATGATGTCTTTTGTTTCATCAACAACAATAACATCAACAGCGTGTTCGGCTTCTTGTAATTTTTCTAATGTTTCTTCTGGGATTTTTTCTTGTTGAGCAGGAGTTAAAGCATCATATGCTTCTCTAGCTTCAGTAACGCTATCAAAATCTTCTTTTGTGATATCTGTCGCATTTGGAAGATCAACGATTGATTCGTTTGCGTTTTCAATTGTTTTATATTCTTGAATCGCTTCTTCATATTTTTCTACGACATCTTCTGGAAGTTTTTCTTTTTGATCTTCAGTTAAAGATTCGTATTTTTCAATCATATCTTCGATGATTTCTTTATCATCTAAAGAGATTTCTTCAACGCTTGGTAAATCGTTGATGTCTTTAGTTGCATCTTCTGCGACAACTGTATCTAAAACATCTTTAACTTCTTCAATCTTTTCGATTGTTTCTGGAGTTAATTTTGCTTTTTGATCTTCAGTTAATTCATCATAAGCTTCTAAAATTTCTTCGATTTCTTCTCTATTGTCTAAAGATACTTCTTCAACTTCTGGTAAAGAATCAATAGCTTCAGTAGTTTCTTTAGCTACGACGATATCATTAATTTCTTTTTTCGCTTCTTCAATCTTTTCGATTGTTTCTGGAGATAATTTCTCTTTTTGATCATCAGTTAATGAATCGTATTTAGCCACTGCATCATCGATTTCATCTTTATCATCAATTGTGATATCGCTAATTTCTGGTAAAGCATCGATATCTTGAGTTGCATCTTCTGCCACAACTGTATCTAAAGCATCTTTAACTTCTTCGATTTTTTCGATTGTTTCTGGAGAAAGTTGTTCTTTTTGTTCAGGAGTTAATGATTCATATTCCGCGATTGTATCTTCAATCTCTTTTCTATCATCAAGAGTGACATCTTCCGCTACTGGAAGATTTTCAATATTTTCAATTGTGTCTTCTACGACAACAGCGTCTAATTTTGCTTTTGCAGCATTTAATTTATCAACGATATCTTGAGACACTTTTTCTTTTTGGTCAGCAGTTAATGCTTCATATTTAGCAATCGCATCTTCAATAGCTTTTCTATCGTCAATTGTAATAGATTCAATTTCAGGAATCGCATTTACTGCATCAGCTGTTTCTTTAGCCACGACGATATCGTTAATCTCTTTAGTAACAGATTCAAGTTTACCTACAACTTCTGGATCAACTTTTGCTTTTTGATCATCAGTTAAAGCATCATACGCTGCTTTTGCAGCAGTAATCGCGTCTTTATCTTCTAAACTGACATCACTGACATCTGGTAATGCATCAACTAAAATAGTTGTGTCATTAGCCGCAAGGATATCAGTAATTTCTTTTTTAACTGCTTCAATTTTGCTAACTGTTTCAGGAGATAATTTTTCTTTTTGTTCTGGAGTTAATGCTTCATATTCCGCAATAACTGCATCGATTTCATCTTTATCATCTAATGTAATTTTGCTAATTTCAGGTAAAGCGTTGATATCTTCAGCCGCTTCATCAGCAATGATCGTATTAATTTTATCAACTGCTTCTAATAATTTATCGAGTACTTCTTGTGGTACTTTTGCTTTTTCTGATTCTGGTAAAGCGTCGTATTCCGCTTTTGCAGCTTCAACATCTGTTCTATCATCGATAGTAATGTTTTCTGGAGCTGGTAAGGCGTTGATATCTTCAATTGTACCTTCGGAATTTTCTAGTTCCACAATACGTGCACACGCACTATCTAATTTATTAAGTACTTCTTGAGAAACTTTAGCTTTTTGTTCTGGAGTTAAAGCATCATAAGCCGCTTTAGCCTCAAGAATTGCGTCTTTATTATCTAAAGTAATCGCACTTACTTCAGGCAAAGCATCAACTAAAACAGTAGTATCATTAGCAGCGATAACATCATTAACTTCTTTCACTGCTGCATTTAAATTATCAATAGTATCTTTGGATACTTTTTCTTTTTGTTCATCAGTTAAAGCGTTGTATTTTGCTAATGCTGCATCAATTTCCGCTTTATCTTCAATTTTAATTTCACTAATTGCCGGTAAAGCATCAATATCATCAGTTGCGTCTTGTGCAACAACTGTATTCATCGCTTCAATTGCATCTAATAATTTCTTGAGTGTTTCTGGAGAAATTTTTGCTTTTTCTTCAGGAGTTAAAGCATCATATTCCGCTTTTGCAGCTTGAATATCCGCAACATCATCAAGAGTAATTTCATCTGTTGGAGGTAAACTATCAATTGTTTCATCAACATCATAAATCGATGTTTCAATCCAACTAGCCCAATATTCTTTATCGGTTGTTGCGTCCGTACCAATTTCAGTAATAGGATCGCCATTCAAACCTTCATTATCGTACCAACCTAAGAATGTATAACCATCTTTAACAACATTTGTTGGAAGATCTGTAGTAAGACCTTCACCATATTTTGTTACGTGTTCGCCGTCCCATGCGCCTTCATTTAAATTGAAAGTGATATCGTGGGTAATGCGTTCCCATTTTGCATAATATGTTTTGTCTTCTGCTGTATCAGCAGGAATTTCAGTTACAGCTTCACCTGTAAAATCTTCATCCTCATACCAGCCTTCAAATGTGAAATGTTCTTTTGTTACTGTGGTTGGGAGAGGTGTAGAAATATCTTCTCTAAAATCTTCGAAGAATTCACTAGAATCAATTTCACCGCCTTTAGTTTCAAATGTAACTAGATGGTAGCAAGGGAAAACAAATACATTTTTTGTCACACCTTTTCCAAAATCTTTACCACCGATTGTGACCGAAACACTACCTTCTTCAGTAAGACTAGTAGCGCCAACACTATAAGGACAGATAGATCCTTTATATGACGTAACTTTTGTAACGGTTTCTTCGATAATAACTGTGACGTTTGGTTCAAAATCCCACCCAGCACCAATGCCAGGGAAATTGCTTGAACCGGTTGCAGTCACTTCACCGCCAGTGATTCTTATTGTTACATTAAATTGTCCTATACCTGGACCACCGTCTCCAGTTGCGGTAACATTACCGCCATTTATAGTAATGGTTCCACCATCTCCACCGATACCGATACCATTGCTACCACCTGTAGCAATAACCGTACCACCATTAATGACGATATCGTGATAGTCTCCATTAAAAGTGATACCTCCACCATTACGTTTACCTGTTGCAGTTACCTTACCACCGTAAATTGCAACACTACCACTAATACCTGAACCGCCATCTTGTCCAATATCGGGCCAATCGCCACCGGTTGCAGTAATTACACCACCATAGATGTTAATTGCACCACCTTTAATCGCTGTAACGCCAACACCACCGGTTGCAGTGATTTTACCGGCTTTATTGCCTTCACTTTGCACATATACAGAGAATGATGCGTTATCTGCTGAGATACCTTTATTTGCAACTATCTCAGATCCATCCGTTAAAATAACATTAGCATTTCCTTTAACTACAAGAGGAACATTAAAGGTAACTTTACCTTCAACAATATACCAATCAAAATCTAATGTTGTCGTGCTGCTTGTGATAATTTTAAAGCTATCACAATCTTCTTCAGCCTGTACTATAGATTTACTATCTTCATCCCATGTTAAATAAGGAACAGGATCATGATTAAGGAAACAATATGGACTCTTTGTCACGCCATTTTCAAAGACTTTATCACCAATAGTAACGGTTCCACAATCACTTCCTCCACCAATACTATATGGAGTGCCATAAGCGGCCACTAAATCTACTGTATTTGCAATAGTAATATTGCCACAACGCGCATATTCTTTATAATTGCCAATACCAACCGATTCTGAACCACCTCTTGCATCAACTGTACCGCCAGTAATAGTGATGTCGCCACAAACGCTGGCTTTATTATATGAGCCTTTCGATGCACCAATGCCTGGGGATTCTTCACCGCCTCTTGCATTAACTGTACCGCCAGTAATAGTGATATTGCCACAAGTGGCACCATATTGCGGAGCACCAATGCCTGGGGCGCATTCGGATCTTGCGGTGACTGTGCCACCATTGATAGTGATATTACCACAAGAAGCGTTATTGTTCCATTCAACTTCTCCAGAGCCAATACCTGCGCAATACCTTCCGCCAATAGCGGTGATTGTGCCACCATTGATAGTGATATCACCGCATCTTTGATTTGTTCCACCGCCGATACCAGCAGCTTCGCTCGCATCTGATGCGTTTGCATTAATCGTACCACTATTAATAATAATATTTCCGCATGAGGCGCCTGAAGAACCGCCGATAGCAGCGCCATCAATATTACCGTATCCGCCATATATGCCAAATGCGTTAAGTGTGCCTGAGCCACTAATTGTAAGAGTTTTATTTTCAGGGACATAAATACCAGGTTGCCCTTTTACAGTGCTTGTCCCAGATATAGTAATACCACCATCGCCGAGGAGTTCGATGGCCGGTCTTCTATAATTTTTATTTCCGTTTATTGTTACATTATTAAGTGTGACGGTTGCACCGTCTTCAACTAAAATTCTATAATTTCCATTAAGTTTTCCTGTAAGTGTTTGAGAGTTTACAAATGTATGGTCTCCTGTAAGTGTTGATAAATCAATAACAGATATAAGCTGCCATTTTGCCCAGAACTCTTTATTTCCTGTTTCGGTTGTTCCTATTTGAGTCACAGCGCTTCCACTACAACTTGAGTTACTATACCAGCCAGCAAAGGTATAATTCTCTTTTACCACATTTGTTGGAAGTGTTACAGCTGCACCAGTTTTATATATTCTAGGAATTGATTCATCTACAATTTCCCCACCATTTAAATTAAATGTGATTTTTGGCGCAGTAAATGTATCTTCTCCAACTTCACCTTCACCACCACATACAATGACAGTGCCACAAGTACCATCAACTCCACGACCAATACTATATCCACAATCATTACCTTTTGTTGCTACTAATGAAGTGACTTGGTTGGAAATTGTAATATCTTGGCATCTACCATCTCGACCACTACCAATACCTGCGGAACTATTGCCACCAGTTGCGCTAATTTCACCACCGTTAATTTCAATATTGCCACAAGTACCATCAAAGCCAGCTCCTATACCAGCAGCAGAAAAGCCTCCTGTTGCATTGATGTTGCCACCATTAATCGTGATGCTTCCACACGAACCCTGTTCAGCAGAACCAATGCCAGCACCATACCTATATGCATTAGCTGTTACAGTTCCTCCATTAATGACAATGCTTCCAACATTACTGCCATTAGATTGAGCAGTGCCAATAGCAGCGCCTAACCCATTTTCTCCAACTGAAGCCGTGATGTTGCCACCATTAATTATGATATTATTAACTGTTCCAGCTTCGCCGGTTCCAATAACAGCAGCATATCCGCTACTTGTTCCTGTTGCATTGATGTTGCCACCATAAATAGTGATGTCACCAGCTCCACCAATATAACTACTACCTATTGCGGGACCTCTTTCTGAACCTGTCGCAGTGATATTACCACCATGAATTGTGATGTTTCCGCATTCTTCACCATATGTAGGGCCAATAGTGGCATCGTATCCATCTCCTGGGCTTGCAATGAGTCTACCAGCATTATCACCTAGGCTTTGCGCATAAAATTTGATATTTGCAGACTCACCAATTCCAATACCTTTACTCGCTGTTAATTGATAGTTATCAGCAAGAATCAAGTTAGCAGTGCCGCTTACATTAATACGAGAAGATATTGTAACGTTGCTATTTACAACATACCAACCATCTGTCCAAGACGTTATGCTATCTGTAACAACAGTATATTCAGTACATCCACCTTCAACACTCTTAACAGTCTTGCTGTCTTCATCCCATGCCATATACGGTATAGCAGTATCGGCATTTGCAGCAAAGAAAGCTACTGACCTCAGTGAAGCAGGGATCATCAAAGATGCAAGAGCAATAGAAAATACAAAAGTACGCGCGTACTTAGCTACTCTTTTTTTATTCTTTCTTTCCATAAAAATTCCTCCTTGAATAATTGCTTTTTATGGTTCAGATTTTTTTCTTATTTAAAAATATATGAGCTAAACTCGCTTCCAAAATATCTCAAAAAACATACACATTCAAGAAAAAATGGATCAAACTATACTTTTAAGCATTCAAAGTAAA
>JAZQVN010000017.1:0-6084 GCA_045631885.1 Bacilli bacterium
TAGTAATTAAAGGAAATAAGATGACTAATAAACCATATTTCTTATTCATTTTTATCCCCATTATCCTTACTTAATCCTAATTTATTAAGCGCGATTTTTTTCTTTTCTTTCAAGACTTTTTTAAATTCTTCATAACGAAGAGATTGATATTCGCTGAACTTCTTGATTTTCAAGCCTAAATGTAAAGAATAAGCAAAATCAACAACAATCATTCCAATGACCACACCAACAAAATAGGTATAAATGAGATTTTCACTTATCCAAGATATCCCTTCCACAAGTAAAGGATTTAAAAAGAAATAATATAAAGAGCCCACCACTAACCAAATTAATGAATATAAAGGACAAATGACCCCTAAAACATTTCCCCATTGATTAGAATAATCCCATAATTTAATCTTTAATCCTTTAATAAATATTAAACCAGCGATAAATTCAATCAATGTCATCATCACTCCGATAATTAAAATCTTAGTAATGATATTTAAAACTTGGTTTTCAATTGGTAAAGGAATATTACTCACTCCATATAAAATGACTACCCCTGTTCCATAAATCGGTAAATATGGTCCACACAAAAACCCCGGATTCATCCATTTCTTTTGGCTGACGAATCGACGATAGAGTACTTCAATACCATATCCAATGACTGAACCAATGACAAACAGCGTAGAAATAATCACTAAATATTTCATATTTGTCATTTTACTCTTTTATAGATATAAAAACCACCCTAGTTAATACTAAGGTGGTATTAGATGATTTAATGATTATTCGTCTTTATTTTGACGTTCAATCTTTTCATTGATGGCTTTAAGGGCTCTATCGTGTTCTTCAACATAACGATCAGAGACTTCTTTCATTGTTTCTTCAACGGAGAAGTTCTCTAAATCAGCGTTTTCAAGCTCATCACTTCTAAGTCCACGACCCGCAGGGATAAGGTGTCCTGTGATGACGTTTTCTTTTAAACCATGTAAGTAATCTGTCTTACCTTTGATAGCAGCATCTGTAAGGACTCTTGTTGTTTCTTGGAAGGAAGCAGCGGAGAGGAAACTTTCAGTTTCAAGAGCGGCTTTGGTAATGCCGAGAATTAATGGTTGGAAGACCGCTGGGTGTTTACCTTCTAATAAAGCGGAGGTATTCTTCGCGGTGAATGTATTAACGTTAACACGTGTACCACTTAACATGTCAGTGTCGCCAGCGTCAATAACGAAGACTTTTCTTAACATTTGTCTCACGATAACTTCAATGTGTTTATCAGAAATGGAGATATCTTGGACGTGATAGACTTTTTGAACTTCTTTTAAGATGTAGTTTTCTACCGCGGTGACATTGCTCACTTCTAATAATTTCTTTGGAGAAATCGCACCTTCGGTGATCTTGAAGCCTGGGTGATCTTTATAATCGCCTTTCTTGACTCTAAGTCTCGCACCGAAGTTAGAGGTATATGTCTTTTCTTCTAAATCATTCTTAACGGTGACAATATAGCAACCGTTCTTTTCTTCAACTTTGGAGATTGTACCAGGAATTTCACTAATTAAAGCTTCACCTTTTGGATTTCTCGCTTCAAATAATTCTTGAACACGAGGTAAACCTTGTGTGATATCGCTACCAGCAACACCACCGGTGTGGAATGTTCTCATGGTTAATTGAGTACCTGGTTCACCAATTGATTGAGCGGCCATAATACCAACGGCTTCGCCGAGTTCGACTTTACGACCAGTGGCTAAGTTACGGCCATAACAATGGACACAGACGCCATCTTTAGTTTCACAACCGAATAAGCTTCTGATTTCCACTTCTTTAATGCCGGCTTTTGTGACGGCTCTCGCTTGTTCTTCGTTAATCATTGTGTTGCCTCTACAGATGATTTCACCAGTATTTGGATCAACGATATCTCTTAAGGCATAACGACCGACTAAACGATCTTCTAATTTAACGATGACAGCGTTTCTTGATGTATCAACGATTTCTTTGACGACAAAGCCATGGTCTGTACCACAGTCTTCTTCTCTCACGATAACGTCTTGAGAAACGTCGACTAATCTTCTTGTTAAGTAACCAGAGTCAGCGGTCTTTAAGGCTGTATCAGCACCACCCTTACGAGCGCCGTGGGTGGCGATAAAGAATTCAGACACGCTCATACCTTCACGGAAGCAGGATTTAACAGGTAATTCAACTGTTTCACCAGTTGTGGAACCCATCAAGCCTCTCATGCCGGCTAATTGTAAGATGTTGGAGATGTTACCACGAGCACCAGAATCAGACATCATGAAGATTGGGTTACGGACATCTTGAGAGAATTGTGCGGATAATTTTTCTTGCACTTCGTCTTTGACGCCATTCCAAACTGTAATGACTTGTTTATATCTTTCTTCGTTGGTGAGCATACCTAACTCATACATTTCTCTGAGTTCGGCGACTTTTTCATCACCTCTGGCCAAGATTTCTTCTTTACCAGTAACCATGTGGATATCATCTAAGGAGATGGTTAATCCAGCGATTGTGGAATAATGGAAGCCTTGGTCTTTGATTTTATCAAGAACAGCACTTGTTTTGCTGATACCTTGACGATCATATCTTTGGAAGATTTCATTAATAATCTTACCTAAATCTTTCTTCTTGAATGGGGAACGTAATGGCATAGAGGCGATTAAGGCTCTGATGTCTGCTCCTTTAGGAGCAAAGAAGGAAGCAATCAAGTCTTTATTGCCATCTAAATTCTTGCCACTGACTTCGTTTAAATATGGGAAGTCGGTTGGGAAGATAAGGTTGAAGATGACTTTACCGACAGAAGTAATTAAGTAGGACTTATTTTGTTCTTCGGTGAAATCTTTCTTAATTAACGCACCACCTAAAATAGCGATACGGTTATGTAAATGGATTTGTTTTGTTTGATAAGCGAGTAAGACATCATCAACGCTTCTGAAGACTTTGCCTTCACTTGCCGCGTATAATTCATATCTTTCAGCTTCTTCGACATCATCCATTTCTCTTAATCTCTTCGCTCTCGCTAAGAAATCATCTTTAGTTTCTTCTAAGGTCAAGTAGTAGTTACCAATAACCATGTCTTGAGATGGAGTAACGATTGGTTTACCATCTTTTGGACCTAAGATGTTGTTACTAGCAAGCATTAAGTGTAATGCTTCTTCTTGAGCGGCTTTGCTTAATGGAACGTGAACCGCCATTTGGTCACCATCGAAGTCGGCGTTGAAACCGGTACAAACTAATGGGTGTAAACGGATGGCTCTACCATCAACAAGGATAGGTTGGAAAGCTTGGATACCAAGTCTATGTAATGTTGGAGCACGGTTTAATAAAACTGGGTGTTTGTCGATGATTTCTTCAACGATATCAAAGACGACATTATCATAACGGTCAATAATCTTATCCGCTTGTTTATGAGCGCTCGCTAAACCTCTCTTTAAGAGTTCGCACGCGATAAATGGACGGAGTAATTGAATGGCCATTTCTCTTGGTAAACCACATTGATACATCTTTAAAAATGGACCAACGGCGATAACAGAACGACCAGAGTAGTCGACACGTTTACCTAATAAGTTTTGTCTAAATCTACCTTGTTTACCCTTTAAGGCTGAGGATAAGCTCTTAAGAGCTCTTCCACCAGGACCTTGAACAGGTTTATTTCTTCTGCCGTTATCAATGAGAGCGTCGACTGCTTCTTGAAGCATACGTTTCTCGTTCATTAAGATAACGTCTGGAGAATTCATATCGATTAATTTCTTTAAACGATTATTTCTAGAAATAACTCTTCTATATAAATCGTTTAAGTCAGAGGTAGCAAATCTACCACCATCGAGAGCTAACATAGGACGTAAATCTGGTGGGATGACTGGAATGACATCTAAGACCATCCATTCAGGTTTATTCTTGCTAGTTCTGAAAGCTTCGATAACTTCTAATCTCTTAGTTAATTTCGCTCTAGATAAAGCGGATGTTTCTTTCATCTTGGCAGCGATATCTTCTGCTTCTTTATCTAAATCGACTTCTTGGAGTAAGCGCTTAATGGCAGCAGCACCCCAATCAAATTCGGAACCCAAATATTTGTGGACGAATCTGGCATTAGATGTGAAGTCAAAGACTTCAGCGTGGTTTTCTAATCTCGCGATTAAATCTTCACACTTGTTCCAATCATCACTGCCTGGAACTAAACCTAAATCATCAGCGCGTTCTTGAATTTCTCTTAAGATAGGAATGAATACTTCACGACCATTTCTTTCGTTGATGAATTCACGATAGCTTAATAATCTAGTGTTGCCTGGTTTTAAACAAATATGGGCAGCGTAATAAACGACTTCTTCTAAGTGTTTAGGAGAGACGTCTAATAATAAGCCAATACGGCTTGGAATACCTTTTAAATACCAGATGTGTGTACATGGTGCGGCGAGTTCAATGTGACCCATTCTTTCTCTTCTAACTTCTTTAGAAGTGACTTCGACACCACATTTTTCACAAACGATACCGGCAAATCTAATTTTCTTATATTTACCGCAATGGCATTCATAATCTTTCGCAGGACCAAAAATCTTTTCGCAATATAAACCTTGCATTTCTGGTTTTTGGCTACGATAGTTAATGGTTTCTGGTTTTAATACTTCACCATGGCTCCAGCTACGGATCTTTTCTGGTGAGGCTAAAGCGACTTGGATCGCTGTTAATCTTTTAACATCAAACATAATTCACTTCTCCTCCCTTAATCATTTGATCCGCCAGTATGAGGTACCATGCTGGTTTCTTCTTGATCCACGACTGATTGTTCAGTGGCGGCGCCTTCGCCCATTAAGTTACGGATAGAAGAATTAATCTTTCTTTCTTCTTTTTCCGCTTCTTTTGCAAGAGCATCCATATCAATTGGATTGCCTTCTTGGTCTAATAAGTCGACATCCATGGATAAGGCTTGTAATTCTTTAACGAGAACTTTGAAGGCTTCTGGAATACCTGGTTTTGGTAATTGTTGACCTTTAATAATCGCTTCGTAGGTCTTTCTACGACCGACTCTATCATCGGATTTAACAGTGATGATTTCTTGTAAAACGTGGGCGGCGCCATAAGCTTCAAGAGCCCAGACTTCCATTTCACCAAATCTTTGACCACCATTTTGGGCTTTACCACCTAAAGGTTGTTGTGTGACTAATGAATATGGACCTGTCGCACGAGCGTGTAACTTATCATCAACCATGTGCACTAATTTAATCATGTACATGCATCCGACGGTAATTCTTTCGTCAAATCTTTCACCGGTTGTGCCATCGTATAAGACGGTTTTACCGTCTTTTGCCACTTTAGCTTTCTCCATCATATCGAAGATTTCTTCGTTAGTGATACCATCGAAAACTGGGGTAGCAATCTTATAACCGAGTTTCTTTAAAGCCCAGCCTAAGTGAACTTCTAAGATTTGACCGATATTCATACGAGATGGAACACCTAATGGGTTGAGCATGATGTCAACTGGGGTGCCATCTGGTAAGAATGGCATATCGCATTCTGGTAAGATACGGGAAATAACACCCTTATTACCATGACGTCCGGACATCTTATCACCTTCGGAGATCTTTCTCTTTTGGACGATATAGACTCTGACGACTTCGTTAACTCCTGGAGGGAGTTCAACATCTTTATTTTTGCCTTCACGTTTGAAGACTTTGACGTCTAAAACGATACCGGCACCACCATGTGGGACTCTTAATGAGGCATCTTTACCTTCATTGGTCTTCTCACCAAAGATGGCCATTAATAATTTTTCTTCTGGGGTTGGTTCAGTGACACCACGAGGAGTGACTTTACCAACTAAGATGTCGCCTTCTTTAACTTCTGTACCTGGAACAACGATACCTCTTTCATCGAGGTGAGCCTTTGCTTCAGTAGAAACGTTAGGGACATCAGCTGTGATTTCTTCATCACCTAGTTTTGGAATACTTCTACATTCTAATTCATATTTTTCAATATGAACTGATGTATAAACATCGTCCATAACTAACTTTTCATTCATGATAACGGCATCTTCATAGTTGTAACGTCGGGGTGTCATGAAACCAACACGTACGTTACGTCCTAATGCTAATT
>JAZQVN010000018.1:0-4837 GCA_045631885.1 Bacilli bacterium
TTATAGTTTGTCACGTCCTAACATATGCGGCTATTGCAATTTTACAGATAAAGAAATAAAAAACGAGTTTAAGAGAATCAAGGAGTTTGAACCATGAGAAAAAAAGAAAATTACAATATTTATATGACATACTCCAGAAACGGCGAAATTTTCAAAAGCACAAAACTAGCAATTGTTAAAAATCGCGGACTTGCGGAAGTTTCAAAGGATTTTTACATTAAATTTTATGCGAATCTAATATCAAGTGAAAAAACTAATAACGTAGACGTAAATATTATTTTGAAGTAATCAGGAAAGGAAAAGCCATGAACAACAACTTAAAAAAATTTGAAAACTATCTTAAGAAAATAAATATCAGCGCCGAAGAATATAGAATCGAAAATTTTGGATCAAATTATTTTTATAATGTCAAAATTGAGTATAACGCAATTTTAGTATTATTTGACTATACAACCGACGACCCGCACGAACTTATAAATAATGAGAAGTTAATAAAAAAATACTGCGAGCGTCACAATTTAGTAATTTTTAACGGCGGTTCAGTGCCTGGAATATCTTCTTTTTATATTGCAGATAAAGAAGAACGTGAAAAAGCACAAGATTATTACCACTTTGAAAATGCAGCAAAAGAAGAAACAAACAAATATATGCACGAATGTTATATAAATAAAATTGAACCATCCGACGAAAAAATAAAAAACATTATGAACGAATGCGAGCACAATTATTTATTATTTTTGGAATCTATTGCATAAACCAAGAAGAACAGAAGAATATTATAGATATTGAACTTTAAAGCCTTGACGGAGAAAGACCGCAAGCGGAGCAAGACCGCACAAGGCTATTTCTTGCACTTTGACAACAAAATAATGAATAATCTGGAATGTATTTATTATATAACTATACAAGAATATTGCATACAATTATATGTGATAAATAAAAGCGATTTAAGACACTTTAATAAATAGTTATATAGAAATACATTAAAAGCATTGTAAAAGCCCTAAAAACGCAAAATATAAACGTATACGGCTATTATATAAAATTATATGGTAATAATAAGATACTAGATCATGCAAAACGCACCATGTTAAAAAATCATATCTGATTATATAGAATTATACGCTTAAAGCAATTAAAAACGATTTAAGGTACTTTTTAAAGAATTATATATCATTCAAAAGAACAGTATCACAAGAAGCGTTTTAAACCGTTTATAAGTGATATATAAGCCACTCAAAAGCGAATTAAAGCCGTTTAAAATCGTTTTAAATGATTTACAGGGTAGATGTATAAAAGCCACTTAAAAGCCACTTAAAAGCCACTTAAAAGCCGTTTAAAAGCCGTTTAACATCATAAGCCCCACCAGATAAAACTATATCAGGATTGAACCACCTAGCGAAAAATGGACAAAATAAAATATAATTATATGTGAGATACAAACCCACATAAAAAACTATTTAAAGACGATTTAAGGCACTTTTATAATTAAATGATACAATTTATCAAAACACTTTAAAAAGTGCCTAGAATCGCAAAATATGAACATTGTTTTATATGTATATGTTTGTTTGTATCACCCAATCAAAATACAGATTATCAAATCAATTAAACAATGGAAAAAGCAGCATCAAAAATAAAAATCAAAATTTTAACTTGATAATTTCTTGACTATTAAAAATTTTTGAAAAATTTCTGAAAGTCCCAAAAATCAAAAAGGTAGGGGGTATATCAAAAAACTTGCAATATAGCCACCAAATCAAAAAATCTTTTTTCAAATCTAAAATCTAATGTAATTATCTGATTCAAAAATCCAACTCAAAATCACAATCTAAAAAATTCATGAAATCTAAAAATTTTTGATATTTTTTTGAATGTCCAAAATTAGGTAACCCTCGGGGTATACTTTTATTTTTGCAATATAAAAAAAGAGAACATACTTCCGTACATTCTCAATACATTAAGGCTCTTTTTAGTTTCCATGTTACCCCCATTTCACCCCCATTTACTATCAAAATATGAGATAAAATGAGAAGATATAAAATTTTCAATAATAGCTTTAACCCTTGTCAATAAAGGATTTCCGTAATTGTCCACATGCCGCTGATATGTCACGACCCATTTCTCTTCTAATAGTAACAGTTTTTGTTACCCCTTGATTTTAAAGGTTTACAAGAAATATGTCAATCAACTTACCCCCATCTTACACCCATCTTCTAACCAAACACCTTTTTCATTTCTCTTTGCAATTCAGTTTCCGAAACGTGTACATAAAGGTTTAATGTCGTACTAATGTCTGAATGTCCTAAAATCTTTTGTAGTGTTTTAGGATTCATACCTTTTTCGATACATCTTGTTGCAAAAGTGTGTCTCAGCTTATGTATTGAGATTGGTTCTATGCCTATATCCTCACATATCCGTTTTAACTGCATATTGTACGCAGAACGTTTTATAGGCTTGCCATCTTCGTTGAAGATGTAATTCTCATATCCTACAATTTTTTCCTTTGGCATCTGCTTTAATATGTCTCTAGCAATCGGACTAAGTGGGATATCTCTATAACCAGCTTGTGTTTTTGGCGGTCTTACCTGAATTTCACCATAATCTTGAAAATAAGACACACTTCTGTTAATATGGATAATTTCCCTCTTAAAGTCAATATCATTCCATTTTAAGCCTGTCAGCTCACCATATCGTAGTCCTGTTTGGAGTATGAAGGCAAAGTTTAAATAATGCTTATGTTTTTTGGCACATTCAAGAAACAACCGTTCTTCGTCAACATCTAACCATCTTGTCTCATTTTTGCCACTACTTGGATATGTCATTGTTTTAGTTATCGGCACACTTGATACAAATTCATTCTCTAGCGCAGATTCAAACATTCGTTTCATAAGGTTCTTGGCACTGTCTATTGTGCTGCTCTTACGGTCTGAATATTGCATCTGGTTTAAAACATTGAAACAATGTAGTGGTTTAACATCCGTCAAGATCATATTCCCTATACACGGTTTTATCCATGTATTATACTTTCCAATGTAGCTTGCCTTTGTTTGTGGTGCAACCTTACACAAGTTATCAATCCAGTAATTAAACCATGTATCTACAGTCATATTTGTTGATGCACTTATGTTTCCGTGAGTATCCAGGTACATTGTATCAGTTATCCATGTTCTTGCTTTTGATATACTGTCAAACGTTCTATCTACTCTTTTTCCAGAAACACTTGTAAATCTCGCTCGATATCTACCATCTTTGAGTTGTGATAAGCCCTTTCCTAATTCTTTTCCTAAAAGATTTTTTCCCATTTTGCCCCTTTCATAAAAAAGAGCCTTAATGTTTATCTAACATATCACACTAAGGCTCAACATTCAAATTTCTGTCTGATTTTCTAACCATTGTTCAAAAGACTTTCTTTTTATAAGGTTCTTGTTTCCAACTTTTAGAACAAAACTGCACATAGGTCTTTTGATTACATCATACAGTTTGCTTTGACCTATATTAGAATATTCAGCTGCTTCTTCAATGGTTAGGCAAACTTTATCTTTTAGCTCCATATAATTTTTACCTTTTCTTGTAAAACTCTTTTGCCTTACCACATTTATCACATTCATACAGATATGTTGTACTAGAATAATGTCCTACCGCCTGAACGTAGTTCCAATTACCACCACAAGA
This sequence comes from Bacilli bacterium, assembly GCA_045631885.1. GTDB lineage: Bacteria > Bacillota_I > Bacilli_A > RFN20 > CAG-826 > CAJOLV01. The sequence continues at coordinate 3,676 of JAZQVN010000018.1, forward strand.
ACAATGACCGTCATTCCATTTCAAATCATTAACACCTCTACAAACACCTTGTAAGCCTAGTAGAATACCCACTATAATCAAAAGTGCAGCAATTCTTTCCATTATAAATTTTCTCCCTTCTTATGGTAACAAATACTCTTTTATGATATATCTCCCACCGTTTTTGTTTTTTCTTCTATCATCGGTGCAAAATTACTATTAGCTATTATTTGTTCATAAGCATATACTTTAGCTTTTAGAACTCCTATTTCTGCATCGTGATTATCAAGCGCAAATTGACGTATAAGCACTTCAACATCTCGGAAATATTCATTATTGATTACAGGGAAATACTCAGTTTTTCCCAAAATATCAGATGATCTTTTCAATCCTTTTAATTTCTCCAACAATTCCTCTAGTGTCATTCGTTCTCCTCACTTCCCTTATTTTTCTTCCACTGTTCTGCTTCACATTTATCTGTGTCTCTGACGCATTTTTCGTTATCGCACAACGGACAACAGACTATATATTTTTGCTTGTCTAAATCGGTCATATCATCCCCACTTTCCTTGTAAATTGAAGTTTGTGTAATTAAATACCAAATAGCCAAGTTGGATATATAAATTAAAACGGGTATTTAACTTTGAGTGTGGTTTTAGATAATCACGCCACCTCTCTTTAGCATAGTGAAGTGGTGTGGTTGACCTAAAGTTAATAAAGGTTTTCATTGTTCTCTTCTTTGAGAAGTTTTTGTATTGCAATCATTCCCTCAGTGGGTGTGATAGCACATGGACTAAGGCAATCAAAAACAATAGCCTCAATCTTTTGAAGCAGTTCCATGCTATGAATAGCAACCGCCAGAGCCTCACAGTTTGCAACATTAATCATTTTGTCCTCTTCGGTTTTTTCATATTGCCTACAACCTTTAATGCCACCACGCATAAGCCTTAGCATATAAATAGATTGCTTTGTTGTTGTGATAGGTTTGAACTTATCATCCCCAGTAAAGATATAACTATCCTTCATGATGCTGCTCCTTTAACTGTTGTTGTGCTAGTTCAAAGGCTAACATATAGAGTTCAAGAATACCTGTTTTTACTTCGCCTATGTGACCAATGTACTCAAAACAATCACCATCTATCTCACTAAGTATGTCATAGGCTTTTGAGCCTAAACCTGTATC
>JAZQVN010000019.1:0-28720 GCA_045631885.1 Bacilli bacterium
ATGAATAAGTTCCTGGTCAAGGTTATGATAATAATCTTGATCATTGTAATGGTGATTCTAACACTAGCTCGCTAGTTTAAGATGAAGGAAAAGGCCGTCTTGCGACGAGCCTTAGACGACACATGATGGTTACATGTGTCCCAAACACAATATTATTATAACCAATAATAGGAGCGCATTTCAACAGGATAGGGCTCCCCCTCTACTATTCAGAAGGGATCACTCTATCCATGAACTTTAGCAATTAATTCTTTTTCGTTATCTTCGATATTTCCTTTAATTGTTAATAAAGCAAGCGCTAAAGAGAGTAAAGCGGTAAGAGTTTCTCCACCGACTTTTTGGAAATAAACTTGGACAAATTCTGGGAATTTTTCACCTTTACTATCAGTGACGATTTCTTTAAATCTTTCTAATTCAACATTGAGGGCGAAGACATCCTTAACGAATTTAAATTCGTTTTCCACGGCATCTTCTCTTAAAGAGATAAATGGGGAGACGCTCATTAATAAAAGTAATGGTCTCATGAATTCTTCATCGACGAGATTTTCCATTTCTCTAATTAAGATATCGTATGATTTACGACCGATACCCAAACGTTGATTTTCACTTAAATTTAAATATGTTTCAAAAGATTTTGACCAATCCAACATACTTATTTCCTCCGATACTACAAAACAATTCTATTACTTTTTCTCTTTTACTTCAAAACTTTAGTTTTATATTTTATTAGTCTGATATGAAAAAAGGAGAATTATTCTCCTTTTTCTTGTGCTTCCCTTCTCTTCTTATTCTGCATGTTGATATCATAAAGCATTTTTAATTTCGGGATATGATATTTCAAAATAATCGTCGGGGCAAATATTAATACAGCGTTCACTAACGCGACTGGGAGCATGATCGTTAACCACATCCATGACCAACCGGTATACATCTTATAATCCAATAAGATGATTAAGAATCCAAAGAATGGACTGAAGAAATGAATGACCACACCATAGCAGGCTTCAAGCATATATCTTTCGACATATTCATTATTCCATGGGTCGCTTAATTTGTTTTTATGGAAATCGGTGAATCCACCTAATTCAGGAACTTTATCTTTCCATTTCTTGACCCCTAATTTTTCGTAAAATTGTAATCTCTTTTTATCTGGACAGAAGAACTTTTTATTAGGATCCATCCACTTTTTTGGTAGTCTTCTACCAATAAGAGCAACAATTGCATCGATTAAGAAAGAGGCGGCGACCGCGGCGACAGTCATAATCAAATAAATATACCAAGGTTCACCACCTGGTCTAAGTAATGTATTAGGAACGGCGATGACCACCATCGAAACTAAGATGATGATTAAATAAGTAATCATTTCTTCTCCGTTGTATATGTTAATTTAATGTCATACACCTTTTCGTAGCAGTCTTTCCAGGCTTTTTCGTTAGCTTCTTTCATCTTGAGAATGTTCTCATTCACTGATAAAGCGCTATCTGGATAGATTGGTTCTAATACATGTAATGTATAGGCTTGGATTGGATATCCATCTTGATCCTTTTTATCTGTATCACGCATTGTGATAAAGGTTGGGATAACTGGTACGCCAGCTTGCGCGGCAAACTTAAAGGCGCCTGGTTTTAATGGCTTTGGTTTACGATAGTTAAGCCATAATGATTGTTCAGCGTAAACTAAGACAAAGTCACCTTTTCTTAAAACGGTCTTCGTGGCTTCCACCATTTGTTTTAAAACTGAGGTATTGGATGATAATGGTAAACCATAATAGTTACGCATGAACTGACCATATAATCCTGGGAATGTGAAGTTGCCTTCACGGATGACTTTCCATAATTTCTTCTTAGGAGCAACTTTACTCACTAATTTATGTAATGGAATGCTATCAAATGGGTTGAAGTGATTACAAGTAATCACCGCGCCGGTCTTCATGCCTTTTAAGATTTCACCATTTTCATATCCATCAATAACGATTTGACCATCTTCAATGAGTTTATCAAAGAACTTCGTGGACTTTTTAATAACCACTTTGGTTTTAACTTTGGAGATGAGTCTCTTTCTTAAGAAGTCAACGTCACCAGGCATGAGTTGTCTAGCTGGTGGGTCAATTGTGGTATCTTGATCAAACTTGCCAGCTTTTTCATATTCAACAATTCTCGCTTGAATCGCAGCTCTACTATTTTCATCTTCGATACCTGGTTCATCGAGAACTTTAATACCTTCGTGGTAACGCTTTTTATGTCTCACCTCTGCTAAGCAGAGACCTTTGACTTTTTCAATGCCTTCTCTTTCGGCAATTCTTCTTTCTTCTGGGATGGATTTCTTAAATTCTAATAAGGTATCCGCAACGCCATATTTACCAGCGTTAGCCCAGAAGATATCTTCATACATAACATCGTCTTGTTTCCAAGGCTTCAAGATGAGGTTATAGTGAATAATCTTTGGATTTTCTTTCTTTTCGCCTAATGGCATGGTGTTCCATTCATCAGGTAAATATAAAACTCTATCTTTACAGATAACGTTTAACATGTCTTGGTCTTGAGCGACTTTGAAGGAAATCTTTTTAACTAACTCTTCAACGCGTCTTTCAAAGTTGATTTCACGCATCTTCTTTAAGTTCATTAATAAGATACCAGCGTTAAAGTATTTCTCTGGTTGAACTTCTAAAGCTTCTCTGACGTAAGTTTTAAATTCGTCAAAAATCTGGACAGAACCATCTGGTACTGCACCGACTAAATTATCACCTAAATGGTAATTATACATTTCCGAGATATCGCCTCTCACGACGATGTCGCTATCTAAATAGATAGCCTTGTTCAATAAGAAGAAGGTTCTCGGTAAGATTAAACGGTAGTAAGTTGTTAAAGTATAGTAGTCTCTAACGTTAACTCTCTTGGCGAGTAATTCCATGCTTGCGGTAACATCATGGAAAGAGATATGCACTTTTGGTCTTTTACAACTTCGAATTATCTCTTTGGACTCCTTTGATAGTTTTGTATGCAAAATGCATATATCATAACGATAATTCTTGGAAGCATTATCTAGCAAAGACGAAAGGGCAATCTTAAGTAAGTTGACATAATTGTCGTCAACAGCATAAAAAATTGTAATCGTTTTCATGCTTATATTTTACCAATGTTTTTCTCATATTTAAAGAGAAAAAGAAAAAGACTCTCATCAGGGAGAATCTTTGATTCTAATTACTTATTTCTCGAAGTTAATTCGGATTCTTTTAAATTATATAAGATCGCGGGGCACTGGCCTCCAACTTGGACATCGTAGAGGGTTTCCATTCCCTTTTTTGCGTGGATTTCATAGATCCATCCATAGGTCAAGTCTCCACGATATCTAAATCTCACAGACTCCCCCATGACAAATTTAGTTTCAATGACTTCTTTTACTTTCTTCTTTTTAAAGAAACACATAACTATCCTTTGATGTATTTTTTTAACCTTTCGCAAGCAGATTTAACATTATCTAAAGATGTCGCTAAGTTGATGCGGAAATAAGTCTCTCCACCATTGCCAAATTGATGACCTGGAGATACTAACAAACCTACTTTTTCCTTTAATCCATCGCAGAATTCTCTGCTATTATTACTCACTTTAGAAATATCAACCCATAACATATATGTCGCATCAGTTAAGATTGGATTTAACTCTGGAATGTTATCTTTTAGATAATTGACGAAATATAATTTGTTTTGATAAACGTATTCGTTGACTTCATCTAACCAATCTTCGCTATCTCTTAACGCGGCGATATTCGCATTTACTGCAAAGAAGTTTGGTTCACCAATATCATCTTTATAAAACGCCGCTTGAAGCAAAGCTCTTCTTTCTTTATTTGGGCAAACGATAACCGCGGATTGTAAACCCGCTAAATTAAAAGCTTTTGATGTTGCTAAACAAGTGACGTAATTGTCATCGCTAGCGATATTAGAATATGGGATATATTTCTTATCTGGATTAGTTAATAATCCATGTATTTCATCTGAAATAATTAAAACATGATGTTTTTTTGCTAATTCTGATATCTTGATTAATTCATCTTGATTGAAAATTTTTCCGACTGGATTATGTGGGTTACAAAGTAAAAATATCTTTGCTTTATCATGGGCTAACTTTTTTTCAAGATCTTGAAAATTTATTTCAAATTGGCCATCGACAAAATCAAGTTGAGAGGTAATTACTTCTAAATGGTTATTTTCAATACAGTGATAAAACGTGTGGTAAATCGGAGAAATCATGATGACTTGATCTCCCTCTTTACAAAGCGTCTTGAATATCGAATCAATCGCCGCAACAACGCCAGAAACATACACCATTTCTTCTTCTTTGAAATTGGTGTTATATCTCTTATGATATAAACTAACGAAAGCGTCAAAGTATTCATCAGGTACAGTTGAATAGCCAATCGCCCCAATTTCTAAATCTTTTGTTATGGCTTCTTTAATCTTTGGAGCAATGACAAAATCCATGTCGGCTACCCACATTGGCAAGTCAACATCAAAAGAATCATATTTGACACAATTAGTGTTTTTCCTTTTCGCTAATTGATTGAAATTATATTTCATAGTTGTTCTTTGATGATTTTAATTTTGGCTAAATCAATAAAGTTTTTATCTAAGATAAGTTCTTTGACACCTTTGACAACGATTTTGCCGTCATAAGGGTTCTTAATAGAGTCGACAACGGAGACAATATCCGCATCGATATTGTGACAATATTCAAAACATAAATCGGAATTATTTAACTCACAATGATGCATTGTTAAACCATTGATATAGCAAAGCGCTTGATGTGATTCAATACGGCAGTTAATAAGAGTTAAGTTCTTGGTATTCCAACCTAAATATTCACCGATGATAACACAGTTAATAAGGGTGACATTTTCGCAGTTCCAGAAAGCATCTTTACTTTCTAAGTAAGAGTTCCTAACAGTGACATTCTTCGCAGAATCAAACATGTAGTTTCCATACATCTCGAGATTTTCTACTTCAACATCTTCACAGTGCGCGCCAAAATAGTCACCTTTTGCTAGGCAAGAAAACATTTTGACATCTTTACAACCCCAAAGAGTTTCTTTGGCGTTAGGCATTTTTGTGGAATATAAGCGAATCTTTTCGGCGTTTCTGAAGGTTTTAGGAGCTTTAATCAAGCAATCAGTGACTTTAATATTTTTAGTGTACCAAATACCACTTCTTGCGGTTTCTTCTAAAGTTGATTTATATAAATCAACATCTTGACAATACCATAACGGGTATTTCCAACAGAAAGTCGATTCTCTAATTAATAATTGACCGGATTCTTTTAATGGTGATTCGCCATCTTTAAAAATGCATTTTTCGATTTTGGCGTCTTTAGTCGAAAAGAGCGCTCTTTCTTCGCTATATTGTATATTTGAATATTTTTTCATGAAATTATTATCGCAAAGTTTATTTCAAAATGCTATTACAAAGTAAAAGTGACACAAATTGTGCCACCTTTATATTGTTTATGAGATTTGTTGAGAAGAACTATTTTGTGTCCAACTCAATACCGTTGACGAACCATTCTTCAAAGTATAGCTAGTCCCAGTAGACATCTCGTTTGAATAAACGAGGAAAGTGCTATAAGTATATTGATTATAGAATGTTTTTGTCATATTTCCTCCGGAAAGAGTATATGTTCCAGCAGTAAATGTTGTTCCAGAAGTACTTCCTCTACCTGGGAATCCTCCAGGACCTCCACCGCCAGGACCGCCTTGAGAAGCGCTTCCGTAATAGGCATATAAGACACCACTACCGGTTTTCGGGGTGGACTCTACACCATTAAAGGCGATGAATGTTCCTCCAGAAATTGTCGCTGTTCCATCTGCATCTAATCCAGTTGACATATTGCTCGCTGTATTTGGTGATCCACGAGAGATGACTAATCCACCAGTTTGAGTATATGTTCCGTTTGTATCGATACCATCAGTATCGCCACTAGAAACTTGCACATCTAAGAAGCCGCCAGAGATTTCAATTGTTGGAGTTTGGTTAATCTTTTTTGAAGCGTTCACTCCATCATCAGTGCCGTATACATAAGTATTTCCACCTGAGATTTTGATATGATTACTTTCAATACCTTCAGATGCATTTGTGATTGAAATATCGCCGCCTGTTATATTTAACGTGTTATCCGCGTGAATTCCATCGTCACCACTTGCGATACCGATTGTACCGCCAGAGATGTTGATTGTTCCTTGACCTTTGCTACCATTTTCTAATGCATCACCATAATTCGCGTGAATCGCATCATCGCTAGCTTTAATTGTCACTGTCCCAGCGCTGATAGTGATTTCATTATCCCCCTTTAAACCTTTCGCCGATGTGGAAGATGAATATTTAGATGAGTTAGAAGAATATTTACCTGTTTTAATAGTGATTTCAGTAGATAAATTCTCATCATTTTCTTCATTTATAACTAAGTTATATGCTGCATCAATCGCATCATATAATGAGTCAACTGTTAAAGTTCCTCCAGAAATTGTGATTGTTCCTCTTTGTTTACCAGAAGAAGAGACATCGGTGTTATCGGTTTTTAAACCGTTACCACTTTTAGAAACCGCAGTCACTGTTCCTGATAACATATTTATACTATCTTTACCTTTGATCGCATTATTTACCGCGGTGACATACAATGTTTCTTTTTGAATTGTTAAGTCTTTTGTGGTGTGAATACCGTTATTGTAGTTGCCTTCTACGACAAGAACGCCAGTTCCTTTAAGTTTTAAATCACATTTCGCGTTAATTGCTCCTTCACCTAATTCAGTAGAATCAATGGTTTTTTGACTTCTTTTATCATAAACCGCGTTACTTGTCCCTTTTTTCGCAGAGATTTCTAATTTATCCGCGTTAATCGCTTTAATTGGAGAATCGGTTGAATTAGTAATGGTAAAACCATTAAGTTCTAAAACGACTTCATCTTCATCACCGGCATCAATGACGATTTGTCCTTCTAAGGATCCATTTAGAACATATGTTCCAGCTTTGCTGATTGTATAAACACTACCAGTATTTGTGTATTCTCCATCCTCTGTTGAAATAGAGAAATCGCTTGTATTCTCTTCCACTTCTGGAGTGGTTGGAGTCTCATCAACGACTATTTCTGTGATGGTTCCACCACTAGATGTATTTCCGGATGGAGAAGGAATAATTGTTGTATCAGAAGCGCTACACCCAGTAAGCGCTAGAATCGCAAATAACGATAACATTAATAGAGGTTTCTTTTTCATTTTTTATCTCCTTTATAAACTTTTATCTTCTCCAACATATGGGAGAATTGAGATTTCTAAATTGCCATTTTTTGTTCTTAATTCATCAATGAATTCTTTTTCTTCTTTTTTATCTTTGAGAGTTATCTTATAAGATAATTTGAATAAAGAACCCATATCTGTAGTCTTCACTTCCATCAAATCGTGATTCTTTAAAAAACGAGAGAATGTATCATCAAACACTTCACTATACTCGAGAGATTCTGGAATAGTGATTTTTAATAGTTTATCGTTAGAAAATCTTTTGTTATTAAAGATATTCAGATGAGACAGTAAGAGATAAACTAAGCCAACGACTACCGCTACGATTGAGGCGATCACGACATAACCTAGTCCAGAGATTAAGCCAACCGCGATACCAACGAATAAGATTAATAATTCTTCTGCTCTAGCGTTATTACTTCTAAATCTTAATAATCCCAGAGCGACTGCGATTGTCGCGATTTTTGCAATATTACTTGTCGAAGATGTCACTAATAAGACATCCATTGTGGCGATAATACTCGCTATGACTACAGGCATCAAAATAGATGTAATAAAGAAGCCTTTTGTCGCTCTTAGTTTCAAAGAAACTAGAAATGTGAATACTAAGCTGATTGCTAATGCAATTCCGGCGATTAATAAGATGACAATTGTGTAGTTGTCACTTGTGAAATAGTTGAATAATGAGTCCATAATTACATCCTTTCTTGGCTTTGTGCTTTCATTTCTTTTTTGTAAGCTTCTCCAACTTTTGAGAAACTTGATTTATAGATTTTTCCTTTACTTAAGATTTCAGTGAGCCATAAAGGCATCGCTTGTTGTACTTTGATTTCTAAGATCGCTCCACCATTATCAAGTAATGGGGTTCCTTCCATCGAAGAGGTGAGATTAAGATCTGTTGTTCTATATCTAGGATTTCTATCGATTGTTAATCTGATATCGCCATGAGGTTGGTAATACGCTACTCGATCAGCGATAAGAAGATATGCGGGAATTAATTTTTGATATAAATCGCGGAAATAAGTGATTTCATTAGCGATTTGTCCGTTCACTCCGATGTCTCCTTTATTCTTTAAGAAGTTATCCGCGGTTATTTCATCTAAGGCCACTCTTCTTTTATAAGTGATGCCGTTTATCTTTCTTTTTAGTTCGAGATAGACGGTCGCTCCAGGATAAGATAAGCCATATGAACGAACCCTTACTTTTTCTTTATAATGCGGTTTTTCAATTGAATTTCTAATTAATTGATGATTAGGAGTGTCGTAATAGATACTAGCTATGCTAGTAAGCCCATACTTATCCATGACCATATGACCTTTAATCGCGTCAATAAGATAGTCGAGTTGTTCTTTAGTTAAGATATATTTCATCTCCACTCTTTTCATCGACATAATCGCATGAGTATCTTCTTTCTTAGTTACCGCTTTTATGGCTTCTAATTCATAAGATTGAAGATAGTCATTTACTTGGGTGGTTTGAATTAAGTCAAGAGCTTTCATCTTTTGTTCCTCCTTGGCTAAAGTATAAAAAAGGAACCTTAAAGGAACCTTAATTCAAAAAATATTTTTATTTATCTTATAAAGTTATTTCAAAGATGATTTGATTATCGATGACCTTGGCTTTGATATTGCCTTTGTGAATACGGATAATCTCACTAGCGATACTTAAACCAATTCCAGAACCGCTTTTCTTGACATCAGGACTACGATAGAAACGATCAAATAACTGCTTCACATCGATTTGGCTATTCTCATCGATATCATTTGTAAATGATATATTGATATTTTTATTGTTCTTTTTGACTTCAACAGAAACATTTCCTTTTTCTTTTGCGTATTTTAAAGCGTTATCTAAAAAGATATAAAGCAATTCATCAATTAATTTTTTATTACCGTGATATATAACATCTTCTTCAATTTTATATGTGAGATTTAATTCTTGTTTATCAAAAGATGGAGCGAATGTTTCTAAACATTGATTGGCTAAACTAGTTAAAGAAAACTCTTCAAATGGGTAATTGTTTTTATCTTCTTCATCAATTTTCGATAATGTGACCAGTTGATTAGTCATATTTGTTAATCTATTGATTTGATCTCTAATTGATTCTGTCCATTCGGATTTCCCGTTATCCATTTCAATAATTTCTAAATCAGTGGAAATAATAGTTAAAGGTGTTTTTAATTCATGCGAAGCATTGGTAATAAATCTTTTTTGTTTTTTATAAGATTCTTCACTGGTTTTAAAAACGATGAACGAGGCTAAAACAATAAGTCCAGCGAGCGCTAAATAGCTAATTGAAGAAACAACGATTGAGGAAGTCAAGAAGTCTCTCGCCCCATCTAAACGGTTTTTAATATCGACAAAAGCGACATAGGTTTCGCTATTCTTATTCGCCTTTTTGTAACGGTAATCGTAATATTTACCTTTGGTAACATTTCCATTAAATACATCTGTGGCTAGTTCAATGCCTTGAGTTTCACTAATCGCAAAGATGTGTTTAAAATCACTTTGTTTTACATTGCCATCGTTATCGAAAGAGATAAGAAAATAAATCTCAGAGAAAACTCGATTATCATCTCTACCACCCGGGCCACCAGGACCACCTTGGAAAGGTTCATTATTAAAACCTTTATCAATGATTTGATTTAAAGAAACTTCTCCTTCTTGTTCCACTTTCGAATAGTTATAAATATTAATCGCTCCAATAGTCGCAGACAAAACAAAAAGAATCGAAAGTAAAGAGACTAATATAAAACGAAAACGCAACTTCTTAATCATTAGAATACTCCAAACAATAGCCTTGATATCTAATTGTTTTAATCTTCACTTTAGAACCAATCGTGTCTAGTTTCTTTCTTAAATAAGAAATAAATACCCAGATGTTTTCGTTCGTACTATCCGCGTCAAAATCATAGATTTTATCAATGATTGTATCTAAAGATACAACTTTATCTTTCTTTTCCATTAATAAGGACATGATTTGTAACTCTTTATTCATTAGGACCACTTTTTTATCTCCACACGATAAAGTGAGGATTGATGGATCTAAAGATAAATCACCAAATGTGATTAAATTAGTATTTTCATAAATTGGTTTACGACGAGTTAAGGCTCTAATTCGAGCGAGTAATTCTTCAACGACAAATGGTTTTGGTAAATAATCATCCGCGCCGGCATCTAATCCAGCGATTTTATCTTCGGTTGTGCTTTTCGCGGTTAACATGATGATTGGAGTTTGAATTCCGTTATTTCTCGCTCTTTTAAGAACTTCAATCCCATCAATCTTTGGTAACATGATATCCAAAATGATGATGTCGTATTGATATTCTTTTAAGAAAAATAAAGCTTCTTCTCCATCGAAAGCAGAATCAACGACAAAAGAATTCCTCTTAAGCACTGTGGAAAGAGCTTTATTTAATTGTTCAGAATCTTCCACCAGTAGAACTTTCATACATTAATATTAAACGATATTAAACTTAAGCGAACCTTAAATTTTTAGTGGAATATTATTTTTAATTAATGTTTAATTAGAAAACCTTTGATTTGAGTTATTTATAAAACTAATGATTTTTTCTTCGCTATAAGATTTTTCTTCTTTTGCTTTTAGCCAATTTTTATCATCTTCAGTTTCTGTTATAGGAGTATTGTGGCCAAAATATGAATATTCACTTTTCTTTAAATCAGTAGGAACATAATCACCATAGAACAAAAGATAGGCATCATAACAATCTTTGCCACATGAATTATTTCCGATAAAAGCGTATGGAGTGGAAAATGTATGGTGAATAATTAGAGTTCCATTATTTTCAATATTAATTGTTTCTTGTAAATCATATTCACACATCAAAATGTAATCATATTTTTCAAATATAGAGTTGATATTATCTAACGAATCTAAAACATAATAATAATCGTGACTAATTTGAGGTTTGATATTATCAAAAGCATAATTACTTTTTGGGAAAGTTAATGTTATTTCATCTTCTCCGTTTAAAAATTCTGAAGCGGTTTCACCATACGAATAAATAACTTCCGCGGTAAAATTAAATTGGTCATCTTTTTCCGCTTTTTCACATTGAGAAAGGTATGAATCTCTAGTTAATTTCCAAACTAAATCAGTTTTGTAATAATAGAAGGAAAAATAAATACCATCTGCAGGTAAAACTGGTGAAATTGAATTATTTTCTTCGTTTGAATTATTCGCACATCCCGATAAGGCCATTACAAATATAGGGAGCAGGAGGATTTTTTTGTTTTTCATAAACTGCCGACCTTTCTAATTTAATTGATAAATATATAAATTGGTATTCAAAGCTGATTTTTCTAAATTTACAACAGCAAATCTCACATTGTTTAAGCGACTGCTGTTGATTTCATATGTAAATTGAAAATAATTGCTAAAAACAAAGTTTTCGGTGCAAAGAGCTTCTGCGTTTTCTCTGCCCACGCTATTCCGCGTTTGAATTTGATGATTATCTGAAGTAAAACCATCCTTCAAAACATCATCGTCAGAAATTTCAAAGTCTGAAATATCGTTATTATTTTCAAACAAACATATCGTTTCTTGTTTTTGCGAAATGATTGAAAATGGGAAAACCAAAGAAAACAGGACCAATAAAGAGATTGTTTTTTTCATAAGATCTCCATTATTTATTATAATTATAATACCAAATCCATAATTATTTGATCTAATATCATCATTCCTTCATATGTCGCGATGAGGTGGTTATCATTGATAAACAGATAATTATTATTGATATTTTTATCGATGATATCTCTCTTTTCTTTATATAAATCATAATTAAATTTATGTTGGAATTTATCTAAATCGATGCCTGAATTAGTTCTTAAATTAAGCATGATTTCTAGTTCGATATCATCGCTAGTCTCCACGACTTCATCTTCATCAATATATTTACCTTTTAAATACTCAGTTATACTTTTCGTATTTGTGTAACGGTGATTATCAATATATCCCGCGGCACCCATACCGACACCATAATATCTTTCATTTTTCCAATATGTGAGATTGTGTTTACTTTCTTTACCTGGTTTTGCCCAGTTAGAAACTTCATAATGGATAAAATCTTTTTTAGATAAATACTCGTTCACAAAATCGTAATATTGACGAGATAATTCTTCGTTAGGTTCAGGAATATTCTTTAAAAATAATATCGTGTTTGGATTAACTGTTAATGAATAACAAGAAATATGACTAATTCCTAAGTTGGTTAAGTTATCTAAATCTTTATTAATTTGTTCAACGGATGAACCAGGTATTCCTAAAATCAAATCAGCATTGATATTATCAAAACCGATTTCTTGGGCTTTTTTAATTACTCTTATGACATCTTGATAAGTATGATGACGATTAATTGATTTTAAAATCTCATTATCTGTTGATTGCACGCCTAAAGAAATACGGTTAACTCCATACTCTTTCATCTTATTTAATTTAAATTCACTTAAAGATTCTGGATTAGCTTCAAAAGTATATTCTTTTATTCCTTTGGAATAAGGTTTAATAGTTTCTAGTAATTCCACAAATAAATTATCTTCTAATGCGGTTGGAGTTCCCCCACCGACATAGATAGTTTCTAAATTATCTTCGATTTGATAAGAATCTAATTCTTTTTTTAACTTTGTTAAATATGGTTTAGCGAACATAGTAAAATACTGTAACTTTGGAAAGTCACAGTAATCACAGATATGTTCACAAAATGGAATGTGGATATAAAGGGCTTTAATATCTCTTTTCACAATTAGTCTTCGTCTTTATATTCACTAATTTCTTTCGCGGTTTCTTCGTCTTCAACTGGTTGAAGGACTCGATCTAATTCTTCTTCAAGAATTTGTTCATCGCTTGGTTTTTCGTTTTCACTCTTTAACTTTGGATGGAGGAAACGATGAATAAGGAAAGCGACAACTGCGATTAATCCCGCAGCGGCGATGATGGCGACAAGGGTGATGATTCCACCGATATTATCATTAGCTAATAACATAATTTTTCCTCCTATTGTTGTTTAATTGGGGTATAGACGAATTTATTTTTCACTTGGTCTTTACGATAATAATGTAATTCGACTAAATGTTCCATTGAAGTTCTCGCTGTTTCATAAGCACAGCCAAGAGCTTTCTTATATTGAGCGATTGTATAATTCATGTGCATTGTGCAGTGTCTCGCGTAGAAATAAGCTTCACCTTTCTTTAAAGATGGATCCATTTCTAATAAGTGTTCTTCTAATCTCGCTGCCGCTTTTTCATCTAGTGCTTGAGGAATTTGGCTAAAAGCCAATTCGTGAGTAACAGGAGTTGGAGGAACAACTTGAGGCGCTGGTTGAGGTTGTGGCTTTGGCCGTTCCACGACTGGCGCTGGTTTTGGTGTTTCCACTACTGGTTTAGGTTGTTCAATAACTGGTTGTGGCTTTGGCGCTTCTTCAACGACAGGTTTAGGTTGAACTGGCGCTGGTTGAGGTTGTGGGGCTGGCTTTGGAGTCTCTTCCACTGGATCTGGACGATAGAAATCTTTACGGAGAATATCGCTAACTTGGTTAGCTTTAATATTCGCGACATCTTCCATCGCACCTTCCATCGCCTTTAAGATGAAGTTGATAAAATAAGTTAAGTCATTTGTCTTTTGCACTTCGACGATAACTTTATAAACTGAATCTTGATTCAAAACCAAGAGATTTTCAAACGGAATAACTGAACCAAATTCGGATAATGAACCATTAGAAATAACTGCCTTTGCTAAAAGCAAAGCGATTTCTTCGTTGTCTTTTGGGAATGGTCTAATATAAATAAGGAAATAATAAGTAATGATGGCTTTTACAACTGAAGACAATGATGTTGTGGAAATGAATGAGAATAAAGAATTCATCAAGCCTTCAATTAAATAGACAGGCGCAGATGAATAAACACGGTCAATTAAGACACGGTTATTTGGATTATTATCATCGACATTACGATAGAAACTTGTTAATTCGGGATTTTCCGTGAAGACTGAATATAATTCAGCAAGGAAATCAACATCGACTGCATGAGAATAGTTCTCTCTAATAAATCTCAAAGAATCGAGATATCTTTTTAAGATTCTTTTATCTAAAGATAAGTCTTTCATATCCCCTTGAATTAAACTTCTAAGTTGGATATCAGACATATTTAACTGATTTTTACGAGAAACATAATGGAGACATCTAATCAAGCAAGAATCCTCAAAGTGGGATAAATCTCCGTTGGTTCTATTTAATCTCATATAATCGCCGAGATATCTTAACAATTTGCTATCCATCGCATTGATGTTGTTATGGACGGATTGGCAATAACAGACCATCAATTGGTTTTTATCAATGCTTTTTAAAGTTAAGTAACGGTAATAAGTCGCACGATATTTTAAAATGTTTGACCAAATGTTATCGATCAATGACATTCTAAGTTCACGGCTGACTTCTGCTTTGGTCGCGTAAGTTTCTTCAGTAAAACGAATCGCAAGTTCATTACTAGCCATATATTTTCCTACCTTATTACCTTTATTATATTAATAAAAAAGTAGTAATTCAATTGTAAATCGAAAAACTACTAATTTTATACTATGAAAACTACTAATCCTCTTCTTCGTCAATCTTTAAGATTGACATGAATGCTTCTTGTGGCACTTCGACAGAGCCCACTTTCTTCATTCTCTTCTTACCTTCTTTTTGTTTTTCAAGAAGCTTCTTTTTACGGGAGATATCCCCGCCATAACACTTTGCTAAAACGTCTTTTCTGACTGCTTTAACATCACATCTAGCGACGACTTTCCCGCCTATCGCGGCTTGAATTGGAATTTCAAATTGTTGACGAGGAATAACTTGTTTAATTCTACGAATTACTCCAAGGCCACGATGATACCCATCTGGTCTATAGATGATGCTACTTAAGGCATCAACCACCGTTCCGTTAAGTAAGATATCTAATTTAGCTAAGTCTCCCTTCTTATAAGAAGAGTATTCATAATCGAACGAGGCGTAGCCTTTTGTGTAACTCTTTAACTTATCAAAGAAATTGTAAACAATTTCTGATAATGGTAGTTCATAAGTCATAATCATTCTCGTATCATCGAAGTATTCGAGGTTCTCATATATACCTCTTCTTTGTTGACAGAGTTCCATAATTGATCCGACATATTCCTTTGGAGTCATAATTGTCGCTTTAACATATGGCTCTTCAATAAATGATATCTTTGAACTATCTGGCATCTTGCTTGGGTTATCTAAATCCATCACACTACCATCGGTTAAATGAATCTTATAAATAACGCTTGGCGCGGTTAAAATGAGGTTAAGATTATATTCTCTTTCTAATCTCTCTTGAACGATATCCATATGGAGTAATCCAAGGAAGCCGCATCTAAAGCCAAAGCCTAATGCTTGGCTAGTTTCAGCGACAAACTGCAATGATGCATCATTAAGAGTTAACTTTTCTAAGGCATCTTTTAACGCAAGATAATCATCACTATCAACTGGATATAATCCACAGAATACCATTGGGTTCATAATCTTATAACCAGGTAAAGGTTTATCCGCAGGATTCTTTACTAAAGTAACTGTGTCACCAGGATGGACATCTCTAATGTCTTTAATCTGTGCACAGATATATCCAACCTGTCCCACTGTTAATTTATCAACTTTAATTTCTCCAGGAGTTCTAATGCCTAGTTCAGTGACCATATATTCTTTTCCGGCTTGCATAAGTCGGATATTGTCTCCTAAGGAGACACATCCTTCTTTAACACGAACTAAAATAATAACTCCGCGATAAGAATCGTAATAGCTATCAAAGATTAAAGCTTGTAATGGATTAGTTTCTTCTCCTTCAGGAGCGGGAATATCTTTGACAATTGCTTCTAATAATTTATGAACACCTTGACCGGTCTTCGCGCTAACTTCCAATGCTTCTGAACAAGAGATACCAATTCGATCTTCAATTTCTTGTTTGACTGCATCAATTCTCGCGGAAGGTAAATCTACTTTATTAATGACAGGTAAAATCATTAAATCATTATCCACGGCTAAATATGTATTAGCTAAAGTTTGAGCTTCCACGCCTTGAGTGGCATCCACGACCAATAAGGCACCTTCGCAGGCCGCTAAACTTCTACTTACTTCGTAAGTAAAATCGACATGCCCAGGAGTGTCTATCAAATTAAAAATATAAGTTTCTCCATCGTCAGCGAGATAAGAAAAAGTCGCAGCGTTAAGTTTAATCGTAATGCCTCTTTCTCTTTCTAAATCCATTGAGTCGAGAATTTGATCTTTCATTTCACGGGATTCAATCGCACCAGTCGATTCTAAAATACGGTCCGCCAGAGTGGACTTACCATGGTCAATATGGGCGATGATTGAGAAATTTCTAATTTTATCTTTCTTGAATTCCATAAAACAAATCGTATTTTAGCATAATTAGTCTTTATTGAAAAACTTTTGTAAAGTTTTACTCACTTCTTCTGGAGTTAGCACTACTTCATAATGATCCCATTCACTTCTAAATAGGGCTTGATAGTTACGATATAAATATCGTTCATCGATGAGTAAAGCTGCACCTTTATCGGTTTCACTTCTTATTACTCTTCCCACTGCTTGCATGACTTTATTCATCCCCGGATTAGTGTAAGCGTAATCATGGCCTTTATAGCCTTTTTCTTTATAATATTCAGCGATTAAATCGCTTTCAAAATTGATTTTTGGTAAACCAATTCCGATAATAACCGCGCCGATTAATCGATCAGAAATTAAATCAACGCCTTCGGCGAATGCTCCGCCTAATACCAAAAAGCCCACACAAGTTCTTTCTGGGTTAGGAACAAAGTTATTTAAGAAGGCAATCTTATCTCTTTCTAACATATCTCTACTTTGAGAATAGATTTCGGCATCCAAATCAATATATTGAAGTAATCTATCCATATATTCGTAACTCGGTGAATAAATGAAATAATTACCGACTTTATTTTTAATAAATTCTTTGATGTAATCAGCGACTATTTGGTATGACGCTTCTCTATTCGCGTATTTAACCGAAACTTTTGGGGCCACCATTAATTTGAAATTCTTTTTCGGGAATGGAGATGGCAAAAGTAAAGAACCATCTTCTTCTCCATTACCACCTAGAGTTTCAATGTAATAATCAATCGGTGATAAAGTCGCAGAGAAATAAATCGCCGCTTTTAAGTTAGAAACCGTTTTTCTTAAGAACCACGAAGCGTCAATGCAGTATAAGTTAATCGAAATATCTTTCTCTGTTTTTTTAATGAATACCTTAAAAATATCAGAATCATACATTTCATAGATTCTCATAAAGCGATTAATTTCTAGATAGAAATTAGTTAACTCTTTAGTGATATTTTCATGATGTTCTTTCGCTGTATCGGTATAGACATCAATGAACTTGGTGAATAATTTATATTCATCTAAAGATAGCGATGGAATGATATGCTCCCCTACTTCATATTCATCAATCATCTCGGAGAAGATCGTTTTCATCTTGGTGAGATATTTTTTAAGCGCGACCGCTTTTAGGTTGCGTAATGAATATCTCGCTTCTTTCACTTGCGAGAATAAGATTGAGGCACTATACATGTCTTTACTTCTATCCACTAAGTTATGGGCTTCATCAATTAATGCTAAATAATGACCAGCATCTTCATCAAAATACCTTTTCATATATGAAAGAGGATCGAATAGGTAATTATAATCACAAACAATGACATCACAGAAAAGTGATAAGTCCAATTCTAATTCGAACGGACAAATCATATTCTCGTTAGCAATCTCCACGACTGTTTCATAATCGAAAGTTGAATAATTCATTAAAGCGTATCTTAAAACACCTTGAATCTTCGTGTAATATCCTTTCGCATAAGGACATTCATCTGGGTTACACTCACTTTCTTTACAGAAGCAGATTTTATCTTTCGCGGTAATGACTATGTCATTAATTTGTAAGTCTTCTCTTAATTTCAATAATTCAATGGCTTGATACGCTGATTCTTTCCCGGAAGATTTCGCGGTTAAATAGAATATTTTAGCTTCTGAATCATCTTGGAAGTATTTGATAAATGGGAATAATGTGGACATTGTTTTACCAATTCCAGTTGGAGCTTCAACAAATAAACGCCCGCCATTCTTTGCCACTGAGTAAGCATATTTTGCCAATTCTCTTTGCCCTTTACGATATGTCATAAATGGGAAAGTCATGTTCTTAATTGATTCGTCTCTTTTTTCTTTTGCTACTTCGACAATTGAATAAAAAGAGAGATAATCAGAAATTAAGCCACGAATATAATCTTCAAGTTCACTAGTTGAACAAGTGTAATAGTCATTTATTCTTTGCTTTTCTTTTCCTTGTCTAATATAGACAAGTCTAATATCGATATGGTCGAGTTTTTGTTCCAAGGCAAACATATAGGCATAGCATTTTGCCTGCCCTAAATGCCATTCGATATTGCTATTTCTAAATTCTTCTAATTCAATGACTGTTGATTTAATCTCATCAATCATGAAATCGCCATTTTTCTTTTTGATGATGCCGTCCGCTCTACCTTCAAGAGTGACGAGAACTCCTTCGACATCAATCGTTCTTTTTAACGGATACTCACTAAAATAATCAGAGCCTTGACTTTCTTGGTAAGAAGAATGAATTCGACTACCTTCTTGCATGCTGGATGAATTAAAAACTCGGGTATCAATGTCCCCGTTTCTTAATAAGAAGTCCACTAATTGGTGCACGGATAAAGTCAGCTCTTTAATCATGCTTAAATTTTAATAAAAAACGCTAGCATTCACTAGCGTTATTTTATAATTTTGCCGAGAAGATTTTGATTTCCGTTGATGAAGGATTTATAATCCATTCTCTTTTTACCCTCTTTTTGTAACTCTAGAATAGATAATTTTCCTTCTTTAAACTGGACAATTAAGCCATTTTTATCCGCTTTTACTATTTCGCCAATTTGATGATCTTCAACGTTATCAACAATCTTAGCTTTGAAGATTTTTAATTTCAAATCATCTAATAAGCAATACGCTCCAGGAGCGTCACTCAATCCTCTTATCCAACCGAAGATTTCTTTTGCTGTTAAATCTAAATTAATCCTTTCTTGTTCTGGTTTAATTGTTGGACAGAAAGTCACTAAAGATTCATCTTGAATAACGCCTTCTAATTTTCCTTCTAAATATAAAGGCAAAGCGTCCTTAACTAATTTAATCGCCGCGTCACCCATTTTGATAAATAAAGAGGTACAATTATCTTCTTCATCTATGATGACTTCTTCTTTCGCGTACATTCTACCTGCATCCATTTGATTAGTCATTTCCATTAAGGTCATGCCGCTTACTTTTTCATTATTAATTAACGCGTATTGAATAGGCGCAGCCCCTCGATATTTAGGTAATAAAGAACCATGTAAATTTAAACAACCATAACGAGGAATATCTAATAATCCTTGAGGAACAATTTGACCATAGGCAATGGTTAAAATAATGTCGGGATTCAATTCTTTAACAAAGTCATATTCTTTTCTGATTTTGACTGGTTGAAAAACAGGAATATTAAATTCTTCACCCACTAGTTTTGTTGGTGTTTTTTCTAAGATTCCTTTTCTTCCGACTGGTTGATCAGGTTGAGAAACTATACCGATAACATTATAACCTTCATTTATAACTTCTCTTAATACTTTCGCACTGATCTCAGGAGTGCCCATGAATAATAATCTAATTTCGTTTTTGTTCATATTTTCACCGTGATAATTATAAACAACTTTCTTAAAAAGAAAAAGAAATGTAAAATCTTAAATATGAAAATCCTTCTCGTTAGTGATAGTCACGGTAATTCAGAAGCCCTAGATAAATTATTAGAAATATATCCAAATATGGATTTATATCTTCACGCTGGAGATTTAGAAGCGGATGAGCAATCAATCCATCCTTTTGACTGTGTGAAAGGTAACTGCGATCACTTCTCTAGATTACCCGAAAGAAGAATTATCCATACTCCTTATGGGGTGTTATTAATGCAACACCTTCCATATATACCGACAGATATCGTCAAACAATACAAAGTGAAAATATTTATCAATGGTCATACCCATAGACGCAAGTTTGAATTGATCGATGGTATCTATTGGATTAACCCAGGCGCTATCAGCTATCCAAGAGATGGTAATGACTTATCATATGCAATTATTGAAATTACATCTTCAAAAGTAGATGTAGATTTCCGCACTTTAGCGCCAATCAAGAAATAATTTTACAAAGTAAAAGAATAAAATAATGCCTATATAATCGTTTTGTTATATAATCTATTTGATGTGGGTTTAAATAATTAAACTCACAAAATACTAATTAAAGAGGTCGAATATGTATCCTGAATTTAACAAAGTAAATGAATACTTAGCGCAAGCAAAACAACTCTTAGAAACTAAGATGACAATGGAAGACATTTATAACAGCATAATGTCCCGTAATAAGAATTATGTTGCCAGTGAATTCTTCAATGAAAAAGGAAAATTAAAACATTATAAATATAAACAAGTTGCCTTAAACGTTGAAATGTATGCGTTTGGCATCTCCAAGAAATTAAAAGATCAACCAAAAGGCAGTGTCGTTGTCTTAAAACACGCGAACTCTCCAGTTTGGCCAGAATTATTCTGGGCGATCCTCATGAGTGGCTTTAGAGTATTACTCGTTGACGCTCGTGCATCTAAAGAAGGAACAGAAAACTTAGTGAGACAAGCGAAAGCTGTCGCGGTTGTTACCGATGACATGTTCATTTATGAAAATGTCAAAAAAATCGTTCCAGAAGACTTAACCGAATATAAAGGCGAAAGATATACCAGTCAAGGTTGGGGAGACGAAGTCTTCTTCTGCTCCAGCGGCACCACTGGTGACGTCAAGATGATGGTCTTTAACGGCAAAAACTTATGCAGTCAAATCTGCTGCTCATTAGATATGCCAAAAGAATCAAAAGATATCATGTATCCAAGAAGTATGGGTAAAATTAAAAACTTAGCCATGGTTCCACTACACCACATCTTTGGATTCGTCGCTGTCTTCTTATGGTTCAGCTTCTACGGTTCCACATTAGTGTATCCAGCAAGCTTAGCCCCAAGTGATTTACAAGCTATCTGCCAAAAGGCTAAAGTCACCCACGTCTTCTCAGTCCCATTATTCTGGGATTCATTGGCCCAACAAGTCACACGTAAGTTCGCGTTATTAGATGAAGACAAACAACAATTATTACATAAGATGATCGCGTATAACCTCGGTGAAATCAGTAAAGAAGAAGCCGGCTTAGGCGCTAATTCAATCGCAAGAAAGAAAGTTCAAGGAATGTTATTAGGTAGCCACGTGAGATTTGCTATCTCCGGTGGCGGATTCCTCTCTCAAGAAACACTTAAAACCATTAATGGTTTAGGCTATAACTTATATGACGGATTCGGTATGACTGAAATCGGTGTTACATCCGTTGAATTATCACCAGATGTCAAAGTCCGTTTATTAGGTAGAATTGGTAAACCATTACATTCAGTTGAATATAAAATTAAAGACAATCAATTATTCGTTAAATCTCCAACTATCCACGTGAGAGAAATTATCGGTGGTAAAGAAGCTCCAACCCAATTTGATGAAGAAGGATTCTTCCCAACTGGCGATATCGCGGAAGTTGATAACGAAAATGGTTACACCTTAAAAGGTAGACAAAAAGATGTCATCATCAACGCTGATGGTGAAAACATCTTCCCAGATGAACTTGAAATCTTCTTCAAGGATCTCCCACATATTAATCACTTATGTATCTTAGGTGTTTCAAAGAAAGGTGCGAAGAACCAAGAAGATGTCGTCTTAGTCTTAGAAACAGATAACCAAATCACTCAAGAAGAAATCAAAGGTTTAGAAGCTCAAATTAAAGAAATCGAGCCAAAATTACCACATAAGACAAAGATTGCGATGACATATTTATCTAAAGGTAAATTACCATTAGCCAATAATATGAAAGTCAAACGCTTTGTTATTAGAAAAGCTATCGAAGACGATACAGGCGACTATATCCCACTTAACCAAGAACACAAAGTGAAGAAATTCGAAGGCTTTGATAAAGAGACAATCGAACAAATCCTTAACCCAGTTAGAGAAATATTCTCTAAGGTCTTATTACTCCCAACCTTCAAGATTGAAGATGATGCCCACTGGATTAACGATTTAGGTGGTGACTCCATGAGCTATGTCGAATTAATTAAAGAATTACAAGATCACTTCAACATCGCCTTCAAAGAAGAAACCCTTGGTGTGATGGCCACAGTTAATGATTTCACATTCGAAATCGCCAAGTTAAAAAAGAACAATAAATAATTGCATTATTTGAGTTTAATGTGATAACATATATCGCGACGCAAAAAGAGGTAAGAAATTTATGGCAAATATTAAATCCCAAATTAAACGTAATAAAACAAACGAAAAAGCTCGTCAAAGAAACGCTTCTGCAAAATCCGCTATCCGTACAGCTAGCAAGAAAGTTCGTTTAGCCGTCGAAGCCAAAGATTTAGCCAAAGCTGAAGAATTATTAGTCAAAGCTTTCCGTTTAATCGACAAGTCCGTTTCTGATGGTATTCAACATCAAAATACCGCCAGCAGACAAAAGGCGACATTACAACGTTTAGTTAATTCTTTAAAAGAAGAGAAATAATTATTTTCTCTTAAAATTAATTAAGAATAATTCGAACACATAGAAGCGGTCCACAAGGCCGCTTTTAATTTGTAAATCTAAATCAAACAAATCATTTAATGTACGGTGAATGGCTTTTTCACTCACTAAAGAAGTATTTCTTCTTAAGATTTGAGCTCTAATTGGCTTGATATTTAATTCTTTGGCGATCTCTTCATCGGTGCGACCGTTTTTTGATAAATATAAAACTTGATTTAATAATCTAAATTGATTGCCTAACATACCAATTAAAGTCACTGGTTCAATATTAGTCACTCTTAAATCTCTAAATAATTTAACGGCTTCGTCATTTTTACCTGTAATTAAATAATTAAAGATTAAGAAAGTGTTGTCGTCTAATGGACGAGTGACCATTAAAACGACATCTTCATATTTGATGTGGTCTTTATATAACGCTAATTTAGCGACGCTAGTTTGTAATAAAGCGACATCGCCTGCAGTTCTTTCAGCGAGTTCATTTAAAGCGTCGTTATCAATTTTTAAATGCGCATTTTCTAAACAATATCTTCTCACACCATCTTTCCAACCATTTTGATCTAAATCTGGTATTTCAACGATTTTGCCTTTTTCTTTAATTATTTTATAAATGTCACTAGTCGTTGAGATGGCTAAAGACGGGACGGTTAAAATCAAATCCACTTCATCGCTTGGGTGATTCAAGAAGTTAGTTAATTCACCATAATTTTGATCGCTTTCGATTTTGTTCTTCGGTTTGCTTTTAAGCAAAAAATAACAATTATCCGCGATAACTATCTTATGATCATATCCAAGGGGGACATAATTTGCTTCATCAACAATTTCCTGAATTAAAACATTACTCGCATCGAATTTAACGAGATTCATTTCATCATTTTCCGGAAGATTTTCTTTAATAATCTTCTTTACTCGTGATTTTATTGATGGGGTTTGATTACCATAAATGAGATAAATCATGGCTATATTATAATCTAAATAGAGAAAGAAAAACTACATTTTCATGTAGTTCATCTTTTAATTTGGTTGAATAAACGACAAGACAATATTGATTATCGTAGAAATGACATATATTCCCATAATCGATAAATATAACGCCCATTGTTTTTTGTTGAATTTGAAATTCTTCCTCTGTAAGGATGAGAAGACATAATATAAGGCTCCAAAAGTGGCAAACGAAGAAAGGATACCGAAATAATTGAAGATTGAGTAAGAGCTTAATAAGGAACCCGCCATACCTAACCATAATGCCGCCACACCGAAACCAGTATGGAAGATGATGGTTTGTAGTTTATCTCTACCCATAGCTTTACCCGCTAATTCGCCAGAAGATTCTTTTTCTTTGAAAAAGAAGAGCATACAAACTATTGATAAAGCGATGAATAGAACTAGGAAAACGATGGCCAATACTAAACTAGCTACTGTTGTTGGAGCAATAATGAATTCAATCTCTGAACCAATAATAAGTGGTTCAAATATATGAGCTATCCAAGCAACTGGACAAACTATAGACATACATCTAGTGCCAAACAAAACATTGGCATTATATAAATTGAAATATGTAAAGCGATTAACAATCACTAACGAATACCAAATAGGTGTCATTACTCCAACAATGAGAAGCACTTCGCCAAAGAATAAAGTCACTAGTGAATTCCACACATAATTACTTCTTGTGACTAAGAAATAAGAAATGAAGTAATTTAGTGTGCAGAATATGACCAATAACAAGTATGCTAAGATGTAGAAACCAAAATTGAAAATAATATAAGTATATTCACTTCCATATTGGTCAACTATTGTTTGGCCCCCTAAAGGTATTTGTTTTAATAATAAGATTATGAAAGAGAACATAATCATCACTGTGTAAACAATTAATGTTCCAATCCATAAAACGGCGTTATTCGCAAATCTAATACTCTTGTCTCCTTTACCGGTTTGATAAAAGAGGTCGACGCTTTTAAGCGAATAACGATATGAGTTAGCAAATATCGGAGTGATAATTGATAAAAGGACCAAAGGAATAAAGTAAATTAATAACCCACTATAAGGAGTGTTTACATAATAACTAAGACCTTCCGGCTTATAATAATAAGACGTTAACGCCATTGAAACTGATAAGAATAGGGAAAAGAGAACTGCTGCGGAAACAGCAAAGAATGGAATATAACGTTTTATCGTATTGATAACATATTTACGCATTGACATTTCCCTCCTCGTTCTTCGCAGAAATCATCTCTAACATAATGAGCTCTTCATTATCAATTGGAACATTTTCTAATAATGTTGGATGGAATTTCTCTTTAATATTTTCTTCTTCACCGATTCCGTTAATAACAACATAAGAAATTGAACCGATTTTTTTAACCGAAACAGCATTAATACCGGCATCTTTAAAATCTTTAATCGTTAAATCTTTATCGAAGATGGCTTGATATTTCACAAAGTTCTTTCCTAAATCTTCTGCTCCACCATTTTTCTTGCATTGTCCTTTGGACAAAAGGATGAAATTATCACACAATCTTTGTAAAGATAATAAGTTATGTGAAGAGATTAAAAATGTTTTATCTGCTGAGTGAAGAATGATTTCTTCTTTGATGACATCTTGCACGATTGGATCCAAACCGTCAAAAGCCTCATCTAACAAAATATATTGAGCTTTCATTGACAATGATAAAGCGAGGAATAGTTGTCTTCTCATGCCTTTAGAGAACG
Source organism: Bacilli bacterium (assembly GCA_045631885.1). Taxonomy (GTDB): domain Bacteria; phylum Bacillota_I; class Bacilli_A; order RFN20; family CAG-826; genus CAJOLV01. The sequence continues at coordinate 25,723 of JAZQVN010000019.1, forward strand.
TAGATATATTTCGATCTCTTGGCAAAGATAACCTATCTAATATCTGGTAGAATTTATCAATATCTAAATCGAATAAAGATGAATAAAAATCAATTGTTTCTTTGGCGTTGTAGTTGTTATAAACATATGGATTATCGCTCAAGAAGAAGAGATTGTTTTTCACTTCTTTTTGATCGTTGGGTTGACCATCAATTAAGATTGAACCACTATCTTTTTGATAAACATCAGCGATTAACCTCAAAAGCGTAGATTTACCCGCGCCATTTTCACCGATTAAACCATTGATACCTGGATGGATATCAATTGTTAAATCATTCACCGCGATAACTCCAGGAAACTTCTTCACGAGATTTCTTATTTCAATCATGATCGTTTTCCTCCTTTAAATATTCCAATATATCTTCTTTACTAATTCCGTTTGAATATAAATAATCAATTGAATTAGCGATTATCTTCTTTTTATCTTTTTGTCTATTTTTCACATAAAAGCCTTTCTTTGGGATGTTGATTAAATATCCATCTTCCACCATTAAGGTAAAGGCTCTTTGAACAGTGTTTGGATTAATCTTAAAATAGATTGCTACTTCTCTTACTGATGGCATCTCATCATTTTCTTTTAATGAACCATCATCGATAAGATTTTCGTAATAATCTTTAATCTGTAAATAAACTGGTTTTGAAGACAAAAGTTCCATACTTTTATTGTATTAACTGTATTAATCGATTTCAACTATTTTCATTTTGTTTTATTTTATATTGATTTTCATATGTAAATTGTGATATAATATTAATTAATCAAACGAAGAAGTTTGATGGTTGCCCTTGAAAAAGGGATTTTTTATTGACAAGTTTCCGACATTTTGTTTAAATATATTTACCGCAACCGGTACAGGTGGCTGAATAGGTCCATCGGTGCGGTTTTTTTATTTTTTCTTTTTTAAAGAAGGGCTGACTTCTTGTTTTCTTTTTGAAACTCTATCAACAGTTTCTTTGTCGTCTGGGTGAAGACACATGTTTGAAAAATCAATCGTTCCAAAATCTTTCTTTTTACAAAGCATTGGTCTATTCCTGACATAAGAATTGACCACATTATTATCAGTTGTATGTTTTAGTTTTGTAATATGCCTGACACCTCGATCAATCTTTGGAACGTCTCCTTCTTTATCACTATCAAATCTTACAACCAAGTATCTATTGGCATCATCGTCTTTCCACACAACAAAACCAGGATGACCTTTTTTGCTTCCGTCATATATAAAATAAAATTTACCTATTTCTATGGTTTTATTAGGCATTTTGTGCTCCTTTCTATAAAAAATAACTGACAAAAGATATGCTTCCTTCTAAATCTGTTCTTCGTATTGTTACGTTGTTATTTTTTAAAATAGATATAACTTCTTGATGTGGATGACCATACTTGTTATTTACTCCACAAGAAACGATTCCTATTTCTGGTTTCAACCATTTAATAAATGCCTCGGATGTCGATGTCTTTGAACCGTGATGTCCAACTTTTAATATGTCACATGGAATACTTTCATATTCTTTCATGATGTAATTCTCTATCTTTTTATCTGCGTCTCCAGTGATGAGATAATCTTTTCCACCTAAAGAGAATCCAATCACAAGAGATTTTTGATTATCTTCACTAGAGGAAGAAATATGTTTGTTGTAATTAGTGAATGTCATATTTCCAAAACTAGTTGTCACAAAAGATGTGTTATCCATAATCTGTTTAACTTTGAAATGTTCATTTAAAGAAGTTAACGCACCATTATGATCAAAGTCATCATGAGTGGTTATTACTAAATCGATATCGTACACTCTTTTCTTTTTTAAAAACGGAATCAAAGAAGAGGTCGCGATGTCTTTATAAGATAACCCACCTGTATCAATAAATATCGTTTTATTATTCTTTCTGATATAGCAGCAATCGCCTTGACCAACATTAACAAAAGTCACTTCACTAGAATAAAGATGATCAATCGGTAACAAATAGATAGCTAAAGAAGAGATAAATATACCCACTAAAGCTTTCTGGATAGGAATAAATCTAATTGATGAATAATAAAGAAGTCCTAAGTATAAGAAATAATAGATAAATATCAGTAAGTCATTCATCGGAGGAGAATAGATTTCTAAACTGATCTTAGTAAAAGGATTAACTATATAAGTGAGAAGTGTGTTATACGTATTAATCGCATTAGCGATTGGTAAGCCATATAACGCCAAAATCGATAAAAAGAAGAACAAGATAAAGAACGGAATCAAGATAGTTTGATAAATGATTAATAAAGGATTAACGCTATTAAAATATTTTATTTCAAAAGGAAGGAAGAATAGGTAGATAACCACTACTGATAAAATCTTTTTCTTCCATTTTTTGATATAGGAAAAAGAACTATTAAATAATAGCAAGATAATCGGGATTCCAAATCCTAAAATAAAGCCATCTTGATACGGTAAATGGTAATCAATCAATAAGAAAAAGATGCCACTTAACGATAATAATTCTAGATAATTGAACTTCTTTTTTAATAAATATTCATTAACCCACTTAAATATGTAGATAAATGTTAACCGGATAATTGAAAAACGCGGAAAAGTCAAAAATAGATAATAGCTAGATATACTTAAAGCGATCACTTTTGACCACTTATTTTTGAATTTAAATGAAAAGAAATAAGTTAATAAACCAGTCAAAGCGTGGAAATATAATCCACCTGCGTTAATTAATCTAGATAAGTGCAAAGAAGATACTGCATTAGTCAAATCATTATCATCGTTATCAGAAAACAAGATCGCCCCTACTGTCGCTCTAGTTTCCTCATTAAAAAATGATAAGAAATGATTTCTAAACGCTTTTAATCTAATTGGATTAGAGAATTTAATATCAGCTTTCTTAATGACCAGAGATTTATTTACTCCAATTGAAGATAGGTATTTACCAAAATCAAATTCTGATTCTAAATGAGAAAAAGAAAAATCTTCTTTCTTT
>JAZQVN010000020.1:0-64398 GCA_045631885.1 Bacilli bacterium
CAAGAGCCAACGTTTTCCGTCAAATGTATGGTATTCCATACAGCTGGGGAACCGCTGTTAACGTTCAATCTATGGTCTTTGGTAACAAAGGCGAAACATCCGAAGTCGGAGGCCAAGCGGTCTTAGGAAGACAAGAGAAGAACACAACTCCTTGGCTCACAGAACGACATGGCTACGATCCGACTTCAAGAGCCAACGTTTTCCGTCAAATGTATGGTATTCCATACAGCTGGGGAACCGCTGTTAACGTTCAATCTATGGTCTTTGGTAACAAAGGCGAAACATCCGGTACAGGTGTTGCGTTCTCACGTGACCCAGGTACAGGTGAAAAGAAGATTTCCGCTGAATACTTACCAAATGCTCAAGGTGAAGACGTCGTCGCAGGTATCCGTACTCCTCTCCACATCGAAGAATTAAGAGCACGTATGCCAGAAGTCTACGCTCAATTTGAAAAAACCATTAAAACAATGGAAGCCCATTACAAAGATATGCAAGATATGGAATTCACCGTCGAAGACGGAAAACTCTATTTCTTACAAACACGTAATGGTAAGAGAACACCAGCCGCAGCCTTAAAGATCGCTTGCGACTTAGTCGATGAAGGCGTCATCGATGAAAAAGAAGCTGTTCTCCGTATGGACCCAGTCTCATTCGATAAATTATTATTACCAGGCTTTGATGCCGCTGCATTAAAGAATGCACAACCAATCGCTACAGGCTTAGCCGCTGGCCCAGGTGCTGGCACAGGCGCAATCGCTTTCACAGCCGAAGAAGCTCAAGAAAGAAAAGCCAGAGGCGAAAAAGTCCTTCTCGTTCGTGCCGAAACATCCCCAGAAGATATCGTCGGTATGGTCGCTGCTCAAGGTATCCTCACAATGCGTGGTGGTATGACATCACACGCCGCAGTCGTTGCTCGTGGTATGGGTAAATGCTGTGTCTGTGGTTGCTCTGCTGCAATTATTGATGAAGAAAATAGAACATTAACAATCAATGGTAAAGTCTATACAGACAAAGATGTGTTATCTCTCGATGGTAGCACAGGTAAAGTCTATGAAGGCGAAATCAAGACAGTCAATCCAGATTTAACCGCAGGTTACTTCGGTAGATTAATGGGTTGGGTTGATCAATATCGTGACTTATTAGTCAGAACAAACGCTGATACACCAAGAGACGCCAAACAAGCTCGTGAATTCGGCGCACAAGGTATTGGTCTCTGCCGTACTGAACATATGTTCTTCGCTAAAGACAGAATCTTCTCAATGAGAAAAATGATTCTCGCTGACACAAAAGAAGAAAGAGAAAAAGCTTTAGCAGAACTCGAACCAATGCAACAAGCAGACTTTGAAGCATTATTTGAAACAATGGATGGCTTCAATGTTAACGTTCGTTTATTAGACCCACCACTTCACGAATTCTTACCACAAGAAGAAGAATTAATTGAAGAATTAGCTCACGCTATTGGTAAATCAGTTGAACAAGTCAAAGACAGAATCGCTGAATTACACGAAGCTAACCCAATGATGGGTCACCGTGGTTGCCGTTTAGCGGTTACATATCCAGAAATCTGCGTTATGCAAACCACCGCTATCATTAAAGCGGCTATCAATGTTAGCAAGAAACTTAACAAAGTTATCGAACCAGAAATCATGGTTCCATTAGTACTTGAAGAAAGAGAACTCAAGTTCGTTAAAGATATCATCGTTGAAACAGCTGACAAGTTAATTAAGAAAGCTCACATGGTCAGAAGTATCAGATATCACGTTGGTACAATGATCGAAATTCCTCGTGCTGCCTTATTAGCCGATGAAATCGCTAAACACGCTGAATTCTTCTCATTTGGTACAAATGACTTAACACAAATGACCTTCGGTTTCTCCCGTGATGACGCTGCTAAATTCTTACCAGCTTATTACGACAACAAGATCTTAGAAGAAGATCCATTCAAGACACTCGATCAAAACGGTGTTGGCAAACTCGTTCAAAACGCTGTCAAATTAGGCCGTAAGACCAGACGTAAATTACACGTTGGTGTCTGTGGCGAAACTGGTGGTGAAGCAAAATCAATCGAATTCTACCACAAAGTTGGTCTCGATTATGTCTCCTGCTCACCATTCCGTGTTCCAGTCGCAAGATTAGCTGCTGCTCAAGCCGCAATCAAATTCCCAAGAAAGAAATAATTTCATCAAACGATGAAAAGAGCCAGAATCGCAAGGTTCTGGCTTTTCTTTTATTTTAAATAATTCATTATTTAACGAAGTATGGAATATATGAATGGTAGTAGTGGTTATAAAGTATGAAGTTCATCATACTAGCGATATAGAGTAAATCAGAATTAGAGAATTCCGCGGCTTTTAAGAATGGTTGAAGGAATGGTGATAAACCTTCTGGAACACCATCCATATTTAATGAGAATACTGTGGAAATAACTCTACTGAATAATGAAGTAAATAACGCTGGGCAAGTAGTTAATGTTACAGAGTACTTGCCACCCTCTTCAGCGATATCGGTTTTTATGAAACCTTCACAATCTTCGTAATCTTCATTTAATGCATCAAGATACGAATTAACAAATTCATTAACTTTTTCTTGGCTTTCTAAGTTCTTTTTAGAAGCGATAACAAACTTATCAGAAAGCACATACATAGCCTCTCTGCTATTAGCAATTTTATCCAATCCTTGAGGAACGATATTTAAATTACCACTTGGCATAGAGACATGATTAATTTCTTTAAAATGCTCTTTGTTTAAAGTTCCATCGAAAGTGGTGGTTTGACCATATCTAGTAAATCCCCAACTACTGGAAGGAATCATTGTGATGATGTCTTTTTCGTTCGTATAGTTAAATATTTTATTATATTTAGAACCCGCAACATCACTTGCAGTAGTGGTATTTGGACCGGCGAATAGATACGCGGTAGTGTTATATCCTTTATCAATGAGCTTTTTCGCCACTAAATTGCCCACTGCCCCGCCACGAGAGTGACCATACACATAAAATACTTGTTCAGCACTTTTATCCATCTTAGAAGCGATATATTCTTCAAGGACAGATACACAACGGTTAGATGTCACATCAAATCCTTTATGGGCTAAATGATCAGTCCATTCCGGATGTTCTCCTGTCGTGGAATTATATAAGTCGTTATCATATCCAACATCAAAGTTACTGACCCATTGAACACCGCCTCCGCTATCAATAATTGAGAAGAATCCGATGTCATATTCTTTACCGTTATTTGTGACTTTTTTATGAGCTAAATTCATGAGTGATTGATCGTTTAAATCTAGGCTGTTTTTACTCTCTATTTTTTGGGTCACAAAATCATCTAATTTGAGTTCTTGATAAAGCGGTAAATAATCATCACAATCTTTACTCGAATATTGCGAATTCTCAAATTTTAGCAGGGAACTAGGGGCAATATTCGCACAAAACATCATTGCAACGATTGCTTTATCCACTACTGGAGAGTCCTCTAAAACAGTGTATTTTGCAAGGTCAAAATCGTACTCAAAATATTCAGTGGTAATTGGCTTACTACTGACATGCATTTCAAAGGCTACTTTTGGTTTAGAAGCAGAGCAACTAACAGCAAAAAGAGCAACGAGAGTTACAGGGATTAATGAGTGTATCTTTTTCATGAATTAAAATAACAAACAGGCCGCGCCAATCTTGCCAGAATCATATCCTAACTTAGCAGGAACGACTTTGACTTCTGGGCTTCTTGGGAATCCATATTGATGGACTTTCAAATAATTATTAAGTTTATCGAATAAGTAATCGCCTTCGTTAGCAATGCCGCCAGAAAGAACAACAACATTTGGTCTAAAGATATTGCAGTAGTTCATAATGCCTTCACATAAGAAGCGAACATATTGTTCAACAACTTCTAAGCCGGCTTTGTCGCCTTGTCTCGCGGCTTTGAAGGCCACTCTACCATCAACTTTGCCTTGTTCTTCAGCGATTTTGTGCATTAATGATTCTGGGTGTTTTTCCATTGCGTTCTTTGTATCAAACACTAAAGCGGTCGCAGAAGCATATTGTTCTAAACAACCTTTTCTTCCACATCCACATTGACGGCCATCAAATTCCATGACGATATGGCCCATTTCAGCGCCTTTACCTTCATTACCTTCGAAGAGTTTGCCGTCTAAGACAATACCACCACCAACGCCTGTGCCAAGAGTTAACATAACTACATATGGAACTCCTTTACCAGCACCAAACTTGGCTTCGCCAAATGCTGCGACATTCGCGTCATTTGCGATTCTGACATGATATGGTAATCTTTTTTCAAACATTTCAGCAATGTGTAAATCTTCCCACTTTAAATTTGGTGAGAAGGTAACAATACCTTTATCAATATCTAATAATCCTGGGATACCAATACCGATACCCACGACTTGATCTCTAATTTTTTGTTCATCGAGATATTTATCGACTAAATCAATTAGTTTACTAACTGTTTCTTCACCAGGTTCACCTTTAATAACTGGTAAAGAAAAAACATCTAACATTCTTCCGTCATCATAAACAGCGGCACCTTTAATAGAGGTTCCACCAATATCAATACCAATAGCTATCATATTATCTCACCTTCACTTTGTGGTTTTATTATAACACAATACAAACAATGTGCTTCTTATATTGCTAAACAACTAGATAATCTAATTTGATGAACTCGTTATTTTTGAAAAGGAAAAAGTTAATCTCTTTTGTGTTATTTTTACTAAACACAATAGGAAATAAAATCTCTTTTAAACCATCATTCACCTTCATAAACTTTTTTAAGTACAAAAAATCTTTTATTGATGGTTTACCATCACTTTCTCCGATATGAGAATGAATAAACCCAGAAAACTCAATGCCTTGCTCATCCCATTCTTCTAATGTTTTGCTAAATTTTAAAACATTTATTGTGTATTCGTTTTCATCATTTCCTTTATCAAAACAAAAAGAGACGATGGTGTTTTCTTTCATGCCTAAAACACCACCATCTTCTTGCTTTAAATCAAAAGAATCTAATATTTGTTGTAAAACAGCTTTCCTAATATTAAGCACCTTCGTTACAGGACTCATATTCTCTTCTATATTTTCCGTAATATTCGCTGTCTGGATTGCCACATTCGCAATAGCCTTCTTTACCGTAATAGTAGCAATCGCCACAATACATGAATTTGCCTAATTTACCTTCTACAAAAACAATTTTCTTTTTCATGGTCTTTTCTCCTTATTTTAAATTCTCCGCCATTGATTTATAAAATTGGAAATCGTTGTTTTCATTTATATATCCAACTTCTTTATCGTGGATAATTATGGAGCCATCATCGTCAATAAAGCCGAGATATTTTTCACCAAAAGATATCTCACCGTTATCAGTGATATCAGCAAATTTTCTACCGCTGATATATAAAGCGTTATCTTTGATGTAACCAACTAATTGGTCACCGATATAAATGTTATGTCCAAAACAATCAATGATTAACATATTATCTTTTCTTTACATCAAATAAGTGTTCGCCATTACCGATTTCATTGTTTTCAATCCATGACGCTAAGATTTCGTTGTCATTACCAATGGTGACATCTTTTAAATAGCAGTTAGGACCGATGATGTTGTTTTCACCAATTTTGGTATTACCAAGAATATGGGTGTTGGCTCTAATAATTGTATCTCTACCAATTTCAACATCTGGAGAAATATATGTGCTCTTAGGATCTTCAATAGAAACACCAGAAAGCATCAATTTATGATTCTTTCTCTTTCTAATCACTTTAGCGGCGTACGCTAATTGGACTCTATCATTGATACCAAACATTTCTGCGGCATCTTCAACAATGTAAGAACCAACTTTTAATCCGTCTTTCACAAACATATCAACTAAATCAGTGAGATAGTATTCGTGTTGAGCGTTATCTGGAGTAATCTTATCTAGATATTTAAATAACATTTCATTATCGAAGACATACATGCCAGCATTAACTTCGTTAATGTCTTTTTCAATTTCATTGCAGTCTCTATCTTCTCTAATCGCGATGACTTTATTAGATTTATATTCACGAACGATTCTGCCATAGCCTCTTGGGCTTTCTAAAACCATGCTGACGATTGTTAAAGAATCGCCGGTTTTTTCATGAATTCTAAATACATTGTGAATTGTTTCACTTGTAATTAATGGAGTATCACCGCAGACCACTAAAGTTAAACCTGGTTTTCCTTCTAATAATTCTTTAGCTTGGAGAACCGCTCCGCCTGTACCGTTAATAACTCTTTGCCAAACGACTTCAGATTCTTTTTCCACTAATGATTTAGTGACTTCTCCACCAAAACCGACAACTGTAACAATTTTGGTTGGATTAATGCCTTTGACTGCGTCTAAAACATAGTTAACTAATGGTTTCTCTAAAAGAGGATAGGAAACTTTTGAATGATTTGGGTCACGTGATTGCATTCTGGAACCTCTTCCAGCCGCAAGAATAATTACATATTTATCCATATTGTTCTCCTTACTTGAGTACTTTCGTAACAATAACAGTTTTATATTTGTTTTCTAATTTTTTCGCGATTGATTTGATGAGTTTTTTATCTGTGCTTAAAGCAAAAACTGCGCTTCCAGAACCGCTCATCATAACAATTTTTAATCCTAATTCTTTTAATTCATCTTTGATGGTTTGAATTTCTGGGACTAATTCAATAGAAGAATCTTCTAAAACGTTAAACATAGATACTGCGAGTGCCTCATCATCGCCTTCTTCTAACGCTTTAACAACCGCATCGACATTTCCGTGTGGCCAATTTTGTTTTTTATCAGACATCTTATAGATTTCTTTAGTCGGACAACCTTTATCTGGTTTAACAATTAAAACGAAATAATCGTTTTTCACATTAATTGGCTCAACGATATCACCGATACCAGAACATCTGGCTGGTTTATTTAAAATAAAGAAAGGAACATCCGCACCAATTTTGGTAGCCATATCATGCATTTGTTGGTCAGATAAATTTAATTTTTTGTATTCATTAATTGTTTTAATGGTGAAAGCAGCATTAGATGATCCACCGCCTAAACCCGCTTTCATTGGAATGACTTTGTGCATATCAATCTTGAATTTGGTATTCAAGTTTCCAACTTCATTCATTAAATCCAAAGCGTGCGTCACTGTGTTATATTCAGATTCCACAAAAGTGAATTCATCCAAAGTGATGAAATTATCGATAGCGCGTGGTGTCTCTTCTATAAGAAGAGTGTCATGCAAAGCGATAGGGAACATCACCATATCTAAAAGATGGTAACCATCTTCTCTTTTCGCGGTAATATCTAAACAAACGTTAATCTTTGCGTAACTTTGAACAACTAATTTTTTCATAAATTAATCCTAACTTTGTTCTTCAACATTTAAATTATAATTTCAATGTTCTTATTTTGATAGAGATAATTGATAAGCACGATATAGTTCCAAATAAGAAAGTGGTGGTATATCTTCAGGTCTATCTGTTTGTTTAATCTGACATTTCTCTAAAAGAGAAAGAGACAAATCTTTATCTTTTATATAATTCTGCAAGTTGTTATAAATCGTTTTTCTTCTATTTGCGAACATTGCTCTTGAGAATGAATAGACCGCTTTAGCTTCTTCAATATCACAAACATGTTCTATATTAATTTCAAATACTGTACTAGCGCATTTAGGAACCGGATAAAAACAACCGGCTTTAACGGAGAATAGTTTCTTTGGCTTGCCTAATAAATGTAGCAACACAGAAGATGGTCCATATTCTTTACCAGAAACATCTAAAAAGTGGGGCAAAGCATCTGATTGAATCATTAAAACAATCTTCTTCGCTAGAATCGCATTTTGCAATAAATAGACTATTGTTTCACTAGTGATGTTATAAGGTAAATTACCAATTATCTTTTGATATTTTGAAACATCGTGTTTTCTAATATCGCATTCAACAATATCAACTTTATAAATTAACTTTAAGAACGCAATCATTCTCTCATCAATATCAACAATAGTAAGATTTTTGGTTTGTTCATCTAAGAAATGAGTCAAGGATCCTAAACCAGGACCAATTTCTAAAACACTTTCATTATTTTCAATTTGAAGAGCATCAACGATGCGATTACAAACACCAGGTTCCACGAGAAAGTTCTGCCCATAATCCTTATCTGGACGAGCGTTGGAATTATTCACAATTTGCATGATGTTACTACGATTAATTTCCACGTTTATACTCCTCGATCGCGGCTTTCAATTCTTCTTTTGAAACTCTTAATGTGTTTAACCTATTAATAAGTTTCTTAGTGTTACATATTCCTAATGTGAACTTTTCACATAAGAATTCTCTAAGTTCTTTATTATTTAAATCAATTTTTGATATTTCCCCTTCAAAAACCGATTTATTTTCTAATTTTTCATTTTCAAAGTGTGGTTTTAAGATTTTTATAATTTCTTCTTGATCACACTCTGCGATTCCGTTCTTTTTACCCTTAATACACTTAGATATATTAACGCATAAATAGATGGCTTTTACTAATTTTTCCTTAAGCTTTTCTTCGATTTTTCTTCCCGCTTCATCTGGATCAACAAGGATTAAAATTTCTTTATAATTACTTGCTTTGTTTAGGTAATCAATTTCTTGTTTTGGGATGTTATATCCATTCATCGTTACATACTCTGCATCGATAAATGAAGAGAGATAACTCACATCTTCTTTTCCTTCTACAACGATGATTTTGTTAATGATGTATTTCATTTTAAATTGAATAATCTTAAAGAGTTGTCATATAAGACATCTAATAAATGTTTCTTTGACATTCCTCTTAATCTCGCTATTTCATCAACGATCCAAACAATGTTCTTTGGTTCATTAACCGTTCCTCTTAATGGATGTGGTGAAAGATACGGGCAATCAGTTTCTACAACTAATCTATCTAAAGGAACAACTTCAGCGACTTCTTTTGGTGTTTTCGCGTTTGTGAATGTGACTGGTCCATCTAAACCAATACATAGGCCTAAATCCATAACATCTTTTAATAGTTCGACGCTTCCAGAATAGCAATGCATTACTCCTCCATATAAAGGACGATGTTCTTTTAATATATTTAAACAATCTAAAAATGCATCTCTATTATGAATTGAAATAGGCATCTTGTGTTCGTTTGCAAAATCTATTTGTTTAATAAACCATTCTTTTTGTAATTCTCTTTTGATTGGATCTTTTGTCCAATAATAATCTAGACCAATTTCACCCACCGCGACGACTTTTGGATGGTTGATATATGACATGCATTCTTCAAAATCTCCATCTTTAACATCAGAGATGTTCTCTGGATGAAAACCAATCGCCGCGTAGACACCTTCATATTGCTCCGCTAATTTGATGGCTAATAAACTTGATTCTTTATCCCAACCAACAACTAAAAACTTGTCGACACCGACTTGTTTTGCGTTATTAATTATTTCTTCCACATTCGGGAGAAGTTTTTCATCGTTTAAATGGCAATGGGTATCAAAAATCATCTTATTTTCCTACACAGAATCTTGAAAAGATTTCTTTACTTAAATCAGTTTGATTTGCTTCGCCTAAAATCTCTAAAATCGCGTTATATCCTTCCATTAAGGAAATAGAAATTAAATCTACAGTTAAATCGTTTAACGCGTCTTCTTTAGCTTTTAATAAAGCTTCATGTGTCTTTTCTAATAGTCCTAGTTGTCTAGTGTTATTTAACGCTGGTTGTTTAAATGATTGTTCATCTAAACCAATCACGCGATATATTTCTTTTACCAATGGTTCAATATCTTTATTTAACGCAGAAATAGTGATACCTTCGTTACCTTCTTTAATATCACCTTTGTTGTAAACAACAATTCTATTTCTATCTTTCGTTAATTCTAAAATTTCATAATCTTGCTCAGATAATTCATTTGAAGCATCTAATACAACAATTATTAATTCAGCTTCTTCAATGCTCTTCTTAGCTCTTTGAACACCAATAGATTCCACTTTATCATCAACATCCCTGATACCTGCGGTATCAAGTAAATGTAAAACCACACCTTTAAGATTGATTTCACCTTCAACAATATCTCTAGTAGTGCCTGCAATATCGGTAACAATGGCTTTTTCTTCACCTGTTAAGGCATTTAATAAAGATGATTTGCCAACATTTGGTTTACCAACAATCGCGACTTTAATACCATCTTTAATAATCTTGGCTTTTTGTCCATCTTTAATTAATTTTTCAATAGATTCATTGATTTTATCAATGGACTCTACAATAAGTGCCTTATTTGCGATTTCAATATCTTCATATTCTGGGAAATCGATATTTACTTCAATTAAAGCGATTAAATCAGCGATCATCTTCTTAATTGGATTAACTAATTTACTAACTTCACCTTTTAAAGATTGCATTGAGAGTTGCTTACTCTCTTTTGTAGTCGCATTAATTACATCATTAATTGATTCGGCTTGGATTAAGTCAATTTTGCCGTGCAAGAAAGCACGAGAAGAATATTCACCATTCGTGGCTAATCTCGCTCCGTTTTTAATTAAGCACTCAATAATTTGATTTGCGATAAGCATGGAGCCATGACAAATGATTTCCACTAAGTTCTCGCCTGTAAAGCTTTTTGGGCCTTTATAGACAGCGACAACGACTTGGTCGATAACTATGTTATCATTAATGATTTCGCCCGTTAGAAGGGTTCTTTCTTTGATGCCTCTAATGTCTTTTGAAAAGCATTTTGAAACCACATCAAAACAATCATCACCAGACACTCTAATGATGGCTAATGCACTTTTTAGTGGTGGGGTTGCTAATGCGACAATTGTTTCAAACATACCTTTCAAAAAGCACCCTAATAAAAGGGTGCATCAATTTAATTAATCAACGTAAATGATTTGGACTTGGCGGTGGGTTCCTTCGCCTGTACTTTCAGTACGGATGTGTGGCATACCACTGCAAGCGTTATGAATCGCTCTTCTTTCATCAGCTGGCATTGGATCAAAAGTATATGTTGCTTTTGTCTTTTGCACTTCGTGAGCATATCTACGAGCGGTTCTTCTTAAACGAGAATATTTCTCGTCTTTGTAACCATTGATATCAAGTAAGACTCTGAATCTCTTTTTGAAGTGGTTAGAAACTGCAAGTTTCACTAATTCATTAAGAGCTTGGAGTGTTTTACCATTCTTCCCAATTAAAATCGGATTGTGTGTTGAATCAATGGTAATACGAATAATATCGTCATCTAAAGTTGTGTGAAGAGTGCTTTCAATACCCAAGTTATCGATAACGTTTAAGACATAGTCTTCCGCGAATCTAACAACATCGGAAAGATCATAAACTTCAACGATTAATTTCTTTGAGAATAAACCTTTCTTTTTGTCAGAAACGGTATAGATTAAATCATCAACTGCAACACCTTGTTCTTGAGCAGCAAGTTCTAATGCTTCTTCAACTGTTTTTCCAGTGTAAATTTTCATAATCTATTTTCCTTTTTTCTTCGCGGAAACTGTTTCTTTGCTACCGCTGTATTTTTCTTTTTGTCTCTTCTTAGATGCAATTAATTGCATAATCAAAGTTTGAGCGATGGAGAATAAGGCTCCGAAGAACCAATATACGCCCATACCTGATGCGAGAGAGAAGCCCATAAAGATAATCATGGCTAACATAATATATGTAAACCATTTCATTCTGTTGGCTTGTTGATTTTGTGCTGGGTTCTTACCTAATTTAGCAACAGCTTTCGCTTTGCGTTTTTGGATAAATTGAGGTAATAACATCGCGAATGCTTGAGCAACCGCCATTAAGAGGAATAAACCTAAAGCAGTTTCAGCAGCGCCACTTGCCCAGTTAGCACCATTAAACATGGTGGTACCAATAGAGTCACTTAAACGTAAGTTCCAAATTGTACCGCTTGATAAATAAGCACTACCTTGTAAAGCACCCCAAACACAGATGAAGATTGGGAATTGCACAATCATAGTAATGATTGCCATAAACGGATTAATTTTGTGCTTTTTATAAAGTTTTTGCATTTCTGCAGCCATACGTTGTTTATCGTATTGGTTGGTGTTCGCGTTTGGATATTTGGCTTGAATCTTTTGAATTTCTGGTTGTAATTCATTCATTTTTGCGCTGGATGCTGTTTGTTTGATGGTGAAAATCATCATAATGCCTCTAACGCAAACAGTGACGACCATGATGGATAATAATTGAGCCCAACCTGAGGCAACTCCACCACCTAAGAAACCGCTTGTTAAGACATCAACAAACGCACCGATTGGCCAAACGAATAAGAATTCTAATAAGCCTTTCCAATCAGTCCAAGCTTTAGCTTCAATGTTGACTGGGGTGCTACGAGGACCGTATGCGCCATAATCACCTGATTGAGTGGCTAAACATGAACGATAACCATTGATACTGCTATTTAAACTTGATTTGTATAAATTCAAATAGTCTGTAGATGGACATTCATCTGCACCGTTGGTAATGACTGATTTGACTTCGTCAACATAAGTAGCAAAATTAGTCCAAAGGACTTTTTTACCAACTTCATGTTCACTGTCTTCATATTTAAGATATCCGTAGATATCCAAAATGCCTTTTTTAGCTTCGGTATCTTTATAATCTCTTACGATTTGGTCAGTTGTTAAATCAGCTTTGTTTTCTGGTAATTCAAGAGATGATTTAATAGCTGGATCAGAATACGCGTTTTCAATCGCGTGTCCAAGTACAACTGCGTCTAATGTTGTTAAGAAATTAACAGATGGTAACGCGATACCATTTTTGGTCGCGTTTTCATCGATACTTTTATAAGTTGAGCAATATGTATAAATGCTATTTCTAATTTCTTCATCAGTTCCTGAATAAGCTTTGTATTTCACATTAGTGAATTCGATTTTAGTAAGATTACCGTCTGGATCGAGGTCACCATTTGCATTTGTTTTCACATATGCGAATGCGGTTGTGTCTGCGCCTTCCGCACGATAATCGGTAATACCATAATCAAATGCATAAAGCATGTGAGCTTGGTCAGTAACTGTACAGAAGGAAGCTGTACATCCAGTCAAAACAACCGCTCCAAAGAAGAGTGCTAATCCACCGAGAACGAGTTTTGCTTTTCTTTTCATTAAATATTTCCTGCCTGTGAATTAATTAAATCACATAAATGTGATTTGTTATCATCAAACGTCCCATCTAAATATGGTTTTCTAACGACGATAACAATGTCTAGTGATTGTTTATTGTAATCGATGATAGAATCACACATCGATCTCACTTGACGTTTAATGCGATTTCGAGTGACTGCATTTCCTAGCTTTGTTGATACAGATAATCCGACACGCGTATATGCTAATTTATTTGCCGCGACATGGATTGTAAATTCTTCGTTGCGAGCCGCTCGACCTTTTTTAATCGTTAAAAGAAAATCGTCAGACTTCTTAATGCGATTAATAACTTTCATTTTACTCCCTATTAGGCAGTTAAAACTTTTCTACCCTTAGCTCTACGGCGAGCTAAAACGCGACGACCATTCGCGGATTTCATTCTGGCTCTGAATCCAGCTTTGTGTTGATGTTTGATTTTGCTTGGTTGATACGTTCTTTTCATTTTTATAAAACCTCCATTTTTACATAGCGTGTTTAATTGTAAGGTCATTTATACATAAATGTCAAACTAATGTGTGCGGGCATACGAAAAATACGATTTTCCGACGGTGTGTATAATTCTTTAATTTTCTCTCAATTTTTAAATGTTTTTGTTGTTAAAATTAGTGTGAAATTAAGTTTTCCACATCTTTTTAAACTACAAGTATAAATTGTGGGTTAGCCATAATTATAACCTAGTTATATTATAGTAAGATTATTTAGTTAGATACCACAATTATTCACCATTTTCCACCTATGAAAATAGTTATCAACAATTTTATCCACATCGAAATTTTGTGGAAAATGTGGAAAACTACCTATAATAGCTATATTTATACTAAAAACTATGTGGAAAAATCAGAAATAGAAATTTTCTCCTTAAATCGTTGTGGATTATTAGTATAATATTGACGAAACAAATAAAGGATTTATTTATTATGATTAGTTCAATATCAGAAATTACCCAATTATGGGACAGAGCATTAACAAAAATAGAACAAAGGCTTGGTGAAAAACAATTATTTGATGCGTTTTTTGTCGGTAGTTATATCAACGCGATTAAAGGTGATGTGATCGTCGTGGTCGTTAATAGCGCATTAGGCGTCACACTCATGCAAGGTAGATATTATGATTTAATATCCGATGTCATCGCTGAATTAACAGAAAGTAACTTCAAACTTGAATTTATTCAAGAATCTGATGTTAAAAAAGGTGGGGAAGCTGTTAGCACACCAGTTAACAAGAAACCAAACTATTTTGCGGATGCGCAATTAAACTCAGATTTAACATTTGATAACTTTGTCGTTGGTACATTCAATAGAGAAGCTTCACAAGCTGCTTTATTGATCGCTGCTAACCCAGGAAAAATGTTTAATCCATTATTTATCTATTCTCAATCCGGTTTAGGTAAAACACATTTGCTTCACTCAATCGGTAATTACATCAGCAAAGTCAGTAAACCAGGCGCTAAAGTTTTATATGTTCCAGCTTCTGCTTTTGTTGATGAATATATTAAATTCATTCGCGGTGAGAAGGATGCGGAGTCATTAAAAGATTATATTTGTAGCTTTGATGTCTTGCTTTTAGACGATGTTCAAATGTTAGCAAATAAGGTTAATACTCAAGACTTCTTCTTTACCATCTATGAGAAGTTAGTAAACGCTGGTAAACAAATAGCGATTACATCCGATAGACAACCACTAGAATTGAATAACTTACAAGAACGTTTAGTTACAAGATTTAGTAGGGGTTTGACGGTAAAAATCGATGAACCTGACCAAAATACGTGTGTAGAGATATTAAGGAAAAAGATTGAAGCAAACGGTTTAGATATCACCAGATTTGACGATTCAGTTCTCTACTTCTTCGCTGATAAATTCTCCAAGAATATTAGAGAGTTAGAAGGAGCGTTAAATAGGTTAATCTTCTACACCGTGTCAATGAAGCAAACTGATCGCATTACATTAGATGTTGCGATGGAGTCAGTTGAATCACTTGTGGGCGGAAAAGCCATCGCCAGTGAGCTCAGTGAACAGAAAGTTATTAACGTTGTCGCCGACTATTACAACTTATCTCCAAGTCAATTAACCGGAAAGATAAGAACTGGCCAAATCGCACTCGCAAGACATATCGCGATGTATCTAATAAGGATTACGCTTGATGTGTCATTAAAGAAAATCGGTGAAATTTTCGGAGGCAAAGACCACACCACAGTTATGAACGCAATTCAAAAAGTGGATAAAGGGTTGAAAACTGACCCGGCCTTAAAAGAAGCGGTAGATGAGTTACAAAAACGATTAAAAGCCTAAAAATTTATTGAAAATAAATATCCAAGTTAAATATCTTGTGTTAGAATTATAAAGAAGTGAAATTATCGAACACAAAAATTGAGTTATCCACAATATCCACAGAGATTACTATTATTATTTAATATAATAAAAAGAAAGGAATTAATATGAGATTCACAATCAGAAGAGACGAACTTTTAAAAGGTTTAACAATAGCTTCTAGAGCAGTAGCTAGTAAAGTAGCAGTTGCTGTATTAGCTAATTTAAAACTCGAATTGAATGAAAATGGTTTATATATCACTGGTTCAAATTACGATTTAACAATTAAAACCTTTATCCCATACAAGCAAGATGAAATGGACATCATCAGAAACTTTAAAGAAGGTGCAACCTTAATTAATTCCAAAATCATCGTTGAAATCGCTAGAAAGATGGGTTGTGAAGAAATCACTTTAGATGTTATTGATTCTACAATTGCCACAATTTCTGGTGGAGGATCAGAATATAAACTCAATTGCGTTAAACCAGAAGAATACCCAGATTTAGATTTAGAATCATCCGGAACACAATTAACTTTACAAAGAGAACAATTCAATACATTAGTTTCTCAAACAGCATTCGCTGCTTCAATGAAAGAACAACGTCCAATCTTGACCGCTCTTAATTTAGAAGCTTCAAATGGTGTCTTGGTTGCAACAGCTACAGACTCTGCTCGTTTAGCACGTAAAGAAATTCAAATTGATCACGGTATTGAATTCACCGCTAATGTTCCTGCCAAGATGATGGTGGAAATTGACCACTTATTAGAAGGCATTGATAGTGTTGATATCGCTTTTAGCGATAAGAAAGCATTATTCTCCTTAGGTAGAACAGTTATTGCCACCCGTTTAGTCGCTGGTGATTACCCAAATACAAAAGGAATTCTTCCACGAATTACAAATTACTCATTAGAAATTAACGCTAATGATTTAAGTAAAGCTATCGAAAGAGCAAACATTTTATCCATCGATAGAGAAAACGTTGTTGATTTATCCATGGATGAAAGCGGTGTTGAGATTTCCGCTAAGTCTAGCCAAGTCGGTTCCGCCGTTGAAAGAATTGATTTATTCAAATTCGAAGGCCAACCACTCAAGATCTCATTCAACAGTGAATTTGTCTTAACAGCCATCCGCGCACTTGGTGCTGAAGATGTCACGTTCTTGTTCGTTGGCGAGATGAAACCATTCGTCGTCAAGAACCCACGTGATGACTCGGTTATCCAAATTATCACACCAGTTAGAACATACTAAAATAGCCCATTTAAGGCGTATAAAAATGAAGGGAATAAATTATTCCCTTTTTTCTTTATATGGTGTATAATGAGCCCATAGGAGTCTTTTGTGGGCAAATTTAGAGTAACGATTAAACCTGATCAGGAGTTTATTACGCTTCAAGCACTGCTTCAAATCACCGATATCATCTCAACTGGTGGGATGGCAAAAGTGTTCTTGATGGATAATGAAGTACTGGTTAATGGCGAGCTTGAAAACCGCCGCGGTCGAAAGTTATATCCGGGTGATGAAGTCAAGGTATTGAACAAGACATTCGTCATTGAAAAGCCATGATAATTAAGACTTTAACTGTCAAAGGATTCCGCAATCACGACTACCTATCATATGACTTTGCTCAAGGAATCAATGTACTGACTGGCCCCAATGGAGCGGGCAAAACAAACATTATCGAAGCACTCTATTATCTCTCATTAGCCAGAAGCTTCCGATTGAACGATGATGAAGGCTTAATCAAGAAAGATAAAGAGCACGCTGAAATATATGCCGAAGTACAAGAAGGATCGATTTTAAGAAAAATTAGAATCGTTCTGACTCCAAATGGTCATCAAATATTCATTAATGGTAAAACCATTAACAGAGTATCTGACCTCGCAAAAGTAGTAAATGTCATCTTGTTTGAACCAAAAGATGTGTTGATTTTTAGAGGTTCACCAAGAGCAAGAAGGAACTTTTTAGATATTTCCCTGTCTAAAAAAAGCCCTAGCTATCTAGAATTAATCTCCCGTTATGAAAAGGTCTTAAGAGAGAGAAACGAGCTCCTAAAAGGGGAAAATGTCGATAAAACACTGCTTGATACAACGACTGAAATGTTGGTGAAATTAAGTGGTCCAATTGTCAATTATCGACAGGTATATGTCAAGGATATCAACGATATCCTTAATAAAATAACGCGCGCACTCACGGGCGAAGAGAGCAATCTTGAAATAGTTTATAAACCATTCGTTGAGAACACAAATGAGTTTGAAACTAAGGCGATGGAAGCATTTAAACGCTCGGAAGAAAGCGATTTGAGGAGAAAGGCAACAACTATCGGAGTTCATAGAGAAGACTTCTCAGTGAACTTAAATGGGCGCGATGTTGGTGAGTTTGGCTCCCAAGGCGAGAATAGAATCGCCGCGTTAGCCTTAAAGTTAAGTCCCTACTTCTTGATTGAAGATAAGGACAAACGCCCAATCGTAGCTTTAGACGATGTGATGTCTGAATTAGACCAAAACCATCGATTAAGGCTCGTTACATTTCTAAAAAAGTTTGAGCAAGTATTTATTACCGCGACTCGACTTGAGATAACTGGCGCGAGCCATTATCAAATAAAAAAGAAGAAAAAGGAGGTCTTCTAAATGGAAGAAGAAAGAAAAGACGTTGTTGAAGGCGCCTCTACTGCTGCTCCAGAGGAAAATAAACCAGTTCCTCAAGTAGAAGTAACTGTCTCTGAAATGAACGAGGAAGAAGTTCAATTGGAGAAAGCAGACGCTAAGTATGACGCTGGCAACATCCAAGTTTTAGAGGGTTTGGAAGCTGTCAGAAAAAGACCAGGTATGTATATCGGTACAACATCAGCCGCTGGTCTACACCATCTCGTTTGGGAAATCGTCGATAACGCAATCGATGAAGCCTTAGCGGGTTATTGTACTGATGTTTCCGTGACAATTAACACAGGAAATAGCATTACCGTTGTTGATAACGGCCGTGGTATCCCTGTTGATATGGTCAAAAAGAGCGGTTTAAGTGGCGTTGAAACGGTTTATACAGTTTTACACGCTGGTGGTAAATTCGGCGAAGGAGGCGGCTATAAAGTCTCTGGCGGTTTACACGGTGTTGGTGCTTCTGTTGTTAACGCTTTATCTAAATGGTGTGATGTTACCGTTAATAAAGATGGTGGCGTGTATCACATTAGATTTGAAAATGGTGGAAAAATTAATAAACACCTTGAAAGAATTGGTAATTGTGATCCAAAACAAAATGGTACAAAAGTCACATTCCAACCAGATCCAGAAATCTTCACAGATACAACTGAATATAGCTATGACATCATCCGTGACAGAATGAGACAAGTTGCCTACTTAAATAGAGGCATCAGAATCGTTGTCAAAGATGAAAGAGAAGGCTATGAACAAAGAAAAGAAGAGTTCTGCTTCAAAGGCGGTATTAAAGAATACGTTTTATTCATCAATCAACATAAGACAAAACTCTTTGATGATGTTATCTATTGCGAAGGTAGTGTCCCAATTACTTTAGAAAGTGGCTCCACTGCGCATGTTTACGCTGAAATTGCTATGCAATACGATGATGGATATTCCTCAAATATCTATTCATTCTGTAACAATGTCCACACTCACGAAGGTGGTATGCATGAAACAGGTTTCAGAGATGCGATGAGACGTGTGGTTAATAACTACGCAAGAGAATACAAATTCTTAAAAGATGGTGAAGATGATTTAACTTATGAAGATATTATCGAAGGTTTGACCTGCGTTATTTCTGTTAAACATCCAAATCCACAATTCGAAGGACAAACCAAAACTAAATTAGGTAACTCCGAAGTGAGAAAGATTGTTTCTGGTATTGTTGGTGAACAATTAAATAGATTCTTCCTTGAAGATCCAAAATTAGCTAGAACAATCATGGAAAAAATCGTCATGGCGGCGAACGCTCGTATGGCGGCAAGAAAAGCAAGAGAAGATATCCGTCGTAAAGGTGGATTAGAGCTTAACACTCTTCCTGGTAAGCTCGCTGATTGCTCAAGTAAGAATCCAGAAGTTTGTGAATTATATATCGTCGAAGGTAACTCCGCGGGTGGTTCTGCGAAGAATGGCCGTAACAGAGAAACACAAGCTATCCTACCACTTCGTGGTAAGATTCTTAACGTTGAAAAAGCTCAAGCTAAGAGAATCTTCGCTAACGCTGAAATCGGTAATATGATTACCGCAATTGGTGGTGGTATCGATCCAGAATTCGATGTGAGCAAGATTAGATATCACAAAATCGTCATCAT
The DNA here is from genome assembly GCA_045631885.1 of Bacilli bacterium. Taxonomy (GTDB): domain Bacteria; phylum Bacillota_I; class Bacilli_A; order RFN20; family CAG-826; genus CAJOLV01. Next base: position 19,769 of record JAZQVN010000020.1, read on the forward strand.
GACCGATGCTGATGTTGATGGTTCTCACATTCGTATCTTATTATTAACTTTCTTCTACAGATTTATGCGTCCTTTAATCAACGAAGGATACATCTATATCGCACAACCTCCTCTATATAAAGTTGAATACCATGGTAAACAATACTATGCGTATAACGATGATCAATTAGATCTCATTAAAAAGAAATTAAATTTAAAACCAGGATATCCTTTCCAACGTTATAAAGGTCTTGGTGAAATGGATGCCGATCAATTATGGGAAACCACAATGGATCCCGCTAATAGAAAAATGTTACGCGTCACATTAGAAGATGCGATTAAAGCAGAACAAATCTTTACAGATTTGATGGGTGATAACGTTGACCCACGTAAAGAATTTATTCACGAAAACGCGAAGTTCGTTAAGAACTTAGATATCTAAGGAAGGAGGATTAAGTCATGTTGTTTTTAGAAGATGAAGAAAAGATCGTTGAAGAAACTGAAGAAGTTGAAGACGAAGAAGAAAATACTGAAGGCGAACAAGAATTAGAAGCTGGTATCGTTGCTGGTTTAACAGATGTCGATACAGTTAGCTTAGTGAAAGAATCCTTCTTAGATTATGCGATGAGTGTTATCGTCGCACGTGCTATCCCTGATGTCAGAGATGGTATGAAACCAGTTCATAGACGTATCGTTTACTCAATGAGTGAAACTGGTAACACACCTGATAAACCATTTAAAAAATGCGCTCGTATCGTTGGTGACGTTATGGGTAAATATCACCCACACGGCGACTCCGCGATTTATGGTGCGTTAGTTAGATTAGGTCAACCATTATCCACAAGATATACCTTAGTGGAAGGTCATGGTAACTTCGGTAACCCATTAGATGGTGATGAAGCTGCGGCTTATCGTTATACCGAAGCAAGAATGTCCAAATTAGCTTTAGAAATGGTTCGTGATATTAACTGCAACGTAGTTGATTTCATGGATAACTATGATGGTATTGACCAAGAACCAGTCGTTTTACCTTCTAGATTCCCTAACTTATTAGTCAATGGTAGTAACGGTATCGCTGTTGGTATGGCGACAAATATGCCACCACATAACTTAGAAGAAGTTATCGATGGTGTCATTGCTTTAGCTCACGATAGAGAAATCACCACAGAAGGTTTGATGGAACACATTAAAGGTCCTGATTTCCCAACTGGTGCGATTGTCTTAGGTAAAGGCGGAATTAGAGATGCATATGAAACCGGTACCGGTAGCATCGCTATTAGAGCAAAATGCCACATCGAAGAACGTGGACAAGGTTTAAAGAGAATTATCGTTGATGAAGTTCCTTACCAAATCAGAAAAGACTTAATGATTGAAAATATGGCGGGTTTAGTCCGCGATAAAATCGTCGAAGGTATTTCTGATATCCGTGATGAATCTAATAAAGATGGTGTTCGTATTGTTATTGAAGTCAAAAGAGATACAATCCCAGAAGTCTTATTAAATCAACTTTATAAATTAACTCAATTACAAACCAGTTTTGGTATCATCAACCTCTGCTTAGTTGATGGTGCACCAAAGATTTGTTCTTTAAAGATGATGTTAGAACAATATTTGGATTTCCAAATTGAAGTCATCGAAAGAAGAACCAAATACTTATTAGATAAAGATATGGCTAGAGATCACATCGTTATCGGTTTGATCAAATGTCATGACAATATTGACGATATCGTAGATATCATCAAAGACAGTGCCACTCCAGAAGAAGCGACACAAAGATTAATCGCTGCTTATGGCTTTACCGAAATCCAAGTTAACGCTATCTTAGCGATGAACTTAAGAAGATTAACTGGTATTGAAACCGAAAAGTTAGAAGCTGAAAGAGCACAATTAGAGAAAAATATCGCGGAATATAACCGCATCCTTTCCTCTAAAGAAAACGAAACCGAAATCGTCGTTAAAGAATTGTTAGAAATTAAAGATAAATTCGGTGATAAGAGAAGAACTGAAATCTCTAACGAAGCTGCGACAATTGATGATGAATCTTTGATTCCAGAAGAAGAAATCGTTATCACATTATCTCGTGGTGGCTATGTGAAGAGATTAACAGTCGACACATTCCGCGCTCAAAATAGAGGCGGACGTGGTGTTCGTGGTGCAGGCTTAAATGAAAATGACCACATTGAAATGATGGTTTACGCCAAAACACACACAGATATCCTCTTCTTTACAGATTTAGGTAAAGTTTATCGTATTCGTGGATATCAAATCCCAGAAGGTCAAAGAGGCGCAAAAGGTATCCCGGTTATCAACTTAATCAATGTTGAAAAGGGTGAATCCGTTAAAGCCATTATCGCTATCGATGAATACAAAGAAGACCACTTCTTAATGTTCTTCTCTGAAGGTGGCGTTGTTAAGAAGACCGCGATTAAAGAATTTGAATCCATCCGTCAAAACGGTAAGATTGCTATCTCATTAAGAGAAGGCGATATGTTATTAGATGTTAAAGAAATCACCGATTTCGTAGAAATCGATGGTGTCACCTATCCAACCATCGTTGGTATCGGTGCCTCTAATGGTAAGATGTGTAACTTCCCAGCTGACGAAGTGCGTCCAATGGGCAGAAGTGCATCCGGTGTTAAAGGTATTGAATTAGCCGATGATGAAAAAGCTGTTGGTGTCACAACATCTCAAGAAGGTGATAAGATTTTAGTCTTAACCGACAAAGGTTATGGTAAGATGACACCTGTCTTCAACGAAGGTGAAGGACCTCTTGAAGAAAGAAGAAATTATCGTATTACCAAACGTGGTGCGAAAGGTGTTTCCACGCTTAAAGTTACCGACAAAGTCGGTAAACTCGTTGCAGTCCGCGCGGTTAATGGCGATGAAGATTTAATGGTGGTTACCAATGCCGGTATCGTTATTAGAACACCATTAGAACAAATCAGAATGATCGGCCGTAATACTCAAGGTGTTAAGATTATGAATCTTGAAGCTAGACAAAAGGTCGCCTCTATGACAATTATTCCTCATCAAGAAGAATCTGAATTAGAGGAAGAATTCGTTAAAAACGAAGATGAAATCAGCGACGCTGGTGAAGCAATTGTTGCACCAAGCGAAGGTGATGTTGAAGAATAGGAATTATTTATGAAAGTTCTTGTCCATTATCAACCAAACCCTGTGTTAGATAATTTTGAGGGCGCCAGATTACGTAAAACAATCAAAGGCGCTCTCGAAGTCCTTTCCATTCAATATGCAGAATCTCTTATTGATAATTTTGATATTGCCCATTTCTTATATCCAGTTGATGATGATGTGATTACAGAACTGAAAGAAAGAAATATTCCTGTTGTTGTTTCCGCTTTATATTGTGAAGATGACCCAAGCGCATCCTATATTGAATTTAAAAATAAAGATGGAAATAAGAAATATTCAATTAAAAGCCGTTTCATTAAATTCTTAGATAAAGCAGATCTCATTTTGGTTCCTAGCGAATCCGCGAAGAAATTCTTAAAGGATGAAGACATCACTCCAAGAATAGAAGTTTGCCCTGCTGGAGTTAACTTTTCGAGATTTGATTTCTCTAAAGATGATGAAAAAGAGATTTTCTATCGTTATTTCTCCATTGATAAGAACAAAAAACTCGCTTTAGCGGTAGGTGATTGCTCGGGAGAAATCGATGGATTAAACGCTATTTTAATGGCGGCAAACGTATGTGAAGATGTTAATTTCTTCTACATTACAAAAAGCGAACACGGTTTCAGAATGGATATGTCCACGAAAAGACAAATTAAGAAATTACCAAGAAACTGTCGTGTCGCAAATAGAGTTCCAGATGATGTTTATAGAAGCGCTTTATTAAATGCTGATGTTTATTTACACCCAGGTTATAAACCAGCTGGTGTTGTTAGTGTTATTGAAGCAATGGCGGCTAAATGTCAGTTAATTATTAGACAACAAGACTTACTCGATGATATCGCAATCGATCAAGAAACAGCTTATGTTGCCTCTTATAGTGAAACATTATCCGGAATTATCAAAGATTACTTTGAAGGAAAAATAAAACCTACAATCGATAAGGCTTATAAGTTTGCTAAAACAAACGATATCAAGAAAACCGGCAAAGCTTTATTAGGTTATTATCAAGAATTATTAAAACAAGGGAGGAAATAACATGTTAGATATTAATGTTATTCGTGAGAATCCACAAAGAGTCCAAGAAGCCCTTAAGAAAAAACTTTGGGACGTTGATTTTACAGAACTCCTTGAATGGGATAGAAAAAAGAAAGAATTGATCCAAATCGTTGAAGGAAATAAAGCGAAAATGAACGAACTTTCCGCTTCAGTTCCAGCGGCGAAAAAAGCTGGTGAAGATGTGAGCAAAATCTTTGCACAAGTTAAGGAAATCGCTGCAAATAACAAGGAAAATGAAGAAATTTTAAAAGAATTAGAAAACAAAATTTATAATTTCTTAGCCGAACTTCCAAACATTCCAGATGATGATTTAGTGGGTGGCGGAAAAGAGAATAATAAGGTCATTAAAGTCTTTGGTAAAAAGCCAGAATTTAACTTCCCACTTAAAGACCATGTTGAACTTGCTACTTCATTAGGCTTAATCGATTATGATAGAGCCGCGAAGATTGCTGGTAGAGGTGCTTGGATCTATACAGGATTAGGTGCTCAATTAGAATTTGCTTTATTACAATATTTCATTAACACCCATCTAAGAGATGGATACCAATTTATCCTACCACCACATTTATTAAATGAACAATCAGGCTTTGGCGCGGGTCAATTCCCAAAATTCAAAGAAGATGTGTTCTGGTTAGAAGGTTTAGAACCAAAGAGATTCTTACTCCCAACCGCTGAAACAGCTTTAGTTAATATCTATGCTGGTGAAATCTTAAAAGAAGAAGATTTACCAAAGAAATTCTTCGCCTATACACCTTGCTATCGTAGAGAAGCTGGTTCTTATAGAACGGAAGAAAGAGGTATGATCCGTGGATATCAATTCGATAAAGTCGAAATGGTCCAATATACAAAACCAGAAGATAGCGATGCTGCTTTTGAAGAATTAGTGAAAAAAGCCGAAGAGTTAGTTGCTGGATTAGGTTTACATTATCAAGTATCTAAATTAGCCGCTGGTGATATTTCTCACTCTATGGCGAGAACTTATGATATCGAAGTATATATTCCAAGTATTGGAATTTATAAAGAAGTCAGCTCTGCGAGTAACGCAAGAGATTACCAAGCTCGTAGAACAATGTGTAGATATAGAGACAAAAACACTGGTAAAACACGTTATGTCCACACATTAAACGCTTCTGGCTTAGCGACATCCCGTATCTTCCCTGCAATGTTAGAACAATATCAACAAGAAGATGGATCTGTTTTAATTCCTGAAGTCCTTCAACCATATATGGGTGGACTTAAGGTAATTAAGCCAATCAAATAACAAAAATATTAAGCGAATTTATTCGCTTTTTATTTTCTTTAGCAGTTTTGTATAATTAAATTGTCTTATAGGTATAGATATGAAAAACAAAGTTTTACCGTTACTATCTGTTATTGCTCTTACAAGTTGCTCACCTTTAGATAAAGTGACCTTGTTAAGAACCCCTGAATCATTAAGTCATGAATATTCGTGGTCAGATATTTATAATAACCAAGAATTCATTTCTTTTAGAAATGCAATGAATGATTTTGGTGCATCTATCAGTGAAAAAATTATTGATAAAGAAGCAAAAGATGATGATAACTTTGTTGTTTCACCTTTATCTATTGAAATGGCTTTATCTTTAGCCGCCTCTGCATCTAATGGAGAAACGAGAAATGAAATCACTAACGCTTTACGCGTTACTTATGAAGAGTTAAATAAAAACTATAAAAATTTCTTTAATCATATACATAGATCATATAAAGATATGTTTGGTAAAACCGAATATGAATTATCTTTATGTAATTCAATTTGGATTGATAAGAATATTCAATTTAAAGATTCTGGATTAGATACCTTAAGAGACGATTATTATTGCTATTCATATCAAAGTGATTTCCGTGATTTAAAAGCCACTAAAGAGGCGATGAAGGATTTCATTAATCAAAAGACCAAAGGTCTTTTAAGTCCTGATTTAGATTTATCCCCAGAAACAATATTCGTTTTAATGAATGTTTTATATTTGAAAGACCTTTGGAATCCAAATGGTAGTGATTTACCACGTGCATCAGAAGACATTAAATTCACCAATTATGATAAAACAATCTCTAATAAGAGATTACTAGTGAATAAGTATGTAAATGGAAGAGCGTTGCACACCGATAATTATTCAGCGTTTTATACCGTGGCGAATAGGGGAACAAGATTATATTTCATTAAACCAAACGGCAAGAGCGTTAAAGGGATATTCACATACGATAACATTAAAAATGTTATTTCTGATAAATTTATCTTCCAAGATGATGAAAAAATGGAAGAATACCACACAAGATGCATATTCCCTGAATATGAAGCTAATGGCGATATCGATATATTAGAAATCTTACAAAGGGATTGCCACATCAATAAACTATTTGATTTTGCACAGTGTGATTTCTCTAATGTTGTTAATGGAAACGCTTGCATTGAAGGTGTTAAGCAAGTAGCTAAACTAAAAGTAGACAAAAAAGGTATTGAAGGGGCGGCGGTTACATATATGCCCGCGGCAGGTGCCGCTGGTCCTGGTCCATACACTTTGGTGTATGAAGATTTTATTGTCGATCAAGCCTTTGGCTTTGTGGTAACCGATTATAACGGAAATATTATCTTTACTGGCACGACAAATAGTATCGACAAATGAGCAGAGGGGGAGAGCCCATCCCGTTGAAATATCTCCCATTATTGGTTATAATAATAATGTTGTTAAGGGGCACATGTAACCATCATGTGCCGATTCGGTCACTTCGGTGACCTTTTCTCTCATCTTAAACTAGCGAGCTAGTGTCAGAATCACCATTACAATGATCAAGATTATTATCATAACCTTGACCAGGAACTTATTCATGGTCCACCCTTCATCAAGGATGGGTAGGAGGGTCTCCCTATGGCATAAACCATATTTTACCTCCTATAGATAAATAGGAAAAAATTGGCATTATGTTGCAAAATTTCTTAAAAAAACTTGAATTTTTTTCAAGTGCATTTTTCTAATTTTATATTATAAAATTAAATATTTATTATTTTTTTCAAGTTTTTGATTTTTGACCATTTTTATTAAAGGGGTTTAAAACGAAAAGTTTTGTAGACATTCCCCAAATATCGATTCTTTAAATTTGTTCTTTGACCTAATTTTGAAAACATAATTATATACACTTTATATTTGTGATATAATTACTTCGCCACCGCGATGAGTAACTATGAACCAGGTCAGGACAGGAATGTAGCAGCCTTAAATACCTTATTCATGTGCGATGGTTTTTCTAAAGTTATGAACATTGATGTTAAATACATGAAGCAAGCTATAAAAGAAGCTAAGAAAGCAGAAGCAATTGATGAAGTTCCGATTGGTTGTGTGATAGTAAAAGATAACAGAGTTATCTCTCGTGGATTTAATCATCGTGAAAATAAACGATTAGTTATCAGCCATGCTGAAATAGAAGCTATTAATAAAGCCAATAAAAAAATAGGTGGCTGGAGACTAGAAGATTGTGATATTTATATCACAATAGAACCATGCATTATGTGTGCTGGTGCGATTCTGCAAGCAAGGTTTAAAAGAGTGATATTTGGTGCAAGAGATTATAAAGGTGGTGCGTTTGGATCATCTATAGATGTCTTAAAAGCCGAAAACATCAATCACCATCCAGAAGTAATGAGTGGAGTGTTAGAAGAAGAATGTTCTTCAATAATCTCTAACTACTTCAAGGGCAAAAGGAATAAATAATATCTATAAATAGATAAGTAAAACTTGGATTTTCATTCCAAGTTTTTTATTATGATTGTAATGAAAAATAGCAGAAAGAGTCTTTGGAATATATTAAATGATAATTTAATCAATATATTTAACTTAGCGGTTATTGTCATTTTGGTGTTGTTCATTATCGTTCAATCACCTATTTTTATCATTCCGTTACTTCTTACTCTATGTTCATCTATCTTTAATCTATATCTCGATTACGGAAATTATTTTAAAAATAAAATAAATAGGAGCACTGTTCACATTTTAAGTAGTGGATTACAAATGGAAAAACCATTTAACAAACTAGTTAAAGGTGATGAAGTATTTGTTTACCCAAACGATTTAGTGGAATTTGTTGGTAAAGTTCAAAAAGGGATTGTCTTTGTTAATGAAAGCAAGATTAGCGGCAAAACTTCACCAGTAAGAAAGGTTCCTGGAGAATATGTAAGAATTGGTTCTTATATCATCAGTGGCACTGCGGTTTTACAAGTTGTTGATTTTGAAGGAAAGAAAGCTAAACATGTTGGCTATCAAAGAACATTTGTTTCCTCTTGTTTGAGGCGGTTAAATCTCGCTTTAAGTGCTCTTGCGTTAGCAATTATCATCTTATCGATTATCGTTTCCTCATCTAGAGGATTTTTATCTATTGATAACAATCTGCAAGCGTCATTATTGATGGTCCCTGGTTTATTAAATGTTTTGTTAGCAATTTTCTTGTTCGTAGACGCTAAGAAATTGAAAGATAAGAAAATTGAAGTGCTAGATAACACCGCTTTAACTGAATTAGAAGACATTGATGTTGTTTGTTTAAATAAAACAGGTACATTAACCACGGGTCAATATGAAGTGTTTAAGATTGTTCCTGTTGTCAGTGCATCATTTAGTTCTAATCCAAATAGCGTAAACACTTCTTTTGCTCAAATAGTATCTGATGTTATTAAAACAAACAGCGAAAGAGGCGGATGGTTTAACGCTTTAAACGAATCATTCCATTATGATGTCGCAAAGATAGTCGTGGATTCTTGCTCGTTAAGAGATAACGGCGTATATAGTGCAGTCTCATTTAAAGGTGGTAAAACTCATGCGATTGGTGTACCAGAAAACTTTGAGTTTACTAACCAAGAAAGCATTTATAATTCTATTAACCAATATCGTTCAATGGGATATCGTGTTTTAGTGCTTGTAGAATCAAAAAACCCTCTAAAAGCCGGCTTAATTGATGGAAAATGCTTAGGAATTGGTGTGATTGTCCTTCAAGAAAAAGTGAGATCTTCGATGGTTGAACTCATTAAATATTTACAAGAAAAAGGTAAGACAATTAAGGTCATTTCTGGTGATGATAAAGAGTGCGTTACTGATATTTGTCGTAAGGCCGGAATTGATGTTGCAAATAAAGTTATTTCTTTAGACACAATGACATTTGAACAATTAGAAATGGTTGTTGATACTCAAAATGTTTTCACCGATGCTTCTTTATCTCAAAAAGAATTTATTATCAATCAAATCAAGAAAGATGGACATAAAGTTTTATATATTGGTGATGGTGATGTTGATACAAACGCTTTAAAGAAAGCCGATTTGGCGATGAGTTTAAACACATCATCGGACACCGCGAATAAATGTTCACAAGTGATCGTGGATGAATCGTTTAATGATTTCGATTCTTTATACGCTGCCAGTAAAAAACAAAAGAATAATGTTTTAACAACCATGGCGTTATTCTATTCACAAGCGATATTTGTGGCTTTCTTCTCTTTAATCTTTAGCATAGCTAATATATTTGATATTAACTTAGTTAATCCATTTACTTTCTTACATTTGATTACCTGGTTATTGTTCGGTTCATTCATTCCAGGAATTGTTATTATGCTCAATAAGCAAGCACCCAATAAGAAGAATCACTTTATTATTTCTTTAATATTGTGCTCAGCAACATACATCATTCCTGTTGGGACCATTTACTTATTCCAAATCCTTCAATTAAATAGTTTAGGTTTCTTTAATATTCCATCTGATTTAAATGATTTGCATGAACCACTTTCTAGTTCACAAGTTGCTAACAACTTATCTTGTCTAGCGGTGTTATTAGTTTCTCTGTTTGTCTTATATAGACAACTATCACCATTAAACAACAAGAGAGCAGTTATATTTATATTACTGATACTTGTTCCAGTTATTTATTTTGTTTTATTAGGGTTCAATGTTGATGGAGTTTCAGTAGTAACTAATATAGATTCATCTATATTAACAGTTGGTCATTATTTTACAGGAGGAATTGTTGCTTTCATCTCTGGAAGTTTATTCCTCATTGTTTCAAGCGTTATAGATATTGTTAAAGGAGAATATTCCGATGTTAAAAATTAATCCAGAAGTGAAAAAAGCTCTTGAAGAAGGTAAACCAGTTGTAGCTTTAGAAAGCACAATTATTTCACACGGTATGCCTTATCCAAAAAACGTTCAAACAGCTTTACTTGTTGAACAAACAATTCGTGATCATGGTGCAATTCCAGCGACAATTGGAATTATTGAAGGTGATGCGATTGTTGGCATGACCGCAGATGAAATTGAGGAGTTTGGTAAAAGACAAGGTATTTTAAAGGCATCTCGTAGAGATTTACCTGTTGTTTACGCGAAGAAATACTGGGCCGCCACTACAGTGGCCACAACAATGATTATTGCCGCTCAAGCGGGTATTGAATTATTTGTTACAGGTGGTATTGGTGGTGTCCATAGAGGTGCGACAGAAACAATGGATATTTCTGCTGACTTACAAGAATTAGCTAAGACAGATATTACCGTTATATGTGCTGGTGCTAAAGCCATTTTGGACTTACCATTAACTTTAGAATATTTAGAAACACAAGGTGTTCCAGTTTTAGGATTTAAAACTGATGAATTACCAGCGTTCTATACCGCTCATTCTGGATTAAAAGTCGATTATAGAATCGATTCTTATGAAGAAGCAGCATTGGTAATGAAAGAAAAGAAAAAGAATCACCTTATAGGTGGTATCTTAATCACTAATCCAATTCCTGAAGAATATGCGATGGATCAAAACACAATTGATAACGCGATTAAAACCGCTTTGATGGACGCGCAAAGACAAGGAATTAAAGGTAAAGAAGTTACTCCGTTCTTATTAAAAACAATCGTTGAGATTACAGGTGGAGATTCATTAGAATCTAACATTAAATTAGTTATTAATAATGCAATTGTAGGAGCGGAAATCGCTAAAGCGTATAATAAGATTAAATAAACAAAAGTTTATGAAGACAGAACACGAACTAGCTTTAACATTAAAAACAATGATGTCTGAGATGCCGTTAGATGAAATCTCAGTTACTTCGTTGACAAAAAGATGCAAGATTAATAGAAAAACCTTCTATTATCATTTTCATGATATCTATGATTTGTTAACACAAGTCTTTCTTGATGAAAGAATTCAAAAGACGGAAAACGCGAAGGATATTAATCAACTATTGAAGGTTATTTTTGATTACTATCTTAAAAACAATAAATTTATTGATGCGACTTTAAATTCCGCTGGTAAAGAATTAGTTCAAGAGTTCTTCTACAATATCTGCTACACTAATTTTTTACGTTTTATTAATTCGATGTCCGATGGTAAGAAGCTACATATCAATGATCGTAAATACATCGCAAGATTCTTTGCGTTTGGATATTCAAATTCCATCATTTATTATCTGTCTACATACAAGAACAAAACACTTGCTGGCTTACTAAATTGCTTCAGCTTCCAAAATAAAAATGTGCTTGAAGAATCGGTAGCGAATTTATTAAAAGAGAGGGCAAAAGTCCATGATTAATTTTGATTTTGCTATAAAAACAAAAATATATTTCGGTTCTGATAAGCACTTAGAAGTCGGGAAAATTTTAAGTGAAAATAACGCGAAAAAAGTAATTGTTGTTGTCGGTCAAGGCTCCGTTAAAAAGTCAGGCTTATTAGATGTTGTTCTTTCTAAATTAGAAGAAAATCATATCCAATATCGTGTATTAGAAGGTGTCAGACCAAATCCCACCGCGGATTTAGCTAGAGAGTTTGTTAAATTCGCTAAAGATTATAAACCAGATTTCTTATTAGCTGTTGGTGGCGGTTCAGTTATGGACACCGCTAAATTCATTTGCGTGGGTTATTACTATGATGGTGATTGTTTTGACTTCAATCTCCATAAAGTTGAGCCACAAAAGGCTTTACCGTTAGGTGTTATATTAACTATTTCTGCTTCTGGTAGTGAAATGTCTACATCGTGTGTTATTCAAGACGATGAAACGATGATTAAAAGAGGATTTAATTCTGAATTAGTTAGACCAGTTTTTGCCATTGAAAACCCTGAATTGACTTTTAGTGTTAGTCCAAATCAAACCGCGAACGGTATTACCGACATAATGATGCATACCTTAGAAAGATATTTCCAACCATCTTGTAATAATGAACCTGCGGATGGATTTGCTGAAGCGTTATTAAAATCAGTAATTAAAGCTGGTGAAGTGGTAATGGAAAATCCAAATGATTATGAATCAAGAGCGGTATTAATGTTAATGTCTTCTCTGTCTCATAATGGATTAACTAATATTGGTAAGAAATTCTTCATGCCTGTTCATCAATTAGAACACGCTTTATCTGGTGTTTATCCTGATGTTGCTCATGGTGCGGGTTTAGCGGTCTTATTCCCTGCGTGGGCTAGATATTATGTCAATGTTGATCCAGATAAATTTGATAAGTTTGCTAGAAATGTTTTTGGATTAAATAATCCAAATAAAGTGGAAAACGGTTTATTAGGTATTAAAGCTTTAGAAGATTATTTTGAAAAGATTCACATGCCACACACTTATAAAGATTTAGGAATTGATAATCCTGACATCGATAAGTTAGTTGCTGTTTTATTAGATAATGGAAAAAAGACAATTTTTCATCATATAAAACCTATGAATGAGGAAATTGCGCGTATAATATATGAGAGTTGTGTGAGGAGGTAATGAAATGAAAAAACAAGATATTGCTGGTTTATTAGTTTATGTAATGATTCTTGCTTTAGCGGCTGTTTTCGGATTGGTCGTTATTAGAAATTATGCTTCCTCAGGCAAAACTGGTATGGAAACATGGCAATTCATCTTATTTGTCATCGGAGCAATTTTTGCCGGTTTAGTTGGTAACTCAATTCTTTATGAATTGGCTCATATGCTTGGAGCAAAGATTGGTGGGTATAAAATTACATCTGTTTCCATTCTTGGCTTCACATGGGCTAAAAACGATGGAAAAACAACATTTCACTATGGTTCATTTGACGGATTAACCGGTGAAACCAAAATTATTCCAATTCAAAACAGAAAGAAACCAGCAAATCCTATCCCATATTTAGTAACAGGTACGATTTTATACGCTATCGAAGTGGTCATCGTTGTTTTCGCCTTTTCTCTTTTAACAAAAGATACCAACGATTCAACGTTAAGCAATATTGGTTATTTCCTTCTTATCTTTATGACAGTGGGTGGAATGATTTTAATTTATAACATTATTCCTTTCCAATTAGATTCAATGACAGATGGCTATCGTTTACGTTTAGTTTCTGGTAAAAAGAACAGAGAAGCTTTTAACGCGATGCTTTTAGGCAAAACTGTTGAAGAAGTATCAAATGAACAAGGTCCTAATGCTTCATCATCCTTTTCAAGTAATCTAAAGATTAACCAAGTTTATAATTTGCTTGATGAAGAGAAATATGTTGAAGCAGAACAATTATTAGATTCGATCATTGAAGACGCTCCAAACGATAAAAAGATGAGTGGTAAAACACTATTCACCGCTAAATCATTAAAAGTGTTTTTAATCTTTGTTAACCAAGAAGAAAAAGTGGCAATCGACTATTGTGAAAAGAATATTCCTTTACGCGACAGAAGAGATTTAAGCGATGAAAGTGATTTAGTTAGTATTAGAGCTTACCTTCTTATTGCAGGAATTATTGATAAATCTAAATCAGAAGTGAATAGAACTTTAGATAAAGTATTTAAAGTCTACAAGCACACTCCTGAGAATCGTAGATCTTTAGAATCAAAACTTTATAATAAAGCGCTACAATTAGTGAGCGAAAAACACCCTGAATGGGGAATTGTAGATTACGCAATAAAAGAACAATAATTTGAAAAAAGCTGGCAAATCGCCAGTTTTTTCTTAGTTTTTATAGTTTTTCTTATTCTCCAAAAGTCATTCCGCTTGATGTGTCACCAGTGAATAACCAAGTGAAGAAATCACCGATTTTTTTCATCGACACCATGATGTTATAACCAATCGCAGCAAGTTGAACTTGAGCCACTCCAAACATCATCGCGACATATGTTGTACTGACTACTTGGTTATTAACACTAATATAGGCAACACCATATTGTTTGTTTTGTTTGTTATAAAACTCAACAGTGTATTTACCAGTCGCCGTCGCATCTAGATTAATTTCATAAGTTTGATTTTCTTCTGGAACTTTTTCTAAATGCTGATTGGTAACTTCTTTTCCGTTGACGGTGTAATATGAGAATTCATATTTTTCATCAAGAGGATCGTTATCAAATGTTACTCGAATATAATCGTTATCTGATACTTCAACGAAGTTGAAACTAAACATAGATATTCTATCTGTCATATCAATAACAGATATTCCGCCTTCTTGAGGTGTATCGTCCACTTCTTGATTGGGTGGGGTTACTGGTTCTTGATGTTCGTGTTCTTGATCATCCGCTCCAGAATTTGAGCCACCGCTATTGGCGCTTGGGTTATCCGTATCTTGCTTTTCATCGCCTCTAGTTGTCTCATTGTTGTTGTTATTATTTGTAGAATGAATCACAGAAAAACCTGAGTCTCCACAACCAGCTAAGGATAAAGACCCAACCAAGGCAAATAAGAGGTATACTTTCCCAAATTTCATAAGTGTTCTTACAACTTAATTATATTAAATATACAAAAAAGTTAAATCTTTTTGTATTATTGTATTGTATGAGTATTCAAAATTTCTTTGAATTATGCAATGCCCATCCTTGGGCCTACATAGCGTTAATTATCAATTTCGGTGTTGTTTTTGTTAATGGTTGGACCGATGGTCCAAACGCAATTGCTACTGCTGTTACAACTAGAGCTATGACTCCGAGAGCCGCTGTTATTATGTGCGCAGTGCTCAACGCTATTGGCGTTGTTGTTATTGGTGCGTTCTCGTCAGCAATCTCTGCTTTAGTGGGCGGTGACGTTTCGAAAACAATTGCTAATTTAGTTAGTTGGGGAAGTGCTTCAACCGATCAAATCTTATGCGCGATTGCGTGTGGGCTGATGGCAATTGTTGTTGTTAGCTTAGTTTGTACATTCTTTGGATTCCCATCCAGTCAATCAAACTGCTTAATTGGTGGTGTTACTGGTGCTGGAGTTGCCTTATTGCTATTAGGAAGCGGCGGAAGCATCGGAGCTGAACCATGGATTAAAGTTATGATTGGTTTCTTTGGTTCACTTATCCTTGGATTCTTACTTGGTTATGGTTTCACATTACTAATTCAATTGCTTTTTAAGAAAGTTACTAAAGGTAAATCGACAAGATTTTTCAATATTGGTCAAATAGTCACTAGTGGGTTAATGAGTTTTATGCACGGTGTCCAAGATGGAGCGAAATTCTTAGGTATTTCTATCCTTATTGGCGCGACATTATCTGTCTCTACAGGAGCAGAATATTCCACTGCATTAGCGTCATTCTCTGGCGTTTGGTGGATGTATTTACCAGTTGCTGTTTTTATCACTGTAGGAACGTTAATGGGTGGTTATAACATTATCAAAACAATGGGCAAAGGAATGGCGGTTTTGAAAAAATACCAAGCTTTTGCAACCGATATTGCTGCATCTGTCGCATTATTACTCGCTACGTTCTTTGGTTTACCTGTATCCACCGGAACAGTGAAGAGCACTGCAATTATGGGTGGTGGAGCGGCTCGTAGTTTTAGAAGAGTTAAGTGGCCTGTTGCAGGACGAATGGTGATGTTTGGTATTGCCGCATTCCCAGCTTCTGCAATAGTGGGATTCTTACTTGTATTAATATTTGTTTGGACATGTCATTAGGAGGTTAAATGTATGTTTAAAAAGAATAAGAAAAATAAGTCAAATTATTACTTTGATCAATTCCCTGTTTTAGCGCATTATTCAGTTATCTGTGGAGAGATGATTTTAGATTATTTGAAAACGTATAATGTCGAACATCTTGAAGAAATGAAGACCTCTGTTCACCTCGTTGAACATGAAGCTGATTCAGTTAAACATGAAGTCACCGCTAAATTATTAACTGAATTCATGACTCCAATCGATCGCGAAGATATTTTCGAATTGTTAAGATTAATTGATGATGTGACAGATGCGATTGAAGAGATTTCTTTAAAACTATATCTCTATAACTACACAGAATTACCTCCAAACACTGTTGAATTCACCCAATTAACATTGGAATGTATGAGAAAGATGGAAGAATGCCTCCATCAATTCCCAGATTATCTTAATAAAGATATCTTTGAACCATACATTCAAGAAGTTATCAAACTTGAAGAACAATCCGATGATATGTATATCTCCAATATGCGTCAATTATATTTAACAGAAACCAATGGTTTCAAACGTCATAAGGCAGAAGCTATGTACACAATGTTAGAAGAAGTATCTGATAAGTGTCGCGAAGTCTGCCGTTATGTCCAAAATATCGCTTTAAAGAATTTATAAGATACATGCACGAAATTGTTAGAGGAAAATGCGTTGATATATCCTCCGAGGGAAAAGGCGTTGTCAAAGTAGGCAAATACATCTACTTTGTCGACGGTCTTTTTATTGGCGAAGAAGCTGATATCGAAGTTTTATACCAAAGAGCAGGCGTTTACTTTGGTAAAGTAAAGAAATTACATGTTCTATCTAAAGATAGAATTCAACCAAAATGTAAAGTGTGTACCTCTTGTGGTGGCTGCCAATATCAACAAATCAATTACAAAACACAATTAGAATATAAAACTAAAAGAGCAAGAGAAGCTTTAACAAGAATCGGTGGAGTGAAAGCTAATGTTTTACCATGCCTTGGTATGGATAATCCTTATTATTACCGTAATAAGATCCAAATGCCTTATGGCAAAGATAGAAAAGGCAATGTTGTCTATGGATTCTTCAAAGAAAACTCTCACGAGATTATCCCAGTTAAAGAATGTGCGATTGAAGATCAAAGAGCAGCGCCTATTCTTTGGGATATTAAAGAATTAGTTAAACAAATGAATATCCCTATTTATAACGAAGATAGCGGTAAAGGTATTCTTAGATATGTCTTAATTAGAACAAGTCACCATTATAAAGAACTGATGGTGGTTCTAGTAACATCTATGCTTAACTTCCCTGGTCAACGTAATTTTGTTGATGCTTTAGTTAAGCTTCATCCAGAGATAACTACGATTGTTGAAAACGTTAATAAAAGACACACAAATGTCATATTAGGAAATGAAGAAAAAGTCTTATTTGGATCTGGTCATATTAAAGATAAAATATTAGATTTAACATTTGAAATCAGCGCAGCTAGTTTCTTCCAAGTTAACCCTGTTCAAGTCGAAATTCTCTACAAAACCGCGCTTAATTTAGTGAAATTTGAAGAAAAGCCCATTGTTTTAGATGCTTATTCAGGTGTAGGAACAATTGGTTTAATCGCCGCGAGAAACGCCGGCAAAGTCATCTCTGTTGAGATTAATAAAGACGCTCATAGAAACGCGATTGAAAACGCGAAAAGAAATGGTGTTGATAATATTGAATTCTATTGTGATGACGCAGGTGACTTCATCAATAAATACGACGGTCAATTAGATATCGTCATTATGGACCCACCTCGAAAAGGTAGTGATGAAAGATTCTTATCCACCATCATAAACAAAAAGCCGAAACAAGTTATTTATATTTCTTGTGACCCAGAAACATTAGCGAGAGATATCAATTATCTATCTCGTGATTATCAAGTTACTTTTGTTCAACCGGTTGATATGTTTCCGATGACTGCGCATGTCGAGACTGTGGTGAGCCTACGACTAAAAGAGCGATAGAATCTATCACTTATTATATAAATATAATAAATCATAATTATCAAGAAGAATAGGTGACGCTAATATGCTGTTATCTATTTTTTGTCTGATAATCTGAAATGGAAAAGTAGACTAAAAAGTAGACTATAAAATATACCAAAAAGTTGACCAAAATTATTGAAAATAACTCCATTAATGCTATAATGAAATCGCAAAAAACCGGAAATTGTCAGAAAATTGCGGAGGCATATATGATTAATAGAGATTTTTATTTAAAGGAGTTAATTGATAAACAGCATTCTTCAAAGATAAAAATAATTACAGGTTTAAGAAGATCTGGCAAATCGTATTTGTTGGGTGAAATTTATAAACAGTATTTAGTTAGTAATGGTGTTGACAACGAACAAATTATTATAATCGAACTTGACGACGAGAAGAACGACGAACTATTAAAAAAAGGCAAACTTAGAGAACATATAGAAAAAATAGCTGGTGATGAAAATAAGCAATATTACATAATTCTCGATGAGATACAACTCGTTGATGATTTTGTTCGCGCAGTGAATTCCTTAAACAAACATAAAAATTATGATTTATATATCACAGGAAGCAATTCAAAGTTTTTGTCGAAAGACATTAATGATGAATTTAAAGACAGAGGAACAGAGATTAATGTAAGACCTTTAGCTTTCTCAGAATATTATCCTGCGTTTGAAGGAGATAAAAGATTTGCCCTACAAGAATACCTTAGATTTGGTGGAATGCCAGGATTATTCGAAGAAAAGTCTGAAAGAGATAAAATTAAATACTTAGATAATCTAATGAAAAAAGTCTATGTTGATGATATTAGGAAAAATATTAATACGCCTTTAATTGACGAATTAAGCGCAACTGTTGATGCTTTATGTTCTGTTACTGGTAATTTAACGAATCCACTTAATATGACAAATTATTTGATGAGCGAAAGACAAATAAAAATAGATAACGAAACAGTCACCAAATTTTTTGAAGGCATGAAAGATGCGTTTTTGTTTGATGAAGTCAAACGATATAACATCAAAGGAATGGCTTATCTTAACACTCCAAGCAAGTTTTATTGTCAAGATATAGGGTTAAGAAACGTGAGAATCAATTTTAGAGAACCAAACGAAGGATTCTTAATTGAAAATGCTATATACAATGAATTGAAAACGCGTGAATATCTTGTTGATGTAGGATTTGTAGAGACAAAAATTAAGAACAAATTAGGCAAATGGGTTTATGCTCAACTCGAAGTCGACTTTATTGTAAGAAGAGGAAGCAAAGAATATTATATCCAAGTCATGGATGAAGTCCCTGTGGGGAAGCATCTTAATAATGAATACGATGCGTTGTTAGCGGTTCCGGGTTCTTTTAAAAAGATTGTAGTTATTAACAAACCCCTTTTAAGTTATACAAACAAAGATGGAATATTAGTTATCTCGTTAGAAGAATTTTTATTGAACCAACATAGTTTAGATTTATAAGGATATGTTTCCAATCACCTGAAAAGGCTTGTCATACTTTGTTTCGGGTAGTAAAAAAGACATATCATTTGTTGTTTCCACGAGTAAAAGGCTATACATATCTAATATCGGTACACGTTGAGACAGTAGTTAGTTTAATACTGAAAAATAGTGAAAAAATAGTGAAATATTAATGAAAAAATGTTATCATTATAGTGCGGGGTAATCTATGATTAAAATTGCACTAACTAACGAAATACTCAATTATATTATAAACATTGAAAAAAACAAGGAAGCATTGAACCAAATCAAAATTCCAATTTCTTTATCGAATAAATTTCGGAAAAATACTAAAAAAAGAAGCACCTATGCATCCAATAAGATTGAAGGAAACCCTTTAACTTTTGATCAAGTTAGTGAAGTAATAGAAAATAGTACCAGGCATTTATTAAAGCCAGAACAAGAGATTAAGAATTATTATCTCGCTTTAGAATTTCTTGAAAAACAATTAGAAACACATAACCCATTTTCCTTAAAACTCATTTTAGATGTTCAAAAACAAATATGTGAAGGTGAGCCAAAAGAAAAGATTGGATTGCGTGGCGCTATGCCTCCTGGTGTTTTGTTCGCTGTTTGGAATGATGATGGGACGCCTGCATATATTCCGCCTGAATATAATGAATTAAGAGATTTGTTGAATGAGTTGATTGAATATGTGAATGAGTCAAACGACCACCCAATCATTAAAGCCGCCGTTATTCATTATCAGTTGGTGACGATTCACCCGTTCGAAGACGGCAACGGCAGAACCGCCAGAATTCTTTCGAACTATTTTTTATCTTTAAATGGTTACGGATTTAAAAATATTGGTTCATTAGAAGAATACATGTCTTATAACATTGACGAATATTATGATTCTATTCAAATGAACCTACCCGTTTTATATTACGACGGAAGAAACAATCCTCCTCATCCAGAGATTTGGTTTAATTATTTTTTAAAGGTTTTCAATCTCTACGCATCAAAAGTTTTATCTATTGCTCTTAACGAGACTCAAGCAAGTGATAGCGCAAGGCTCTCGCATTTGTCGTCGAAAGCCAAAATCTTTTTGGGTTATTTAAAGAAACGCAATATCGAATTATTTACACCAATAGAATTGTCCAAAGCAATGAATGTCACAAACAGAACAATAATCAATTGGTGCACTGAGCTTTCAAATAATGGCTTTATTGAACCGATTATTGTTAATAAACGAATTAGGCAATATAAAGTTTTGTAAAAAGACATGTTCCTTCACTAGTTTCCACTAGGCAAAAAGGCATATCATTCTTGGTTTCGATATACATACTAAGTATCGGGTCACGTGGAGACAATTGTGGGCTTATCTTTGAAACAATAAAGTTGTAATTATCTAAACTCAATGTTTACTCAAGAAAAAAACCATTGTTTTGAAATCTTTTCTATTTTTTTATCAGTAGATAATATAATAAATCTAGTCATTCAAGAGGTATTTGTTTATGAAAAAACAATCATTGATCTTAAGCGCAATTCTATTATTATCTCTATCCGCGTGTAATCGTTCCGGTAGTGAGGATAGTAAATTATTAAAACTATATGACGCTAATTCTAAGTTTGTCACTTCGGGATATGGTGAAGAAGATTCTTTCCCTCTTCCCACGTATCGTCATAAAAAGAATGGAGAAGCTCCATATGTGGAACTTAGTCAATTCTTTAATATCACTAATGAGATGTTCCATAACGCTGTTGACTATACCGCGATGACTTCAGTTAGGTTGAAACAATATGACTCATATGTGAAAAAAGTATCTGATCATAAATATGGTATATATAGTGAATCTGTTTTAGGTGCTCTTATTGATACAAAAGAGAATATTTTAAACATTAAACGTTTTGATTATATGAACGCGCAAGTGGATTCCTTTAATGGCACATTACGTATGGATATCGCTAATCCAAGTAGTAGTGATGACTCTCTCGTTCATGGTTCACACCGTTCGACATATCTCGGTGAATTTAAAGAAGAAGTATATGACTTAGATGATTATGGAATGGATATTGTAGAACTTGATGATAAAGTCTATATGCCTGCGCAATTATTATCCACTATTTGTTTACGTGGTTTAGGCGTGGATTTTGTCTATAACGGAAACGACTTTTTTCTCTCTTCTAGTGTCACCAGTGGAGCGACATTCCCGCAACCGGAAGCGATGGGTAGTTTCCGTTCAAGTAATAATACATTTGAAGTAGAAGGTGTCCTATATAGTCCTATTACTCCATTAAGCGGAGAAGCACATCGTTATGTCGGACTTTTAAAAGAAAATACATATGCTATCTTCTCATTAGATAATAATGGAAAAGGATATGTCTTTACCGCTTCTTCTCCAGATACAAGAAGTTCTGAAACCCCTAGATATAAATTGAGTTGGGAAGAGAAAGATAAAGGTATATATCTCACCTTCTATTCGAAAAATCCCGCCACCAGTGAATTTAATAATGGAGGACACATCATGCGTATCTCCACGAATGAGACATTCTTTAATAAGAAGAATAGAAGTGAAGCTCTTAGTATATTCAATTATCAATTATTAAGATTCCAAATCGATAACTTCTATGGATTAAAAGATGAATTAACCGCGAAACACGGATTCACTGACTTCAATACATTTGTCACTAATAAAGGATTAAAAGATAAACTCCTTTCTACTGACGCGAATGAATATGATAGAGGATTAAGTGAATTCTTAATGAAATATATCGATGATGGTCATACGAAATATACCGACCGTAGTCTTTTTGCTAAAGATAATGTCACCGCGAGTGATTTAATCGATCAATATAGTGGACCAAGAAGAACTGCTTTATTCAATAAATTAGATGAATATAGTAACTATAGAAAAACCGCATTAGGAGAAGATGTTAATCCTATTGGTTTGTCAATGAAAGATGAAACTGCGGTCATCCGTTTTGATGCCTTCAGTAACTTATTACCCATCATCACCGATCCAGGAGAAACAATAGACTATCTTGATATTCCTACCGCGATGGAAAATAGCACTCCATATGGCTTTATGAAATCATTTGAAGAAATCGATAAACATAGTGAAATTAAAAATGTCGTTTTAGATCTCACCTGTAATGGTGGTGGTATGGTCCTCACTCTTCCATTCTTATCCTCCTATTTCACTAAAGATCCCACATTATATCTCCGTGATAATTTAGAAGGAGTAGTTCGTGAATTACATTATAGTGTCGATTTAAACTGTGACGGTATCTATGGAGGAGAAGGAGATTGCTTAGCGGATAAATATAATTTCTATTTATTAACAAGTGATTTCTCATTCTCTTGTGGTTCTGCTTATCCAACCATGGCCCATATCGCTGGAGTCGATATCATTGGCAAAAAGTGCGCCGGTGGAGCATGTAATGTCGCCGGATTCGCGGATGCATGTGGTTCTATTTATACATTATCCGCACCTCAACAAATCGGATATCTCGATAGTAATGGCAACTTCGTCAATGATGATGCCGGTATTCCTGTTACCCATGAACTAGATAAAGAATATTGGTACGATTTAGCTAAACTCAATGCCACTATCGAAGGATGGTCTAGTCGTTAGAGTGATGATTGCATACACTTTTTCGTCGCTGCTTCTATTTCCCTTGTGGGATTACTTACCGTTCAGTAATAAGAAAAATAATCAGTTAAATAACATCTAAGCCATCTAGATCAATAGGTGGCTTTCTATAAAATGTTTGCGATTATGTTCCCTAAGGGACTCATTTAACTAGTGTGTAACAAAAATACCAAAAATGTTTCACACTAATTTATATTGTGCTACAATGTATTTGCAGGAGGCACACTTATGCCAAATATCAATGAATTATTACGCGAAAAAAACCAGTTATTGGAACAACTAAAATCTTTGCTATATGGTTCAATAGAATTAAGAGAAAAAGATGGGAAACAATACATCTATGTTCATTATCGCTTAGATGGTGTATTAACTACGAAATATGCTGGGGAATATTCAGATGTTCTATATAACTTAATTAGGAACAATACTGAATTAGCCAAGAACCTTAAAAAGAGATTAAAAGAAATCAATAGGACTCTTAAGGAACTCAACTATATTGAAGCTGAAGGTGTTGACGAAAAAGTCGCCATTAACATCGATTTAGCTAGGAGATACCTCGTCGATTCTATTTATAAACAAGCTGTGTTAGAAGGTGTGGCAACCACATATTCTGATACGGAAACAATTGTTAATGGCGGAAAAGTTAAAGATATGACTGCTTCTGATATCAACAAAGTCATTAATCTTAAAAGAGCATGGGAATTCATTATGTCAATTGATTTAGCTAATTATCCAACTAACTACGCGGTTTTATGTCAAATCAATAAAATAGTGGAAGATGGTTTTTCCTTAACTGCAGGAAGAATTAGAAGCGTGCCAGTTACTATTGGCGGTTCTACTTATATTCCTCCAATTCCGTTCGAAGACCAAGTTAAACAAGATTTATATGATATGTTAAATAATGAAAAGGGAATTGATCTCGCTATTGATTTAGTTTTATATGTCATGAAAAAGCAATTGTTCTTAGATGGAAACAAAAGAACTGCAATTATATTTGCCAACCATTATTTGATTTCACACGCACTAGGTTTAATTGTGGTGCCCGCAGAACAAGTTAAAGAATATAAAAAAGTCCTTATATCATATTATGAAGATGAGTCAAGGAAAGGCGATATTGTCAATTTCTTAAAAGAAAAGTGTTGGATTAAGATGAAGTGATTCATCAAAATAAGGAGGCCTAATAATGTTTAACAAAGTTAAGAATGTATTTCCTTTAGAAGACTACAAGCTTTTAGTTCAATTTTGTGTTGGCGTCACAAAGATATATGATGTTAAACCATTATTTGAATGGAAAGATGTTTTTAAAACACTAAAAGAAAATAATCTTTTTTATGGCGTTTATGTTGATGTAGGCGGATATGGAATTGTCTGGAATGATTATGTCGATC
This sequence comes from Bacilli bacterium, assembly GCA_045631885.1. Taxonomy (GTDB): domain Bacteria; phylum Bacillota_I; class Bacilli_A; order RFN20; family CAG-826; genus CAJOLV01. The sequence continues at coordinate 44,281 of JAZQVN010000020.1, forward strand.
TCTCGTGTGATGAGTTATGGGAGAATGGCGTAGAGATAAAGACTCCTTTTGATGGCTTGATGTCGATGAATGATGCAACTACGATATGGGGACTTAATGAATCCACATTGAGGAAAGCAATAGCTTATGGCAAACTGAAAAACGGGATTGATGTTTGCAAATATGGAAAGCAATGGGTTGTTTCAATAGAAGCGATGAATAGAGAATACGGGCAGCCAAAGTAGAATATCTTAAAAAGAAAGAAATGAGAAAAAATAGAATAGACTTATTCTAAATATCTAAAGGCTTTTCTATCTTCCAGTCACCCATCTCTTTGGTGACTTTTTCATACCAACCATTTTCAAAGAAGATACATTTGGTGATATCTTCGTGATAATAGTTAATATCTTTACTATACAAAAGTCCTAACGCTGGGCAACCACCTGTACAAGCTTTGTAGTACTGGCAGTTTCCGCATTTATCATTTTCAATAATTTGTTTAAATAATGTCGCTGTCGCTAAATTGAGATAGTCACTTTCAGTTACTAATTGTTTTAATGGAGTTTTAAATAGATTACCTAGACTGATTTTATGTTCAATAAAGTAACCAGACATTTGTAAACAAGGGACTACTTCACCACTAGAAGAGACGGCGATCATCCCTCGATTACCTTTACACATTGGTATACGAATATTAAATTCATCTTTATTACATGCAATAGGAACTAACCCATAAACTTTATGTCTTGGGAATAGTCTCATGAACTGCCATATATCGATAATCATTGTTAAATTAGAATGGATATACTCTTTAGAGAACTCCAACATTCTTTGATAATATTCTTCAATTGGTAAAGAAGATTGAGGGGAATTCTTTTCCCATCTTGGTGCTTCTGTCGTTCTAATGATTCTCATTTCATAAACACCAAGTTCATCTAATAGTTTCGCTGTGTCCATCATCACATCGACATTCTTGCGATTAACTTGCACTTGTGCTTTTACTTTAAAACCATTTTTAATACATAACTTAATAGCCTTAATTGTGAGATCTTCCGCTTTCGGATTTTGTCTCATCCAGTTATGATAACCAATTCCGTCAAAAGATATTTTAATTAATGGATTGCATCCTAACTTTTTAAATTCATCTAGCATGTTTTGATTAATTAATAACCCATTGGTGTTTAATTCAAAGATAAACATATTTCTTTCATAGATAGCTTTAACAATATCTAAGAAACGACGATGAACAAGAGGTTCACCTCCGGTGATAGTAAAAGCGTTAACACCAATATCTCTTGCTTGATCTAAGATATCAATGACTTGTTCATATGTTAATTCAGTATTAAGAGGAGCGTTATCTTTCGCGTTGAAGCAGTGGAGACAATTAAGATTACATTTACCAGTAATCATTAAATTCATTCTTGGGAAATAGAAATTATCGTATTCTTTTAATTTAGACCATTCAGAAAGAGTGTCGCCTTCCTGACATTGTTCAATAAAACCTTTTGCTAATAAGTTAGCTAAATATGGATTTGGTTCAATATCATGATTTCCATCACAAAGAAGAAGTAGTGACCACTCCTCCTTACTAATTGGAAGTGCACATTCGACATTTTTCGCATATATCGCGCGGTCGACATATTTCCATTTTCTTAATGCATATTTACTATTAACTCGATAAAACAAGTCTAAGAGCTCCTTAATATTTTATTATATATTAAAGATTGGTGCTTTTACACATTTGAAAAGCGTGATTAAGTTAAGAAAGCCTCATAATTTCTGCAAGTATTGTTATATCGATTTTCGTGAAAAACACGCAATTAAGTGGACTTTTAGCGGGAAAATTAAAAAAGAATGGTTAAAAAACGACCATTAATTAAATAAAGAAACAATAACCGCGACGAGTACGGTTAATAGACCATTTGTGATAATTGACACTGTCGCAATCGCGCCAGCTTTTTCTGAATAGTCAAAAGCTTTACTCGTGCCAATCGCGTGAGATGCTGAGCCTAATGCTAAACCAATCGCGATATCATCTTTTGGTCCAAAAACCTTAATTAATAACGGACCGATGACCGCACCAACAACACCGGTTAACGCCACAACTGTAACAGTGAAGGAAACAAATTCAGAGACACCTAAAATTGAGCCAATCTCTTTTGCGATTGCCGTGGTCACGCCTCTAGGATATAAGGCGTACATAATACTTTTATCTAAGCCTAATAAGAAACTAAGTCCAACAACTGAACCAATAGATGTTAAGGTACCAACAAATGTGGCCACTAAGATTGGTAACCAGTTTTCTTTTAATACATTTCTATTGAGATATAAAGGTACGGCTAAAGCAACAGTAACTGGGGCTAATAAGATATCGAATATCATCGTGGAGTTTTGATACTTATCTACTTCCGTGGTGATATTGGCTTGATCAACGTTACCATTGATAATTAAGACAAGTATTAAGATATAAATAACGATAAAAACAATTGTCCATAGTAATGGATTTAATAATGGTGATTTAAACTTAGCTTTTAAGAAAGCGAATAAAGTATAAATACCAATCGTGATAAAAAGATAGAAAAGAGGAGAGGTCAATATATCAAACACTATTATTGCCCTCCTTTTTCATCTTTCTTTTATTTTGTAAATATAAAGTTAATTTGACAGAGTAAAATGTCGCGGTGAAAGAGACGAGGAAGGCCACTAAGATGATAATGGTTAGTTTCCACCAGATTTCACTGATGAGTTCTAGTTTATTAAGTATTAATACTGCACCTGGGACAAAGAAGATTCCCATGTTATCGATGAAGAACTTACTCACTTCATCAATTGAGTCTACTTTCACTAAACCAATTAAAAGGAAGATGAATAAAAGTATCATCCCAATTAAAGAGCCTGGGAAGTTGATTTTCGCTAGGCTAAGTAGGTAGGAAATAAGGACACCTAATAATGAAAAGGCAATTATTAATACTAACTGTTTAAATATCTTCATTTATACTAATTTTACCATAGTAAAAGTTTACTATAAATATATGAAGTTAATCAGGTGTTTGTTGTTTAACTTTTGAAGCCATATTCTTATATATCCCAATTAAAAAGATGTATGGATATTTTCCTATATTCCATGAAATGGACTTCTCTCAAATTATTAATGAATTTAAAAGACTATATTCTTTGAACTCTGTTCTATCTATTTTGTTAACCAATTATGGTTATTCATTGAAATATGTCTCTAAAGAAACCGGCATATCTTATAACTCTTTATATAGTTATAAAGAAAGAAGAAGAGATATTAAAAAGATAAATGGTAAGGATGCCTATTTATTAGCAAGTTTATTCAGAGTAAGGATTGAAACATTGCTTGAATTAAGAGTCTGATTCTATATTTGTCGATTGGATTAGTTTGGTGCCAAACTTGCTTTTTATGCGAACAAATCAGAGAAATTATCCACTAATTCATTTGCGGGGAGTAAGCAAATATTCCCATATTGTTGGAAATCAGAAAAATAAGATAAAGAGAATATAAATTCAAATTCGATGCCACCTGCTTCAAAAACTTCTTCAAATCTAAAATTGTTTAGTTTTGCTATTTCTTCGTTACTAAATGCTATTTTATAACAACTCTCATCCTTTTCATTTTCTTCGCATTTTTCAATGTCCAACGCCTTGATTTCCAGGTATTTGCTCTCATGATTGTCGTAGTAAAAAGCGTATAAAGATGACGAACTTAATTGATAAAAAATCTCGTCATCGTATTTTGTTAAAAAAGCCACATCAATAACTAGATTGCCATTTTCATCGTGATACAAAGTGGTTTTATCTAAACATTTAACTGGCGTCTCTTCGTATTCTCCTCTTTTGACAAAAACACCGGGATTAACTGCGGTCAATAGAGATTCAAAGGAATAGATTTTATTGTCATAAACTAAATCACCAGTCACATCATTTGTGTCTTCACCATAATTCAGGCACCAATAATTACGATTTGGATTAGTTATACAAAGTGGAAGAAGATTCATATTTCTCCAACTGGAGGTACTGCCTGATATGGTGCCAAAAGAAATATCATATTGCCCTTTCATTGCTTTTTTGTAATATACATCACTCCACACGTCGGATACGTAATGAGTAACTTTTAATCGCAAAGGATTTTCCTCAACATTAAAAGCTTTTTCCAAATCTTCTTTTATATAACGGTGCATAGATTGGATTTGATCTTTCATTTGCCACGATATTTCGATTTCAATCTCGTCACCTGATTTGTAAATACCTTGATTGATTAATTCGTTTGAAGCATTTATAAAATGCTTTTTGGCTTTTTCAAAAGAATAACCATAACCATCGGTCCCTTCAATTAATTCATTTACGACTTGTTGGTGATAGATTGAATCACGATAAGAAGAATCAGCCGTATAGATTTGATTTTCTGAATCTACAACCATTTCATTATGATAGATATCCACTTTGGGATTCATATCGTTTGCCTCCGCTAATCTTACCTTGTCAATCGCATATCTAATCCCCTTTAAGAAATCAGTATTGGACATTGCTGGTTCAACTTCCCAATAATCTTCTTTAGCGGTTTGACATACATATCCACCCACACCAAAATATCTTTCCCATTCTAATTGGTTACAGGTGTTTAAATTCAGCTTATAAGAAGGAAAGGAATATTTATCTTCTTTGTGTGTCATTAATGGCAAACCACTTATGAAATGATTGTAAGCATATTTTTCTATACATGCATTTACCTTGAATCTTTCTTCCTCGTCTTCACCCAATTTAATGGCGCCTTCTTGTGGCGTTACCTCGGTGTTATCACTGACAATAACTTCGCAATATGTTGATATATCTCCACTTGATACGGTAATTGTGGAACGGCCTTCTTTTACTGCCTTAAGATGACCATTTGAATCAACTGTAACAATATCGTTGTTAGAAGATTGATAATTAACATTGACATCTATATTACCGATAGTCACTAAATTAGGTATTAAGTCATAATAATCGTATTCTTCGCTTCCGGTGATAAGATAGATATATTCATGTGGTAAATTGATTGCTCTTAAATATGGTTTTTTGATGTGAACAACAAAGTTATAAGTATCTTCGCTATTAAGATGATTAACATGGATATTCACTGTTCCTTCGTTTTTGGCTATTAAATAATAAAAATTATTTAAAATTCCTATTTCCACAAGAGAAGGATCATCTGGTGTTAATTTGAAATAACGGATATCTCTATCATTAGAACCGCTGAGGTGGAAGCTGATGAAATGTTTTTCAGATGATACGACGATTTCATTAAATGGAGTGTCTTTTGTAAAGTAGGCATCAAAACTATAAACTGGTTCAGCTTTTTCTACTTGGATTTTAAAAGCCGCTTTGACGTTTCCACTGTTATTTTTATCGTAGGCATATATGTTAGTTATCCCAATGCTTTTACCAAATAATTCACCCTCATTATCGACTTCTGCGATACTGGTATCATCACTTTCCCAAACCAAATCTTCTAAAGAAGCATTCGCTGGTTCGATGATTGGTTCTACTTTCATATAACTATTAACTTTCATGTGATAGATATAGTTATCAAAGTGAATTGAAGCGATATTAATCTTAGAATTAGAACAACTGGATAGACACACTAAAGAGATGAATAATCCGAGAATTAATCTAAATAAACGTGTGATGGATTTAATCGCTTTTTTCATGTCAAAAGTATAATACAAAATTAATAAAATTATTAATGTTTTGATAATCAGTTGTCACTGCTTTTATAATGAAAAAACTTAAAAAACTTATAAATTACACCTAATGAACAACGACCCACAATAAAAAATATGAAAATGTCAAAAAAGTCTGTGATAAATATAATATCAATATCTCAGATAAAGAATTCCACACAGTGGCGTCTTGGATATTTATCAATAAAGGTCGACCAAACGAAGAAGACTTCAAACGATTGGATGCCTTCTTGGAAGAAGTGGTTAAATAAAAAGATAAATCCGAAGTTTAAATCTTCGGTTTTTATATGCACTGAATACACAATAACAAGTTTTGTTGTTTCAATGTCGAAACAATATAGACTTTTGTGATATGGTTATATATAGAGATAGCAATATGTCCGCTGATAATAATAGAAGCCAACATTATAAAACCATCGCGAAAACCTGTTTTACTGCGAACACAATTTATTTGATTTTGCATGCTTTCTATTTGGTTTTATTTATCATCTCTCAATTAACTGTGCTTATCATCGTTGATGCGGTTGTTATTGGTCTATATTTACTTTGCTATTTATTACTTAATAAACGAAAATATTACCTCTATGCCTTAATATGTGGAAACACTTTCTTTGCCTTCATTTCTGTAACCACGGTGATGCTTGGTTTCTCCACAGGATTCCATTTCTATTTAATTGGTTTATGTGTTGTTTCGTTCTTCACATCATATTTTTCTAAAAACAAAAGCGTTAAAGGTTCTATCATTTGGGTGGGATTATCTTTAGCGATTTATTTAACTTTATATTTAGTCACTGAATTCAATCCTCCATATTATGCGATTGATAAATGGTTAGAGGTGACTCTATTTATTACCCACTCCATAGTTATCTTTGGATTTATCGCTTCTTATCTTGTTGTCTTTATTAAATATGCTTTAACTCTTGAAAATAAGATTATGAACGAATCAAGAACTGATGAATTAACACAAATTAGCAATCGTTATGGTTTGTTTGATTATTTTGATCAAGAAGAAGATAAATCATCTTTAGTCCTCGCTTTATTTGATATTGATGATTTTAAAAACATCAATGACATTCATGGACACGCGACTGGTGATGCAGTATTAAAACAAGTTGCTGATATGATTTCAGAAACATTACACGATTGCTTTGTCTGCCGTTATGGTGGAGAGGAATTCGTTGTCGTTCTTAAAGACGCGAAAGAAAAACCATATTTCGATCAATTAGAAGATTTAAGAAAACAAATTGAAAAACAAACATTTGAATTTGAAAATGTAAAAATCAATCTAACAATCACTATCGGCGCGGCGAAATATCAAAAAGATATCACTTTAGAAAACTGGATTGAAATCGCTGACCAAAAGATGTATTCCGGCAAAAACACCGGCAAAAATAAGACGGTTATTTAAAATTTGATAGCGATATTTGAAAATAAAATGCCTCATTTAAACATAAAAAGCTAAAAAGGCATTTTTTTCTTTTTATACTTTTCTCATAAGATAGGATACATACATGGATAAAAGATGTATTTTGCTAAATCATATCAATATGGATATTGTAAGTAGTGGAAGTAATCTTATGAATAGACGTGCACTTTTAGAAGGTTTAACCAACGAACAACTTGAAAAAGCCCGTGCTTGTAAGAGCAGCGAGGAATTATTAGCATTAGCAGCAGTTGAAGGCGTTGAACTCAATGACGAACAATTAGCAGTCGTCAATGGTGGTTGCGCTGAAGCAGACAGACCAAATCTCGGTACCTGCCCAATGTGTAACAGCCCACATGCCAAAGGCAAATTAGGCTACGACAAGAAGAGCAGAAACGGCTATCAATGTGTCTGTCTTGAATGCGGACATCAATGGTTCCAACTCTAATTTATTAAATTATATTTATTCAAAATAAGCGGTCAAATCGAAAATTCATTTTGTTATGGATAGTGAAACCGCTTTTTTATTTTCTTCGTCATAGAGAAAATAAATGATAGAATTATTCTAATGAAAAAGGACAATCTATCTCAAAAGATCACTAATCCAGAAGATCTAAATAGTTATTTAGAGTCCACGAAACCAATTACTTGGATTATTTTAATTTCCGTCCTTCTCTGTTTGGCGGGTTTATTCGTTTGGTCTTTTTTAGCAAAGATTACTTATAAAATTAGCGGCACTGCTTTAATTGAAAGTGGTGAAGTTACTTTAAATATTGAGCAGAGTAAATTATCCGAATTAAAAGTCGGACAAAAAGTATATATCTCCTCTCAAGAAGGAGAGATTTTAAATATCCAAGAAGATGGTTATCCTATCATCTCTACTTTCACATTAGACGACGGTCAATATGACTATTATATAGTCACTAAAGAAATGAGACCTGTTGATTATTTCTTTAACAAATAGCTATGAAGAAGATAAAAGAGCCAAAGACAAAAGGAGTAGTGAAGACTCCAGTTATCATGCAATTAGAGGTTCTCGAATGTGGAGCTGCTTCTTTAGCTATGATTATGGCTTATTATGGTAAATGGGTTCCATTAGAACAAGTCCGTGTTGATTGTGGCGTTTCTAGAGATGGAAGTACCGCGAAAAACATCTTACAAGCGGCGAGAAATTATGGATTTAAAGCCAAAGGCTTTGCTTATAATGTTAAGCTCTTAAAAGAGAGAGCAAAATACCCGTGTATCATTCACTGGAATATGTCGCACTTCGTTGTTTTAAATGGCTTTAGAGGCAATAAAGCAATTATCAACGATCCCGCTCATGGGGTGATGAAAATCCCAATGGATATCTTTGAAAAGAGTTTCACTGGTATCTATTTAGAAATCATTCCAGATGAAGGCTTTGTTCCTAGTGGTAAAAGAAAGAGCGTTATCAAATTTGCAAGAAGACGTTTAATAGGCGCTGGTGGATTAGTTTTATTCTTTGCCTTAACCACGATTATCTTTTATGTCATTGGAATCATTAATCCTGTTATTAAACAGTTCTTTATCGATAATTTGTTAAATGGAAGAAATCAAGAATGGCTATTACCATTTATCATCCTTGTTAGTAGTGTTGCGGCTCTGCAACTCATTGTTAGATTTATCGATTGTCTTTATAAATACAAAATCAGAGGCAAACTCGCTTTAGTCGGTAGCACTTCCTATATGTGGAAAGTTTTACGTTTACCAATTGAATTCTTCTCTCAAAGAATGGTTGGTGACATTCAACAAAGAAAAGCTGAGAATGCATCTATTGCAGAAACATTAGTTAATGTCTTCGCTCCATTGGTCTTTAACGTCATTATGTTGGTGTTCTATTTAGTGGTCATGCTTGAAAAGAGCCCAATCCTCACAGCGATTGGTGTGGCCACTGTATTGCTAAACGCAATAATGACCTACTTTATTACTGAAAAGAGAGTTAATTTGGCTCGAGTTCAAGCGAGAGATAATGCGAAGTTAATTGGTATGACATCTAAAGGAATTGAGATGATCGAAACAATTAAATCTAGCGGAGCGGAAACTAGCTTCTTCAATACTTGGAATGAAGCCCAAGAAACCGCGGCTAACCAAAAACTAAAAATCGCAAGATATTCGCAATTTTTCAGCATATTCCCATCCATTTTAACGTTATTGGTCGATTACGGCGTGATGATCCTCGGTGTGTACTTCACAATTTTAGGTCAGTTCACAGTCGGTTCTATCGTGGCATTCCAAGGTTTCTTATCCGCGTTTATGTCACCTGCGATGACTTTCATCAATAGTGGTCAAACCATCCAGGAGATGCGTACTCAAATGGAGAGAATTGATGACGTCATGGAATATCCTACAGACGATAATATTGATAGAGAATTAAATCCTGATAATTATGAAAAATTATCTGGTGATATTGAACTTAAAAACATCTCGTTTGGTTATAGTAGATTAGATAATCCAATCATCACTGATTTCTCAATGAGAGTAAAACCTGGAGAGACAGTCGCGATTGTCGGAGGAACGGGAAGTGGTAAATCCACAATCTCTAAATTAATCTCTGGTTTATATCATCAATGGTCTGGTGACATTCTTTATGATGGCAAGAAAGTTGAAGAGATTGACCATGAGTTATTTGTTAGTTCAATCGCAGTTGTGGACCAAGATATCACATTATTCAAAGACACAATTTCAAATAATGTTAAGATGTGGGACGAGACCATTGAAGATTTTGAAATGGTTTTAGCCGCAAGAGATGCAGAAATCCACGATGTCATTATGGCTAGAGATGGTGGTTATAGCGCGATTTTAGGTGAAGGTGGCAATAACTTATCCGGTGGAGAAAGACAAAGATTAGAAATCGCTCGTGCTTTAGCGGGCGATCCAAATATTATCATCTTAGATGAAGCAACAAGCGCTTTAGACGCTAAAACGGAATATGAAGTGGTAACAGCGATTAAGAAAAGAGGTATTACATGTATTGTTATCGCTCACCGCTTATCAACGATTAGAGATGCTGATTTAATCGTTGTGTTAGATAAAGGACAAATCAAGGAACAAGGTAGACACGAAGAGTTAATGCAACTCAAAGGCTACTACTATGATTTGATTACCAATGATTAGAGGTCAATATGGGTTGGTTTAGTGATCAAATTAAAAAGAGAAAAGAAAACAATCAAAAGGCTTTTGAGGATTCTTTTGTTGACCTCGCTGGTTTAAATAACTCTGAAGAAAAGTCAACGAGAGAGAATTTTATTCTCTTACAACTTTCTCGATATTTCGGAATGGAGAATATCAAAGTACCAAGTAAGCTTACTGAATTCACTGATAAAGTTAGATATGCATCAAAAGTTTTAGGCATAGTCGCAAGAAAAATCATCTTAACCGAAGGTTGGTATAGAGATAACCGTGAACCAATTCTCGTTTTCACTAAAGAAAATGACACTCCAATTTTGTTACTACCAAAAGGATCAAGAGGCTTCTACTATATTTCTTACCAAAATGGTAAGAAAGTTAAAGGAACAGTCTCTATGGCTAAGCTACTTAAACAAGAAGCCTATACATTCCATAAACCAGTTCCAAATCATAAATTAACATTTAAAGAATATTTCCAATACTTCAGAAGAACAGTGAGATTTGTTGACTTACTATTCGTTGTTTTGATGTCTATAGTGACTATTGGTATTGGAATGATTCTTCCATATTTAACTAAGACTTTAACAGGTGAAGTCGTAGATAATAAAGATTTAAATCTTTATCTTACTATCACCATATTCATGATATCCGCGGGTGTTGTTTACATTTTGATTAAGACCACTCAAACATTAGTCAACTTACGTGTAGCAATTAAGATAGAAAAAGTCATGCAAGAAACTACGATGATGAGATTATTATCATTACCTCCATCATTCTTTAAGAAATATAGTACTGGTGAGCTTGCCTCTAGATTCTATAGTGTTTCCACTTTGTCATCTATCTTATTTAACGGTGTTTTCTTAACGGTGTTATCATCTGTGATGTCTTTAGCCTTTGTTACGCAAATTATTCAATTTGCCCCTGTTCTTATTCTTCCAGTTATTGCGATTTTAGTTTTGACCACAGCATTTTCTATTTTCATTTCATTATTACAAATGAAAGTATCAAGAAAACAATTACTCCTTTCTTCTAAAGAAAGCGGTAGCAGTTACTCAATGATTAATGGTATTCAAAAGATCCGTTTAGCGGGTGCTGAAAAAAGAGCCTTTGCGATGTGGGCAAAAGACTATGCGAAAGCTAGTGAACCTTTATATCACCCACCTCTTATTATTAGAATCGCTCCAGTCATCTCTTTATTCATCTCTTTAGCGGGCACTATTGTTATCTACTTTATCGCTGCGAAAAACAATATTGATGTCAGTTCCTTTATGGCATTTACTTCTTCGTTCGCCACTTTAAGTGCCGCGGCGTCAATGTTTAGTGAAATTGGTTCAACGTTATCAAGAATTAAACCAGTTTTAGAGATGGCTAGACCAATCTTAGAAGCGGATTTAGAAGATGATGAAACAAAGGAAAATATCGAAGAATTAAAAGGCAACATTAGATTAGAAAATGTTTGCTTTAAATATAGTTCAGAGAGTAGAGATATCTTAAAAGATATCAATATCGATATTAAAGAAGGTGAGTATATCGGTATTGTCGGTAAAACTGGATGTGGTAAATCTACTTTAGTAAGACTCTTACTTGGATTTGAACAGCCAACAAGCGGCAATATCTATTTCGATGATAAAGATATGAATAAACTCAACTTACAATCTTTAAGAAGTAAGATTGGTTCAGTTACCCAAAATGGTGGTGTTTTCCATGCGGATATTTTATCTAACATCATCATTACCGCACCTCATTTAGGCGAAGAAGAAGCTTGGCAAGCCGCGGAAATCGCCGGTATCGCGGAAGATATTAGAAACATGCCAATGGGCATGAAAACAATGATATCCGAAGGTCAAGGTGGTATCTCTGGAGGACAAAAACAGAGAATCATGATCGCTAGAGCCATTATTAATAAACCAAAGGTTCTATTATTCGATGAAGCGACAAGTGCTTTAGATAATAAGTGCCAAAAACAAATTACCAAATCATTAGACGAACTCCGTTGTACGAGAATAGTCGTCGCCCATAGATTATCAACGATTAAGAGTTGTGACCGTATTTTATACATGGAAGATGGTCAGATTTTAGAAGAAGGTAATTACGATCAACTAATCGCTTTAAACGGCAAATTTAAAGAACTCATCGAGAGACAAAAACTCGACTAATAATAACATCTAGTTCATTTTAAAAAATGAAATATATATAATTATAAAAACGGAGATTTTGTTATGGGCTTTAATGAAAATTATATTATCGAAACATTCTTAAAATTGGTAAAAGTTGATAGCACGACTGGTAAATGTGATGACATTGAAAAGCTAGTTATCAAGATGTTAGAAGAACTAGGATATAAACCATATTTAACACATAAAGGTGGTTTGATTGTAGATTTAGGTGGAGAAGGTAATCCGCTTGTTGTGACCGCGCATCTAGATGATATTGGCTTAATGGTAAGACACATCAATAATGATGGCACACTTAAAGTGTGTTCAATCGGTGGATTATATCCAATTTATTCAATTGGTGAAAACGTCAGAGTCTATACCCGTGATGGTAAAGTTTATACCGGTATTATCTGTAGAAATCCAAATTCAATTCACGTTAGTGAAGATGAATTAAGAAAGAATGTTGGAGAATTTGATAAAGATATCCGTATTGTTTTAGATGAAGATGTTAAAACTAAAGAAGATGCATTAAAGCTCGGTATTGAAACAGGTGACATTGTTGCCTTATATCCAAGAACAGAAATCAAAAATGGTTATATCAAATCCCGTTTTGTTGATGATAAAGCCGCGGTGGCTATCCTCTTTAACGCCTTAAAAACATTTGAAGAAGAAAATCTTAAACTTAATAGAAAAGTATATTTCTATTTTGCTGAATATGAAGAAATTGGCCACGGAACATCATGGTTACCGGAAGGAATCAAAGATATTCTCGCGATTGATATCGCTCCATTAGGGGATGAACAAACTTCTGATGAAAAGAAAGTGACAATCTTTGCGAAAGATTCTCGTTTCCCGTACCATTACGAAATGACTAATGAATTAAGACAAACCGCTTTAGATAATAATATCGATTATGTGATGGATGTATTCACTCCTCATTATGGCACTGATTGCGATACTAGTATTGTCGCAGGTCATGATGTCAGACACGCGGCGATTGGTTTCGGTACATTAAATAGCCATGGCTATGAAAGAACTCATATCGAAGGTCTAAAAAAGACTTACGATTTATTAATGGCGTACCTTAAAAAGTAAGTATGAAGAATTTTAGAATTATCGATTACTCATATATTAAACATGGACTTCTCTCTCGCGGAGAAGCTCTTCATCATTTGTCTAAAAAAGATAAGAAGATGTTGCTTGATGAATGTCACTTAAAAACAGTGATTGATTTAAGAACAAGACAAGAACATGAAGAGAAACCAAACAAAATAATTCCTGGAGTTAACTATATCCATTTACCAATTATTACAATGGAAGAAATGGGAGCGAGTTCGGAAGAAGAAGGTAAGGAAAAAACCGCAAAAAGCCAGCAACTCCCCGATATTTTTGATTATTATCGCAAAATGGTCTCTCCTGACAAGAAAGAAAAATGGAGTCAAATTTTCGATATTTTATTAAACAATAATGATGGAGGAATTTACTTTCACTGCACTGTTGGTAAAGATAGAACGGGCATGGTTATCGCTATTATTTTGACTGCACTAGGAATCGATAAGGAAACGATTTACAAAGACTATTTGTTAACTAATGAACATCCAATTATTCCGTTTAAATATAAACTATTCGCTTTGTCTTTAAAGAAAGAAGTTCGTAAAGGATTCTGGGAATATTTCAAAGCTCATAAAGAATATTTAGATACCGCATTTCATTTTATTGATATCACATATGGAAATGTGGATAATTTCTTCAAGGAGTGTTGCTCCTTAGATGAAAAGAAAATTTATAAATTAAAAGAGATTTTTTTGAAGTAAGATTATGCCTATTAGCGATTTCAGATTAGAAAGAAGATTAAGAGAGATGGATAAAAGCCTCCATCAACGTTTTACTGATACTGTTTTCGCTTTGCAACATATCTTATCTAACTATCAATTAATCTTCCCTGATTTCACTGATCACACTGAATTACACTCTTTGAACGTTATTCAATTCTGTAACGAGATTATTGGTGATCAAATTAACGACTTAAACGCTGATGAATTATATTGCTTATTATTAGGTTGCTATTTCCATGACACAGGTATGGGGGTAAGCCATCATGATTTTGAAGAATTCTCTAAGAAAATAGATTTTGGAAATTATTTTGATAACCACTCAAGAGATAATTACCCAGAAATAGTGAGAAACTTCCATAATGAATTCTCTGGTTTATTCATCAAGAAATACGCTCACTTCTTTGAATTCCCAAGCGATGAGCATATGTTCGCAATTATTCAAATATCGAGAGGGCATAGAAAAACTAATTTATTAGATGATGAAGAATATCCAACCGCGTTAGCTATTCCAAATAGTGATAATACAATATGCGTTAAATATTTATCCGCTTTAGTGAGACTCGCGGATGAAATCGATGTTACCGCGGCGAGAAACTCTAAAGCTATTTATGATATTTCTAAAATCACAAAAGAAATCGACCTCATTGAGTTTATGAAACATGATGCGGTTAAAGGTTTAGATATCGAAAAAGATGAATTCATCATGAAAATTAAGACAGATGATGAAGATATATTTAATAAATTAAATATTGTTGCCTCGAAGATGCAAAAAACACTCGACCAATGTCGGAGTGTTGTTAATCAAGAAACCTCTCACGAGATTACTCAACAAAGAGTAAGAATAGTGAAACTATAATTATTCAATATCTAAGATTGTGGCAAAACCAGTGATGTCAAAGATATCCATGATGTCGCTGTTGACATGACGGACAACCATCGTGCCTTGTTTATCCATGATTTTTTTTGCAACGAGTAAAACTCTTAAACCCGCTGAAGAGATATAGCTGAGTTCTGCAAAATCAAAAACAAGAGCTTCAATACCATTTAAAGATTTGCTGACAACTTCCTCTAACGCTTGATAAGTCGCAGAGTTAAGTTCACCTTTGAGAGTGATTGTTAATTTTTTGTCTTCAAGTGTTTTAATAATTTCCATAGCAACATACTATCATTTTATTGCCTTAATTTAAAAACTTTTTGATAAAAAATGGAAGTCGAGACACTTCCAATTGAATAAAACTTACGATTGTTCCTATTTTTTATGTAAAAAATTATTGTTTTTTACCAAATATATTTCTGATTGTTCTTTTGAATTTCACTCTGCCATTTTCAATGACTGCGTCTTTGACTAACTTAAAGACAAGAGACTCAAATTCACTTCCAACAGTTTCGTCTTTATATAATTCATATTGCTCTTTAGTGTCTTTTGCGATGGCAAGGGCTTTATCGATTTTTTGACCAACAGTGTTGCTTTTAGATAACTCTTTGGCTTTTGGATTAG
Organism: Bacilli bacterium; assembly: GCA_045631885.1. Classification (GTDB taxonomy): domain Bacteria; phylum Bacillota_I; class Bacilli_A; order RFN20; family CAG-826; genus CAJOLV01. Next base: position 60,063 of record JAZQVN010000020.1, read on the forward strand.
GCGCGGACCATGTTTTGATATCAATTATTTCTTTAGTTAAAGCTTTATAAATGATATCGATAATCTCGATATTGTTATCATCTAAAACATATAAGAAACCAGCGATAATTAACTTTACCGCGTGTTCACTTAAACCAACATAAATGTGGTCATGATGATTGTGTAAGAAGAATTCTAATAAGAATGCATTTGTATGGTTATAAATGTATTTAGCAAGTTTGTTATTGATATTATCAATAAGTTGCTTTGCTTTCTTTGGCGAATGATAATATTTCATCGCTTTGCGATAGTAATGGAGAATGATTCTTTCGACTTTCTTTCTCCTAATAACTCTTCCACCGATTTTGATGAAATCTTCTTTTTCAATTTCATTTCTAATTGAACCGTATAACTCATTTTTCACCGCGAGCTCATTAACTTTATTTTTGTGGTTCTTATTATTGGTAAATCTATTGAGCGCTTGACCAATTGGTTTTTCATTTGGATCATCTTTTTCATCGATGAGATTTTCATAATCCATCTTTAAAGCGTACATGAATAATTCACTGTAATAAGATAATAACCAACCCACGAGAGAAGTGATGATTTGAATGACTAAGAAAACACTGGAGAAGATTAAAAACATCTTCGCCGCTTCGGTAGCGGGATGGGTGACTGTAACATAAATGTTATAACTGATAACTCCCGCTTTACAAAGCCAAGAAAAACCATTAATTATTCTTTTGGAAGCAACTTTAAAAACTTTAGTTTTAAAATTAGTTAAATCAACAGTAAATATATCGATAAAAAGTAACACAGTCGCTAATACAGCGATTGAAGAATATAAAACTAATAAGTGTATTGTTTCTCTATTTGTGACGCTTAAATAGATGTAATAAGCGACGAATAAAGATTGTGTAAGGATAGCCAAGACAAAAAGGAATCTTTTTAAGGTTCTCGATATCCCAGCAATGACTGATACAGTATTGTCAAACATAATAATATTATATTCTCACTAGTTAAAATTAGGCACAAATATAATTCGGTTCTCTCACTTAGTGTGTTAGAGTTTTTTGCTCATTTCCCATTCTTGTCTAGTAATTTTATAGACACGGCAAACTTCACCATATTCAGTGGTGTATAGATGTTGGAAAGTCATCCCATTTGCCTCCGCGGTTTTATATGATGGGAGATTATCTTTATTCATATATGAATAAACTTCATCATAATCAAAGTGAGTGAAGAAATAATCCTTAACGGCTTGAGTCATCTCTTTACCAATCCCTTGACGATGATAATCTTTTCTTAAGTGATAACCGATCTCTGGTTTTAGTTCATCATCGATTGTTTGCATTGACACTCCACAGTCCCCAATCATCTCACCGGTTTCTTTAAGGACGACCGCCCAAAGACCAAATCCTCTTTTTTCATAACTCGCTTTACACCAGCGAATCCATTTCCAAACACCTTCTTCGTCAAAAGGCGCGTGATAATATTTCATGGTTTCAGGATCAGAAATAACTTTTTGAAGTGAATTATAATCATCATCAGTCATTTCTCTTACAATTAATCTTTCAGTTTCTAATATAAATTTCATACACGCATATTATATATTATTTTGATATCTTAAAAGAGGTTCCGCGTGTGCATATATTATGTAAAAACAATAAATCTTTAATTTTTAATAAAAAAAAGATTATTTTTAATAAAAAAACATATTAATTTCATTTATTTATAATATTTTTGCAAAAAAGTTATTTTATTAAATAAAATAAAAGGAATTATTTAATAAAAAAATAAAAAATTTTTAAAAAAAGTATTGACGAAAAAATAAAATAAGAGCATACTATACTAATCCAAGCGGGAAACCGGTTGGATGAGATAAAAGTAACGATAGTTACTTCTATCTCAAATCTGGGTAAGCCAATCGACGCAGGAAACGAAGTTGACACGGCGGTTTCAAAGCTTAAAAGCTCTGAATTAGCGATTGCACCAGTTCTGCTTATCACTTCGGTGGTAATCGGGTCGATCCTCCCTCTTAGAGTGGTTGCTGAGTTAGAACTTAACAGCGTAATGCCACCGCCCGACACAGACGAAGAGGAAAGCAAGAGTTCAATACCTCTTGCATCTGCCGTTCACGCTAAGGTCAACTCAAAACGTGAAATAAGCTAGGAGCCCTCGGGCAAGCCTAGTAAAGGGGCAATGGAAGTTCAGCCGCTGCATCGACGATCAGCCAGTACACGACGTTGATAGTAAGGTGTCCAGGATTAAATCTCCTGGTCAATGATCGCAAGCGACTTGCCTATCGCAAGATAGACTAAACGGTTCACCTCCCTCCTAGAGTGGTCGCTGAGTTAGAGCTTAACAGCGTAAATCCACCGCCGGACACGATCGAAGAGGTGCGAGATTCACCGCTAATCACGGTGAGCAAAGCCTAAGCCACATTATTCAACAAACGTGTGGTGATAGTGGAAGACCTCCAAAGGGATCCCTCCACGAAGAAACGGCTTACAGAGCTTAAGACTAGATAAGTCGGCTAATTCCTTAAATTGAACGGGGAATTCACGGAAGTTAAATGCTTCAAGTTCATAGCCGCCTAGCAAAGAATCATCTGAAATATGGTGATTATCGGTACGTTCCTCCCTGAGTGCTTGCACTCACTGGCCTCCGCGTTGAAGTTTGACGGAGTAAGCCCAGCACCGGACATGACGAAGAGGAAAACAGCCTCGAAGCTAACAACTAGAGGAAGCTGGCCACCGATACGGAAATTCAATTGTCATCGTATCGTCAACAAGAAGCAACACCAGCCAGAAGGAACTTAACTTGGGTCTTGTGTCAGGGCTTGTCCCTGATACAAAACAACGGTTACGCAGTCGTGTGAGCGGCTGCATTTTTTTTGCTTTTTTGAGGACACATAATAAAAATGAGAACCGAACGGGGCAACAGTTGCCACCTTGGATTCTCTACCGTTAGTTTTAGTTCCGCATATCGCGGAGTGAAGACTGAACGTCATTCTTTTTTGGAACGTCTTACTGGAGGCCTTACCCTTACCAGCAGCTACATATATTGTAAAACAAACAACGACAAAGGCCAATATTGGAAGTTAATTATCTTGCGTTTTTAGCAAATTCTCCGCAAAAAGCCTATGTTTTAAATGTTTTTTGAATGTGTGGCTATTTGGATTGGCAATAATTATATATGTCTTTAACAAGTTCTAAAGACACTTTTTTTGAGTTTCCATTTTTAAGATAATCATTGATGTTTCCAGGATTAGCTTTTAAGTCTGTATATATACGATAATTACTGATACTCTTTTCTTTCATCATTGTAATAATGTTGTCTCTTATTAACGATTTCGTTTCGTTATCAAATTCATTGATTTTGAGTTTTCTTAAATAACTTTGATATATTTTTTGAAACGAATAACTGGAGAATTTATCATCGAGAAAGTTTTCTGTTGTCAACCCTTCTACATTAGTATTTAGGTAGCGGCTTAACACATTCATTTTGTTTTCAAATAAACAATATAAGATTAACGGATCAATCACTCTAACGTTTTTCTTAGATAGTTTAGCTAATTTATGTATGTTCAAAGTTTGCTGACCAGAAATATCAACCAAGTATCTTTTTATGAAAGTTCGGAAAGTTAGTTTTCTCATTTGAAATACTATTAATCAAAAACATTTTTTCATTTTTTATTTTAAAAAATAAAGAAATTAATTATTATTGTTTTGGTTTTATTGACTTATTGCAAATTGTTTTTATATAATAATCCCACTCATAAGTTCACTACCTGGTGAATCGATAAAAAAGAATACAAATATTTATTGATCAAAAAGCGATTAATAGGAGGTAGTTATGAGCACATTAATCGATTCCCGTTTGATTGGTCAAACAATCAAAGCCTTACGAGTTAAGCACCATTTAACACAAGGTGACTTAGCTGACATCGTTGGATACAGCGTGAGAAATCTCCGCCGCATCGAAAACGATGGTACAACGAGTATTGACGTTATCAATACATTTGCTGGGTACTTCAATGTCTCAGCAATCGACATCCTAACTGAACTAGTCAACAAAAAGTAGACAGTCCAAAAAAGACTCAATACCCCATGTCAGATTTATACTGATGTGGGGTTTTGTATTTAAGACAGTACATTGGACGTTCATAATTGTAATAAGTCGGAGGCCAAGCGGTCTTAGGAAGACAAGAGAAGAACACAACTCCTTGGCTCACAGAACGACATGGCTACGATCCGACTTGACAGTCCAAAAAAGACTCAATACCCCATGTCAGATTTATACTGATGTGGGGTTTTGTATTTAAGACAGTACATTGGACGTTCATAATTGTAAT
>JAZQVN010000021.1:0-22778 GCA_045631885.1 Bacilli bacterium
ACTTATCACCTAAGCCAATATACTTTTTAGCTTCCGCTTTTCTTTCTTCATCATGGTCTAACCAGTAGTCAATCTTATTAGCTAAGTCTTTTGGATTTCTTTCTTTAAATTTACTCTTGTCTGATAAAGCAAATTGGCTTGTCGCGGTATATTTACCTTCAGCGATAATTGGAACGATACCAACTTGTACCGCTTCCATACAAGATAAGCCTTCCACTTCGATAAATGCGCAGTGGATATATAAATCAACAGAGCATGATAGTTTTTGTAATTCTTGTAAGGAATAGAAGCCAAAGATTGGTGGATATTTAAGTGTTCCCTTCTTTACTAACTTATCAGCAAGTTTTTCTAATTTCTTCTTTTGAGGTCCACGACCAGCGAAGATTAATCTCACTTCTTGATTATGCTTAGAATACTTCATCGCTTTAAGAAGTGTCTTTAAGTCTTTTTCATTAGAATATCTACCAATAGTGATAATACGATATTTCGCATCACTTAATTTACTCGCTGATTCTTCATCTGTTTTAGTTAAGAGGTCTTCCATTACTAAACCATTAGAAATAACTCTTAATTCAGATTTAAATTTTAATTTAGTTAATCTCTCTTTAACATTCTCTGTTGGGCATTGTAATATCTTGCATTTGTCAAAAACAAACTTCTTCCATAATCTAATTAATGAACCATTAAAAACATGGCTTTTGTGTAAACCGATTGAAGCGAAGATATTCTCTGGATGTAAATGATATGTACCAGTAATAGTTTTACCTAATTTTTCAGCGATTCGACACGCAGCCACTTCAATGAAGAATGGTTCTTCCACATGAACGATATCCGCCCAAGAAACAGCTTCTTCAATAATGTCTTTTTCAACTTTAGAAAAACTATATCCTTGTCTATGAACTAAGTTATCAAATAATGGGACATGAAAATCTTTAAGAACATATTCTGGTTGTGGTCCATCAGGATCTTCATTCGCACCAGAAAGGACTCTGACATCTAAGCCCGCTTCTTTTAATTTTCTCACTGTTCTTCTTGCAGAACCGGATAAACCATTACCTTTTGAATAATAATTGTTAACGACAAATAAAACTTTCATCAACTATTACTATACATTAATAAAATGTAATGAAAAAGTGGAGTTTTGTTCCACTTGTTTCTTTTTCATTCAAATTCTTTAGCAACTTCAGTTAATAAAGTTCTAATCGGTAGATGTTGAGGACACGCTCTTTCGCATTGTCCGCATCTAATACAAGCACTTGCTTTACCATTATTTAACGTTAACTCGTTATATCTTTCACCAGCATTTTGGTCATTGAAATTCTTTTTAGCATTAAGCGTTTTAAATAGGTCTGGAATAAGGATTTTCATTGGACAGCCTTCAACACAATAACGGCACGCAGTACAACTGATTAACTTCTCATCTCTAATTAATTGAGCAATCTCTTGGGTGAGTTTTATCTCATCTTCACTTAATGGCTTAAATTCGCTCATGAAGGATAAATTTTCTTCCATTTGACCAAGCGTTGACATACCTGATAAAACCACTAAAACATTTCTTGGTGTCGCGGCAAATCTGACCGCCAAATTGGCGGGTGATAAATTGTATTTTTCTAATAATTCCCTCGGTTTTTGCGGTAAATTTATGAGATTTCCGCCTTTAATTGGTTCCATAATGAGAACTCGTTTATCGTGCTTAACCGCTACTTCATAACATAATCTAGATTGAACTGATACATCCTCATAATCTAAGTAGTTAAATTGTAACTGCACTACTTCAATTTGAGGGTATTCTGTAAGTATCTTATCTAAGATATCATGAGTGTCATGGAAAGAGATTCCAAGGTGTCTAATCTTGCCTTCTTCTCTGAACTTAATGGCCTTTTCATAAGCGTGATGTCTTTTGAAATGTTCAAAGTTTCTTCTATTCTGCGCATGCATCAAATAGAAGTCGAAATAATCTACTCCACAAGCTTCTAGTTGGTCATTAAAAACTTTATCGATATCTTCTTCTGAGTTGAAAAAGTTTTCAGTTAATTTATTAGTTAAAAGATATTTGTCTCTTGGATATCTACTAGTTAAACATTCTTTAATCGCAAGCTCACTTAGTCCTCTGATATAGCCATGCGCTGTATCGAAATAATTGAAACCGCTACTAATAAAAAGATCTGTCATTTGTCTGAATTGCTCAATGTCGACTTGTTCGCCAATCATTGGTAAGCGCATACAGCCAAAGCCAAATCTCTTTTTAATCTCTATAAATTCTTGCATATCAATCACCTTATCTTTGTGATAAGAATAACCGATATATTTATTTTTTCCAAATCTCTTTATTCACAATGGAAATGTTTTTCTTAATTATGTCTCTTACTCTCGCAGAAACATCAGTCACATCGTAATGTTCTGGACATTTAGCGAACTTATATCTCATTAGTTCAGTATCGATCGCAAGCATGATGCCTTGTTTATCAATTCCAGAGACAACAATACTGCCCGCCTCAACGCCTTCTGGTCTTTCAGTTGATGTTCTAATAAGAACTGCTGGGAAATGTCTCATCCAGCTTTCTTCAGTAAGAGTTCCGCTATCGCTTAAAACAATAAAAGCGTTTTCTTGTAATTTGACATATTCCAAGAATCCTAATGGTTTAAGATTTCTCACCAATGGATGCATCTTGAAGTTATTAGCTTCTAATCTCTTCTTTGTTCTTGGGTGAGTGGAGAAGATAACTGGCAATTGATATTTCTCTGCGATTTCATTAATCGCTGGCATCAATTGATCAAAGTTCTTCTTAATATCGATATTTTCTTCTCTATGAGAAGACACAACGATGTATTTACCTTTTTCTAAGCCTAAATCTTCTAATACTTTAGAGGCTTCAATTTTATCGTTATGGTCATTTAAGACTTCTAACATTGGTGAGCCAGTAATATGGGTATATCTTTCTTCAATACCTTCTCTCATCAAATTATCATAAGCGTGCTGAGTGTAAGGCATATTGATATCGCTAATATGGTCAACAATTTTTCTATTGATTGTTTCTGGAACATTCCAGTCACCGCATCTATTACCAGCTTCCATATGGAAGATTGGTAATTTTAATCTCTTCGCACTTATCGCACATAACGCGGAATTTGTGTCACCTAAAATAAGAACTGCATCAGGATTTAATTCTTTTAATAATTCATACGATTTAGCGATTGCATTGCCAATTGTTTCACCTAAATCTTTACCTGCGCAATTTAGATAATAATCAGGACCTCTTAATTCAAGCTCTTCAAAGAAGACTTGATTTAATTCATAGTCATAATTTTGTCCTGTGTGAACTAAAATATGTTCAAAATCACTATCTTTATCAATCGCTTTAATAACACTAGATAGTCTAATGATTTCTGGTCTAGTTCCAATAATTGTGACAAGTTTAATTTTCTTACTCATATTAGTTAATTACTCCCTATATGTATCGTGGGTATCTGGATTATAAACTTCTGATATCCACATAATCGTATGGCTATTTATCTTACCGACATTAGTAATTGAATGGAGATATCCAGTTCTAATATTAATCGGGTTTGGTTTATCTCCATTTACTTTATCTACTATCTTTTCATTAGTCTCTCGATTAATCTGTTCAATTTCACATTCACCAATCACTGTATAAAAGATTTCTTTTTTATAAGTGTGGTAATGTCCACCTTTAGTGATTCCAGGATAAGCGACATTATCGCTAATTTGTCCCCATTTCTTTGATTTATATAATTCTTCAAAATAGCCGCGATCATCTTTCGCGTAATTAAAGCCATATTCTTGTTCGCTTAAATAATCTAAAAATGTTTTAAATAACTTTAATTCAAATTCATCGTGGATGATCGGTAAGTGTCTATCACTTTCCACTTCCCCTTTGAAGTAATAAAGTAAATCGCTTAATTTGCCTAATGAGCAATCATAAGTTGGTGAGACATACAAAATATCATTTGAGGATTTAATCTCTCCCTTAATGGCTTTAATGAATGTTTCACATATATCATCAACATAATTAAAGTGAACAACATAATCTCTATCTCTCACCATAATTGGTAAATCGTGCGCGATGTTATAACAGAAAGTCGCACAGGCGGAATTATAGTTTGGTTTACACCATTTACCAAAGACATTCGCTAAACGGAAAACATATACTGGTAAAGAGGAATTAAACAAGAAATCCTCTCCCATCTTTTTACTTTTTCCATAATCATTATCTAAGCTAGCTTGAATTGAACTAGACATGATAATTGGTGTCTTTTTATTTAATTTTCCTAGCAAATCAACGATTTTTTTCGTGAAATTGCTATTTCCATCATAAAACTCCTCGATTGTTAAAGGACGATTAATTCCCGCGAGATGAACGATGAATTCCGCTTCTTCTAAATAGGAAATTAACTCTTCTTCAGTGTTATTTAAATCATAAGGTAAAACATCATATCCCTCTCTTTTTAATTGAAGAGAAATGTGTTTACCAATAAAGCCATTTGCCCCAGTTACTAATATCTTCATAATCTTAATCGTGTTGTCTCACTGGTCCACCAAAGAGTTCTAATTTCTTTAATAACTCTTCCATACCTTTGACATCTAATCTACCTGTATTGTGGGATGTATACGATTCACTGAAATTGAGTTTCTTATTACCTTCAGTGAAGTATTTCTCATAGTTAAGATCACGGTTATCCGCTTTAATGCAGAAGAAGTTACCTAAGTCGATACCCTTTAACATTTCTTCTTGTGTGACTAATGTTTCGTATAATTTTTCACCGTGTCTTGTACCGATATATGTGATACCAGTTTTACTACCTGTTAAATTGATAACCGCTTTCGCTAATGTTTCAATCGTCGCCGCGGGAGCTTTTTGGACAAATAAGTCACCTTGTTCTCCGTGTTCAAAAGCGTATAACACTAAATCAACCGCATCATCTAATGTCATCATGAATCTTGTCATTTCTGGATTAGTAATGGTAATTGGTTTACCTTCATGAATTTGATTTAAGAATAATGGGATAACACTACCTCTAGAGGCCATGACGTTACCATATCTTGTTAAGCATAAAACTGTATCACCTGGTAATAACTGTCTACTTCTTGCGATAACATTCTTTTCCATTAAGGCTTTAGAGATACCCATCGCATTAATTGGATAAGCCGCTTTATCGGTGGATAAGAAGATGGCTTTCTTTACATGATTACGGACACAAGCGGTAATAACATTATCACTACCGATAACATTCGTTCTCACCGCTTCCATTGGATAGAATTCACAAGACGGAACTTGCTTTAATGCCGCTGCGGAGAAAACATAATCAACACCCTTAAAAGCGTCAATAATAGATTCGAGATTTCTCACATCGCCGATATAGAATTTTAATTTGTCACTATTATATGCTTTGCGCATATCATCTTGTTTCTTTTCATCTCTAGATAAGATTCTGATTTCTTTAATTTCAGTATTTAAAAATCTATCGACAACCGCGTGACCAAAACTACCAGTACCACCGGTAATTAATAAAACTTTATCTTTTAAGATAGATGTATCTTTGGCCATATATTCCATCAATCTATCTTTAATAGCTTCTAGTTTTAATTGATCAACATCCTTTTCATTATTTTCATATTCCACATAAGTTCTTAATGGGACACCCACTATTTCGGAAACTTCTTTTTGTGTTAAATTGCAGTTTTTGCGTAATTCTTTAAGTGTCATATTTGCACCTCTCAGGTGCTTATATAATATATAATTAAAGGATATAAGTAAAATAAAAATGCAAAACTTGCACTTTTATCTTTAGAAATTCTTATTTTGAGTACTTCTCTTTATATAGAGGATGTTTCTAGGCAAACAAAAACCGAAGTCTTTTTAACTTCGGAATTTATAACTTATTTAACTACTTCCTCCAAGAACTGATCTAGTCTCTTAAAGTCTTCTTCGTTTGGTCTACCTTTATTAATGAATATCCAAGACGCCACTGTGTGGAACTCTTTATCTGAGATATTGATATTATATTTATCACAGACTTTTTTGACATTTTTATAAGTAGAAGCGCCTGAGGCACTGCTATTGATGTTGATCAGAAGTTTGATGTTATCTTTATTATTCGCTAAGAACTCTTTTACTTCTTTATCAATGTTCGCCGCATACATCGCATTAACTAATAATAATGTTTCCACTTCTTCCTCTAATGGATTAGTAACATCTAATGCTGGAACATTAATCTTACTTTCAATATGTTTAGCAATCTTTTCAGTATTGCCTTTTTTACTTTTAGTAAAGTACCTAATTGCAATCTTCATATATTTAAGTCTCCTAACTAATATTGTATTAAAAATCTATGTTCGTATAAAGAAGACAAAAACATTAGATATAATCTCATGATGCAATTCTTTCGTGCGCTTGTGTATAATGTAAAATATATTTTTTCTTAAGTATGCGTAGTTTCGTTAAGGATGGTTATAGCTTATGAACAAAACTAAATTAATCAAATGTGTATCAATCGCCTCGATGGCCCTTGTCTTAGGATTTACTTCTTTAATCGCAATAAATCAAGATAACAGCATCAAAGCCGCGGAGGCAAATTCAGTCAAATCTTACACTGGTTTTTATAAAAAGGTAACCGATGTCAGTGATATTCACGATGGCGATTACATTTTCTTTGTCGCAGACAATGGCCACATTGTCCGTGATATCGGTGGTAACCCAGCTTATTTATACACCAAGAATGAAGGTGTTCATATCGACACCACAAATGATTTGCTTTTTTTAGACAATGCTTATGTTACGCCGCATAAAGTTGAAACAGGTTATGTCGCGAATTCTTTTGCTTTCTATGGTGAATATAAACCATATAAGAGATACGACATAAAAGGTTACTTATCTTATGATAGAAGAGGCTCAAACACATCCAATCCTGGCCCACATGATTATACTGGTTCAGATGCCGGTATCGGTTATTGGTATGGCGGCTTTGCTTTAAGAAAGAGCAAAGATCTCGCCGAATCATCTTTTACCATGGAATACGAAGATGGCCACATGATTGTTAATAACTGTGCAGGTCACGGTATGCTCTCATGGACATCAGGGTATGACAAAAGATTGTGTTACGCTAATTATTCAAACATCAATGTTTACAAAATTGATAACACACCTGTTTCAGTTTCTAGTATTCAAGTTTTACAACAACCATCACATGGCGCGTATAACCAAGGTGACAAACTTGATTTAAAAGATTTAGAAGTCAGAGTTAATTTAAGTAACGGTGATCATTTTACCGCTTCTTATAACGCCACTCCTCAATTTTTCCAACACTATCCATACGTTACTGGAACAGGAAGCACAACCAACATCGTAGATTTCCTTTATGGTGGGTCATTCAATGTCAATGTCACAGTTAGATCAGCTCAAGGTAGTTACGGGAAAGTAACAACAGATTTGTATGATTATCGTGGTAACTCCTATGTTATAGCAATTCTTGGATCTTATTATCCAGATGGGGATGGTGACTATCACTATTCAGATGCTAGAGCATTAAACAATATTTCAAAAGGTGAAGAATATGGTCAAAGCACAAGCATTTATTATAACGTTCCAGATGGCGATACAGTTGAAGGCCCAAACGATAATTGCAGATTCAAAATTGTTATGAATAATGGCAATTATTATCTCAAAGATGTCGACAACGATAAATATATCAGCGCTGCTGATCTCAGCCCATCCGATTCTCCAACGACACCTATTAAAGTGGTTTTTGAAAGCGGTGAAGCGCATATCAAGAACCCAAGCAACGATTATTACTTACGCGAAGTTGGAGGCGGCTTCGCTTTCTCATCATCAGGAACCAAAGCTGCTCTTTTCAAGAAAGCAATGCCTCAAGAATCTATAACCAACGTAAGTAACTTTTTGTTCAGTCATGATGCAGTCACTGGTTTAAGTGAGTTCTTAGACTCTGCAACCGCTGATAATGAAACATATACAATTTCCGCAGGAGATTGGTCAACATACGCATCTAGATTCAACGCATTATCTCTTGATGAACAAGGTTCTATTGCCGGTCTTACTTACACAACTCACAATGGTGAAAAAGAAGACTCTCCACAAGAAGCTATGGATAGATACGATTATGTTGTTAGTAAATATAAATTAAACGACTTCATGAATAGAAAAGAAGCCGGTACATATCAAAACAATTATCATCCGCAACTCAATGATTATTTCAAATTAATTAACGATACAAACGATTATCGTGGTTCATATGCTTTAGTTATTTTAGGCAGTCAAAGTGGTCAAACATATCCAGACGCGATTGCTTTAAATGATGAAGGTACTGGAACCAATATTACAGATTTTATCTCTGGTGAAGGTGAAAGCGTTTTAGATATCGAAGCAACCGTAGAAGTTCAAGTTGTAATTAGTGGTTCTAATTACTACTTAAGAGCGAAGAATCACAATGCGGATGGCTATCACTATATCAGTTCACCTGATTGTAGTTCTTCCAACACCCCAACTAGCGCGGTGACATTTGAATATGATGATGTTAATGAACAAATCTATGTCAAATGTGGTGATTTATATCTCCAAAGAAATGGCAATAATTTCGTCTTCTCTAATGGAGCAAATGAAAAAGCAACATTATATAAATTAGAAGCAACTGAAAGTGTTAATGATGAAGTTAGCACCTTTTTATCTGGTTTTAGCACTTATTTAGGTTCTTGTAGTGCAGAACATGATCAATCATTCATCACCGAAGAAAATTGGGGCGATTTTGCCACAAGCTTTAATGCTTTATCTCCAGACGCTCAAGGATACTTAGCTAATGTTGAATATGATCATAACCAAGAAGAAAGAAATAGCGTTGCTGATTTAATCGATAGATATGACTATATCGTTGATAAATATCATGTTAATGATTTCATCGGTAGAGCTTCTATCAGAGAACATTTACAACCTCAATCAAATACAAATATGAATATCGTTCAATTCACCGATATGAGCGTAATAATCGTAGTTATTACATCAATATCATTAATCCTTGTCGCAGGTGGCTTATTCATCGCTAAAAAGAAAAGAGCGCAATAAAATATAAAAGAGGTATCTATTTAGATACCTTCTTTTTTTCTTAATGCTTTTATATTATCTATCCAGCTCGTGTCTTCGCTTTCAAATCTTTCAAGAAAAGTTAAGAAGTTTGAACTGGGTAAGTTTTTAAAGTTTGAAGATAATAGTCCAATCCTCTGCTTAAAGACTTCTAAGGAACTGAAGTGTATTTTCCCAATCATTTCATCGATTTGTTCTTGTGTCGCATCATAATTCTTTATTCCTGTAAGTTTTTCAACAGTGTCTGCGTTATCTTTTTTAGCGACTTTTGTTAAACAAACATCTCCGAAATGAGATAAGACGATTTGAAGAGTAACTGGGTTTGCAAAAATAAACACTTCAAATCCATATTCTCTATCGGTAAAGAATTTTTCCCCAATAGAGTAAACAAGATTTAAAAACTGTTCGCTACCTTTATCAGCATCGCAAAAAACCAAAATAACATCATAGAAACCTCTTTGTATTTCATACTGATATCTCGCTGGGATATTGCCACTGCCCTTCACATTAATTGATGGGGCAAAAGAATAAACTGTTTTGTTGATATTAGGAAAAGAGAGAATCTTATCAATATAAGGTTTCTCTTCATATCCTTCTGCGATAATCAAAACATTTTTTCTTCTGGCAAAATCACTCATCGGCAACGGCCTCCTCTAATGATGAGAATAAATCTGGAGTGGGGATAGAACCAAATTGTCCTTTTAAGTAATATTCAGTAATGTCCTCTTCATCTCCCCTGATGCCGTTTTCCGCTCTTGAAGTGAATTCTGATAGTCTAGTAATCTTACTTGAACTTGAATCCAATATATCGACGAGCCAGATTTGATCTTTTCTAAACATCTCTTTTAAATCTAGTAATAAAGCATCGTGTGTTGTGAATAATAATTGAGCTTTAGTGTTAAGCATATTAGAAAACATCGCAACAATGGACTTAGTTAAAATGTGATGTAAAGAGCTATCTATTTCATCAACGATTAAAGTTTTACCTTTGCTTAACGCTTCATAAATATATCCAGATAACGCGATTAATTTTAACGTTCCAACCGAATCAAAGAACACAGATGGGACACGATAACCATTATGTTTACTATAAAGTTTTAAGCTTTCTTTGATAAAAGAAGGATTGTTCATCGCACTCCTAATCTCATCGCCAATATCAGTGTCACTGACAACATTATCATCAAAGCCAAAATCACTAATATGGAGATCGCAGTTCTTTACGAACTCTTTGATAAATTTATTAGCCTTTGGATCAGTTTGAATTAAATTGATGGTTTTTGAGATATCAACCGGTCCATCCATTTTTAAAAATAATATTGAATTAGCGAAGTCTAGATAATCTTGTTTTGCTTGTTTCATTACGAGATTATCATCATCGTTAAACATGATCATAAACGGAAAGGTTGGTGAAAATATTCTCATGATATTCGCGTTCTTTAAATCACTAGTAATACCCTTCCAATTCAATTTATTACCACTGCGTTCGAATATCTTCTCATTAGTGCTTGAGTTACTAGAATATTGTTTTAAAACAAGACTTTCTTTGATGTATTCTCTAGTCGCATTATTATATTCAACTGCGTAAACATAAAATCTATTATTGATGAAGTATTCAACACTAAAAGATGTTATATCTCCTTTACCCGCGAAAACATTAGAAAACCTATCATGAGGTTCGTTGAGCATCAATGCACGTAAATTAAGTAATGATAACAAAATACATGTTTTACCAGTATTGTTTGGGCCATAAAAGCCAATGGTCTTTAATATGTTCTTTTCACCAGCATTGATGTAATTATAGTCAAGTCTCTTAATGTTTCCATTAGCAAAAAAGTCTAATTCTGTTTTACTAGCAAACGCTTTAAAATTCTCCACGCTGAATCTGCAAATCATGTTGTTAGCTCCCTTTGTTGTAAATATATTATACTATATTTTCAAAACCGTGCAAATATTTTACACAGTTTAGAATTTTCATATATGTCTAATAAGTATTGCAACTATGTTGCAAAACCGCGTATTGAAAAGACAAATAAAAGAGGCCGGAGCCCCTAATATTATTCAGTAATGGTAATACTTTCAATGATGACTGGTTTAAGAGGTTTGTCTCTATAATCAGTGCTAACTCTTGCTATCTTATCCACTACTTCAATACCATTAATAACTTTACCGAATGCAGCGTATTGTCCATCTAGATGTGGAGAAGCTTTATGCATAATGAAGAATTGACTACCCGCAGAGTTAGGATCCATCGCTCTAGCCATAGATATCACACCCTCTTCATGTTTAATTGGGTTATTAACACCATTAGATAAGAACTCACCTTTAATCTTATATCCAGGACCACCAGTACCTGTTCCAAGAGGACAACCACCTTGGATCATAAAACCTTTGATAACCCTATGGAATGTTAAACCATTATAAAATCCTTTATTCGCTAATTTTACAAAGTTATCAACAGTAATAGGAGCAACATCAGGATATAACTCTAACTCCATAGTTCCATAATCTTTCACATTAATAATTGCTTTCATATCTTAAATACATCCTAATAAAAATCTTTATTCAAATATTACCATAAAAGTAGAAAATATCGACAAGTTCAAAAATAGGCTTATCAAAGAAAAACGTTCGATAAGTTATGAAAACGATGAGTCTATTTATTCAATTTATATTCAAAGCAAAGCATGGTGATATCATCGAATTGTTCAGCGTTTTGCACAAATTCATCAACTGATTTTCTCACTTGTTTACAAATCTGTTCAGGAGACTCTTTAGGGTTGATATTAAGTGCATCGTTTAATCGATCCATGCCAAATCTTTTATTGTTTTTATCTGTCGCTTCTGCGACTCCATCAGTATAGATAAAAATCTTAGAACCGGGTTGAAGTTGGATTTCTGTTTCATGGAAAGTTAACCCATCCATACCTCCAACGATAAAGTCGTGTTTAGTTTTAATAAATTCAAATTTACCATTAGGTAAACATATCGCTGGTAATTCATGTCCTGCGTTAGTCGCGGTTAATTTACCAGTTGATAATTCTAAAACACCAAGCCATACAGTAACAAACATCCCGTCCCCATTATTAGAACAAATCATCTTATTAGATTCGGTAATAATCTTGGCTGGTGTTTTATATAATTTAGCGTTATTAGCGATAATGATTTTACTCGCCATCATAAATAAAGCAGCAGGAACTCCTTTACCAGATACATCAGCGATAACTAAACATAGATGGTCATCATCAATTAAGAAGAAGTCATAGAAGTCTCCACCAACTTCTTTTGCTGGATCCATAGAGGCAAATACATCAAAATCAGAACGATTTGGGAAAGCTGGAAAGATGTTTGGTAACATATCTTCTTGAATGCTTGACGCCATTGATAATTCAGTTTCAATACGAGCGCTTTCTTGTTGTTGTTTTTCATAACGTCTATTTTGATCGCGGATAATTGTGGTAAACATATATACCGCCGCCGCAATAGTAACGATAATAATGAATTGAACACCAAATAAGAAACTTTGTATAGCCACTGCAACAACTGGGGCTACTATATAGTTCCATAAGGAAATCATAATATCTTTATTAAGAATATTCTTACGATAGATAACTAACATCGCTGCGTTAAAGACAATCAATAAAACGGGAATTAGATTAGAAAGTAAATAAAGTGTTCCACGGGAATATTCGTTATTCTCGTTGAATACATAAATTAAGCCCGTTAATGATAAAACGATAACTAAAATAATATGGACAAGTAAAAAGACAAATAAGCAAATGATTTTTTGTTTTAAGAATCTATTAGCTCTAGCGATAGTAACAACTAGAAAACTCATCATCTGTGTCATAATACCCGCGGCGATAAGTTCAGTAATCGTGACAATATTTAACCACACTCTTATCGCATCTCCAGGAATGCCGTTCATTAGCTCTCTCACAAGATGCGCGGATATATATAGCAATATCGTAGAGAAAAAATAAACAAAATAATGTCTTACTTCTTTTCTAATGTGACTAGATGAACCCATTTGTAAAATACAAAGTAAGCACACTCCAATCCCCATCGCAATGATTAAGACATTAATTAAAGATACAGGTGATAAATTAAAAACCATAGTTACTCTCCAATTTAGATAGGTCCATTATATAGAACAACAGTAAAAAACACCAAATATCAAATACATTTTGGTGTTATGGATTGATGACATATTATTCTCACATTTTGATAATAATCATATAACAAAAATGGGTTTTTGCGGTAAAATTCACTGCAAAACCCATTTATTTTGATGCTATTAAATATTTATGTACCAGTCACGATATTCTACTTTTCTAATTGATGTGACAAATTGAGAATCCCAACGGAGGCTTTTTAATTCTGCTTCACATTTTTTAATTGATTCAGGAACTTTATCCATTTCCCCTGGTTCAGTTTTAATAAAAGTAACTCTATCAACCAGATTATATATATTCAATTGGAAGGGAGTAGAGGTTTTCTCTTAACTTCAATTTGTATTCGCCTGTACAAATAATTGCACCAATGCCTCTTTTTTTGTCAATGTCTTTGTCTAAAACGGTAAAAGCATCAGCATCGCTTGCGGTAGGATTACTTCCTTTTTTTATTTCTATTGGATAAAGAATTCCGTCTTCTTCAATGATGATATCAATTTCGCTTTCTTCGTTTTCTTCGGTTATATTTCCATCACGGTCTACTTTCTTTTTCTTAATTTTGTCTTTACCGTGGTAATAATAAATATATTTTGAATAATCTTTTCCAACATTTATAAACGATTTGATAACTTCATTAACCACAAAAGTCTCAAACATATGACCTGCAATAGCACCATTTTTCAAAGTGTCAGGAGTCAACCAAGATGTAAGAAAACATGCTAATCCAGTATCTCTAAAATATATCTTAGGTGATTTTATTGCGCGGTTAAGATATGAATTATAATATGGTTGGAGCAAATAAACGATATCCGTTTTAACCAAAATGCCAATCCATAGTTTGACTGTATCTGCGCTTATTCCAATGTCATTAGCAATATTTGTGTAATCAAGTATTTGCCCTGTTCTAGCGGCAACAGATACCAAGAATCTATAAAATGTTTGGTGGTCTCTTATCTTGGTAATCTTATAAACATCTCTTTCAATATATGTTATTACATAATCTTGATAAAACTCTTCCCAATCTTTTTCTGGATGGTCATATAATTCCGGATAAAAACCCCTATGAATTTTCTTCCATATGTCTGTATATTTTTTTAATGTCTTTTCTCTATTTTTGATATATGCATCAGTTGGAATAAACCTCTCATTAAAATCTATGCTGTTTATTTCTCTCAAAGAAAGACCTGCTAGTTCAATAATTCCAACCATCCCAGACAAGGAATCAGATAGCCCTTCCATTAAAGACCACTTCTGAGAACCCGAAAAAAGATAATTGCTATAAGTTGAGACATTATCCAATATATCTTTAACTGAACTCAACAATTCCGGGCATTCCTGAACTTCATCGATAAACAAAGGTCTATCAAAGCTTTCCATAAAGCCTTGAGGATCGCTACTAGCGGCGTTAAGAAGATTTGGGTTTTTTAAATTGATTCTTTTTACACTAGGAAAAAGTTCTTTAGTCATTCTAGTTTTTCCAACTTGTCTAGCACCAGTGACCGCTACGCTTTTGTAAGATTGATATTTTTTTATCAAGAGTGGTTCAATTGCTCTATTAATATAAGACATAGTATTTGGTTCCTTTCTGACTTTTTCCGAATTCAATTAGATTTTAGCCAAAAAATATAAAAAGTTCAACCGCTGATTATCATCTTCTGCAACAAATCTATTTCTAATTAGGAAGGCTATTAGATGAAACGGTTTTTCTATTACTGATAGAGTGAACTTACTCGGCAATTGAATACGTTAATGCGGGTTGATCATTTGATTGTAATCAAGAAGCATAACTTTCTTTCTACCTCTTTAATCCAATTAAAATTTTGTAAAAGAGTATATTTTTTTGTTTTTTTCATTATAATTAATTGGGCAATTAAGCAAAGGAAACTAAATATGGACTCAAAAACAAAAACTATCACCCTATTATTAACAGGTATCTCATTGTTAGGAATCACATCTTTATTAGTGGTGATGAATGGAACAAACGCAAAAGGACTAACCGCTATCGCAAGTGGTTTAAATGCTAATTCAGAAAGAACTATCACCATTAATAAGAATAATCGACTGATTGGTTTTAAATACGATAACAATACGTCTACTAGTAATACATCCCCACTTTTTCCAATGTCAGAAGGTTTGGCCTATGGCATAATCCAAACATCGCAAAATCAACAAGCGATCATAGAAAACGATAACGATGTGGTTCTAGTTCTTTGGAACAATCAGCTAAGTGAGTTTACCATTAATCCGACATATTATGATGATGAAACCATCACTAGAAATGATGTTGAATACACTATTGCTAAATTCAATCATTTAACTCAAATTGATCTTAAATTAGATAAAGGAAATGGAACTGATCGTGTATTGTCATTAAAATCAGAAGTTAATGGAGATGAAGAAGGAATTTTTACAAAAATTGCAGATGAAGCATCTTATGTTCAATGGTCTTGGAAAAGAGATAATGCGGACGGTTATTTAACAACTACAGATAAATTAGAGTTCAGCACCTCCATGGATAACAACGGAAAAGCTATTTGGTTAACCGAAATAGTGTTCCACTACAGTTGCTAAAAATTAATAGAAAAAGGCTCCTCACGCGTCTGAAAGGTACCCCAAAAGTTGGACAACTAACTGGAGGGGTTTTTATCAAAGGATAATTGCATTATCGTATTCCCTGATACGGGGTGATTTTTGTCTTGGTTTATAATACATTAGTATTATAAAAATATAACTATTTTATAAAGTTAAGTAAAAAATCAGCAATCCCAATAAGCACATATCCTTCTGGATCTCTCATTTCTTTGAACGGCTTATTAACAACAAGTATTTTTTGAATAGGGTCTTTCAAGTGGCTATATGGTTTCTTTTCTCTTTCCAACGTTTCATTCTTTGATATGTCATCTGCCACTTGAACATAGAATATCCTGTTTCCTTTTGTGGCCAAAAAATCTATCTCATATGTTTTTTTAACATTCTTATTATCTTTATTTCGCTCCACTCTTTCATAAGTCCCAACATTCACCGAATATCCGTTATAAAGAAGTTCATTAAATATAATATTTTCCAGCATATGTCCCTCATCTGGTTTAGAGAAATTGAGTCTTGCGTTTCTTAGACCTAAATCTGTGAAATAATATTTTCTTGATGCACCAATTTCATTTCTTCCTTTAACATCATATCTGGTGGCTTCTTGGATAATAAATGCATCGACAAAGTAATTTATGTATTTAGTAACAGTGTCCTTATCAATTGTTTCTTTTTTGATGCTTTGATAGGTGTTTGATATTCTTTCGGAATTAATTAATCCCCCAACTGAGTCACTGATAATATCGCACAGCTCATCGAGAGCCTCGCTTTTGTTGAGTTTATTGTGTTCTAGGATATCACTAAAATATGTTGTTTTGAAAAGACCTTTAAGGTAGTTCTTTTTTTCTTCTTCATTCTCTTCTAAAACCGCTAAAGGCATACCACCATATGTCATGTACTCATTTATCATCTCTGGGGCATACCCTTTTTTATAGTTGGCGTATTCTTCAAATGATAAAGGAGATAGATGGATTCTTGTTGCTTTGTCTCTAAACTCGGTAACAATGTCACTTGAAAGCATTTTTGAATTACTGCCGGTGACATATAAATCAATGTTAGGTTCTCTAGAAAGACCCAATACAACATCAACGAAGGTGATGACGTTTTCGTCTCCATCTTTTGCTAAGACAATCTGTCCATTAGTGAAAGCAGGATTGATAATTGGCAAAACTTTTTGAATTTCATCCAAAATGACATAACAATCAATTCTCCCTTTACAATGCTCTCTAACATATTTTCCTAATGCAATAGGATTTCTCAATTCGATGTTTTTATCATCATCTAATTCAACAACCAAAATGTTCTCGTCGCTGATACGACATTCCTCTTTGAGATACTTGGTGTATATATCCTTAAGGAGATAAGATTTTCCACATCTACGGATACCAGTAATAACCTTTGGAAATCCGTTATTTTTTGTATTAATAAGTTGATTTAAATATTTAGTACGTTCAATCATAAAATCTCCTTTTTGGTTAATTGCTACCTTTTTTTCGATTTCATTATATAACTTGAT
Organism: Bacilli bacterium; assembly: GCA_045631885.1. Lineage (GTDB taxonomy): Bacteria > Bacillota_I > Bacilli_A > RFN20 > CAG-826 > CAJOLV01. The sequence goes on from JAZQVN010000021.1 coordinate 17,382, forward strand.
ATTATATTCTTCCAAGAATAATCAAAAAAACAGCTATAAAAACATAATTAAATAAATAGGTAGAGTTACAAGATTATTTTCTTTTTTTACTATGTTAAAGAGAAAGAAAATATCATCATTGATTTAGATAAGAGAAAGAGATGTAATTATTAATTCTCCAGTGACATACTCCACCACTTAAAGAAGTGGGGGCTTCTTGCTAGAGTACGTTAAAACATTAAAAACCTGCAAATCTATCTGAGAAATGCAGTTTTTTTGTGCTTTTTGCAATTATTTTTTATAATCTCACGTTAGCTTGTTCGAATATATTTTCTTCACTAACTTCGATATTGATATCATTGTCTTTACATATATTAATAAACGAATCGATGATACCTCTATCATAGTAGTTTTCACATATGTCGATAATTAAAGTTCCATTTAAATCTACCGCAGCAATAACGCAGTCCCCAATATCTGGCCAGGAACGGAAATTAAAATCAATGAGATGATTTTTTACCTTTTCCGAAAAAGGAACTCGCCCTAAATATGTGAATCCGATATTATTCATAGTTCTTTTAACAATCTTTCCAACAATCTTCATCAAAAATTTTTGAACGAATCTCGGACGCATGTTGTATAAGAAGTCAGTGGATTTTTTCATCTCAGTACAAAAAGAGATGATGTTTTCTGGTTGTACATATAAATCGAGTATCCCGCGATATATCGTACTTATTTTTTGCAAATCAAATTCATCATATTTATCTTGGTATGTAATTACTTTAGTGTTGACGAAATTATGCATTGTGTCCATCTTCATTGGAGCGTGGTAATCTACAACCACTCCGCAGGAGACATTTCTATTTTTAATATTTTTAGGTAAATGCTCTCTAATCGCTCGGGAAAATAATGGGACTAAGATTGCTGAAGGAGTGGTATCAAATTTCTTGGCTACTTTCATGATGTCCGCGGTTTGAACTTTTAAAATATGGCTTGTGCATTTATATCCATTTTTAATGACTTTTAGATCTTTGGCTTTAAATCCTTTTGGTTGCTTGATTTGTCCAAATGATTTAACTGATTCATCATAGATACTTTCAAAGCCTAATTTAAGAGGGAATTCCTTTGGAATCTCTGGTAAATCAACTTGAAAATAGGCATCTAATATTGTCGATAAAAATCTAATAGCCCCTCTTCCATCAGTTACTGCATGACACCACTCAAAAGATATCGTGTTTTTAAAATAGCAAACTTGAAATAGATATCCATTAGTGTTCTTACCGAATTCTTTAGGCCTATTATCAGTATCGACATTAAATATCTTTAATTCATCAGCATCGTTATCTTCTAAATAGTATTGTTTGTCATAGACCAATTTGCATTTAAATAAAGGGTGATATTCTAAAGCAATTTTAATTGATTGATATAATCTTTGTTCGTCGACATCTTCATCTAAACTTGCTTTAAAAAAGGAGGCGTTTTCCATCACTGTCTCCCTGACCGCAAGAGAATATTTGTCCATGTTACCTAATTCATATCTCATATATTTAACAATAGTTACTTATTTATTATTTATCAATCTGCTTCGTTTTCTTTATATTCAATCGAATTATTAGCACAGAACTCTTTCATTTTATTTCTATCATCTTGAGAAGCGTTCTTTCCAATAATGATCCTTCTTATTTTTGGGGCTTTAGGAGTTGTTCCTGCATTTCCAAGTATTCTCCACTCATTTTGATATTCCCACTCAGGATATTTAGAAATGAAGAGTCTTAAATATTGAGAAACATCTGCGCGTATTTGATTGTTTGAAAAAGAAGTAATTAATTGGCCTATAAAATTAGCAACGATGGACATAACAATATTGGTTTTTCTATCGGTATCATAAATGACAGGAAATAAATCTTTATTAAATTCATAATCATCTAATTCATATTCAATGCAATATCCACTACTATTTTTTGCATATTTTTCCCACATATATTCATTATCGTTATCTTCACAAAGAGCACATATACCCATTTTTTCTTTGGCATCCATGGCGATTTTAATGAGCATCTCAATTTGTGGTTTGATTGATAGTTCATCAAGCTTTTCTGGTATGTTCTTTATCCAATTGACAACAGGGGCTGTATCAACACCTGGAGCAGCTTCTTGAATATCATTAGCTATATCGAGTAAAAAGTGACTTCTAATTGTGCCATCACAGTAGGATGCTCTATAAAACTTTTGCCTTACTTCTTCATACACTTCTTCAGAACAATATGGTTTTATCATCTGGATTATTTGTTCAAGACAAATTCTTTTTAAGTTATTTGTCTCCAATTCAACCAAATCAGACATATTTACTGATGTATCACATTCTGTTTCATCATCTAGCTTCATGGCTGGGCACAAGAAAAGCGTATTGCTGTTTAACATTTCAAATGAATATTCGTCAAATGGACGATATTTAAATAATGTTTTTGGGCCACAATACACAAAAGACTCATTTTCATGGAGTCTCTTGTTTAGATATGCAATTCTTTCGTTTTTTGTCATTATAACTTGTTATATTTATCAGCTTTTCCCTTAGCTTTACTAATTGGATATTTTCTTTCATTTTGTTCCATCTTGGCATTAACAATCTCGTCTTCATCTAAACCAAGCTTATCCAGCATGTTTCTACAATAAACGAGAACATCAGCAAGTTCTTCTTTAACTTCGTTGACGTCATAATGTTCTTCATCCCATTGGAAACATTCTAAAAGTTCATTAGCCTCAATTGAAATTGATTTAGCTAAATTGGCGGGAGAATGGAACTGATCCCAATCTCTATCAGTTGTAAATTTACGGATACGTTCAATTGTTTCTTGCTTCATATTAGCTCATGTTCTCCTTTTTCGTGAGGATACATTCAGTTAAATAGTCTCTTAAGTCTTTGTCTACGGCATAGATATATGTCCCATATATGCCTCTAGTAAGTAAGACTAGATATTGATGAAGGATATTTCGTTTGGTTTCTTCATCATTATCTTTAACTTTGGTCTTTTTGTCTGTGCATTTTTCAATATGGAAATCAATCTTTTTAGTTTCTTTGTTATAGAAAATATCTGGCCCAAGAATTACTCCAACATAATTAAGATCATAACCTTGGCAAGTATAGACACAGCCTATCTCATCTTTATGAGCTTCGTCTGTAATAAACGTTGGGTCATTAAATCCTAGGTTCCACATTCTTTGATATTTACCGTCACCATCAACATCAACGTCCAGCTTCTTCTTGGCGACCTTGTCTCTCATTTTAGTGCTATAAGGATAGGAAATGCCTGCAACAATACGGCACAATCCTTCGTTTTTCTTGTTTTGAGATTTAATTGCTTGTTCCATCTCACCATAATCATCAAATACAAACAAATCATATTTGTCAGATTCATATGTAACTTTCTTATTGTTTAATAAATCGTTGATGAAACGGATATATTCGTTGCCACCTTGAATTCTTAATTGTGTTGATAAGTTAATAACTTCGGCTCCGTTAATAAAATCGTTAAAACCATCTTCTAACATGTCTGTGTTCTTAACTCTCTGCTTGGCATCATGGAAGATTACCGTTAATGGCCTTTTTCGAGCCGTTATCCAATCTAATTGTGTTACATTATGTGATAGCCCTAAAGAGTCACAAACAGCGTCATAGGCACCATAATTGACTAAATCTTTTCTGCGTTGCAATCTATGTGCTTCATCCACTATCACAATGTCATAGCCTTTCTTCGCGATATCGTTTGGACCTATAACCATGCTAGGTTTAAGTCCTTTGGTTACTTTAAATATCTTTTTGACAGTTTCTCTAAATGATGGGGTCGGGATAACAAAAGCAACTTTTAATTCCTTATGCTCTTGTATGACTTTAACAAGCTGTGCCGATTGTAAGATAGGAGAATCTTCCGGGAGAACTTCGTCCAAATCTTCAAAATTTGTATTTCTTGAAAGAATATCCATTAAGCACTTAATGAAATAAACAGCTAAAACGGTTTTGCCTGTTCCAGCACCACCTTGAATAACCATCTTGTAAGATAGGTTTTGCTCTAATGATTTTCCCGTGACAGCCAAGAGCCTTTCAACACAAGTAAATTGATCTTCCGTTAATTCCTTATATGGCGAATATTTGAATATTTCGCTGTTCTTAATTTCGTATAGAGTTTTATTAGCTAATTTCTTTCTCTTTAATTCATTCCAAATATCTTGGAAACATTGTTCATAAAGCCCTCTTTGATAATAGTTATGTTGAACTGATTGACCTGCATTCTCGTTCTGAAGTTCAAACTTGCCATCAGCGTGCATGAACTGAATTAATTTGTTCTCGATGTCTAATGTTGCCGATTTATTGAATGAATCGTTAAGCAATAACAAAATATGAGTCATAACAGAACGCTTTTGATTCTCAAGGTGCTGACAAATTCTTTTATAAGCGTTATTGGTTTCACCAATATATGCTTCTTTGTTGCCATTTAAAATATAGACAACCGGCCAGTTTTGGCCTTTATCTACGCTTGATTTGATTTTTTCAACACCATCTTGGTCGAATGAAAATCTTCTATATTTTGTATTAGTCAAATCGCTCACATTGGAATTATATCATTAAAATGATCTAAACATAAAAGCATGTTGATAATTGTTATTATAGGAAGGACGAAATTCCAAACGGATGGTCATGTCTTCAACTGCAATACTTCTCAAAAATATTCACAGGCAACAGTTTAAATGATTCGCAAAAGTTAAAATTCTCAGTTAAAATTGAGGACGCGTTTTGCTATGTCTCTACTAAGGATATTGATTTAAACGGTAATGTTAATTATGAAAATGGCATATATACGCCAATTGACGAGAAATTAAAAATAGCTAAGGCTAAATCAATTTTAATTTGCTTAGAAGGCGCAAATGCAGGAAACAAAATAGCAATTATCGATAAGGATATTAACTTTGTTAATAAATTAGCATGCGTTGAAACTTTTAGTGTGATTGAAAAGTTTATCTATTATTTCTTTTGCTCTTCAGTTTTTAATGAAGAATTTAGATCAAATCTGCAAGGTATTATAGGCGGTGTTCCTTTATCTAAGTTTAAAGAACTTTCCATTTTAATTCCTCCTCTTCAAGAACAACAACGCATTGTTAATAAGTTAGATGAGCTATTCGCTTTGATTGACAAGATCGAGAAAGAACAAGAAGAGTTAGAAGAATATAAGAAGCTTGCTAAGGAAAAAGTATTAGAACTTGCTATAACAGGAAAACTCGTTAAACAAGATCCAAACGACGAACCAGCTTCAGTGCTTTTAGAACGTATAAAGAAAGAAAAAGAAGAACTTATCAAAGCTGGTAAAATCAAAAAAGATAAGGCTGATAGTGAGCCACTTTCTGATGACGATAAAAATTATTATG
>JAZQVN010000022.1:0-4374 GCA_045631885.1 Bacilli bacterium
TTTTAAGTTCGGCTTTGACTTTTTTCTTGACGTGTTCTGGGTAAGGTTCTTTTTCAATTCTCTCTAAAATGGCATCAGGAGAAGTCGGAGGCCAAGCGGTCTTAGGAAGACAAGAGAAGAACACAACTCCTTGGCTCACAGAACGACATGGCTACGATCCGACTTTTTTAAGTTCGGCTTTGACTTTTTTCTTGACGTGTTCTGGGTAAGGTTCTTTTTCAATTCTCTCTAAAATGGCATCAGGAGAATTTAAACCTTGTCCATCTTCGCCTAATTCTTTTTTCACCGCTTTTAATTTTTCTCTTAAGAAATATTCTCTTTGAGATTTTTCCGCGGATTGTCTGACATCTTCGTTAATTAAGCGTTCAATTTCGCTTTTTTGTTGATGTCCTTTAATTAAAGCTTTCGCGTATTCGACTAAAACACCAATATCATTTAATTCTAAAACGGCTTGTTTAGTCTTGATTGGCGCATCAGATATGCTAGATATCGAATAGCAGACAATTGGCACGCTATGCGTACGGGAAATGAGATTCGCCACTGTTTTAGGCATATTAGCTAAAACATCTTGGGAATTATCGATTTCTCTTCTTAATTCGTTAATGATATCTTCAGCTTTTTCTTCATCGACAACTGGTAAAGGTAAAACGATACCTTCGCCGATGTAGATTTTGTTTGTTTCATCATACCTGACATCTTCTAATTTAACTCTTTCAACGCCTTCAATACGGACTTTGTAATAGTTTTGTCTTTCGGTCACTGAAAGGACATGGCACAAAGTGCCAACATCATAGATATCATCACTTGTTGGGTTATCGACGTTCTCTTCTTTTTGTGAAACAACAAAAATCAAAGAATCGGTTTGAGTACGGCAAGCATCAATCGCCGCCATCGAGAAATCTCTACCGGCATCTAGAGATGTTTGGGTACCTGGATAAACGATTGCCCCGCGAGTAATGAGGACAGGTAATGTTAATTTTTGAGGTTTATTTGGCATAAGTCATACCTCCTAATAAATAAATTTATTCGTTGTTGTCTAATAAGAATTGTTCAACTCTTCTATTCAAAACATCGTTTTTGAATTGATCTGCTTGATTGGCTAAAGCTTTTCTCACATCATCAATCTTCATATTGTATTGTTCCGCTAAGCGGGCATATTCGAATTCGATATCGGCTTCTGTAACATCGATTTGTTCAGCTTTAGCGATTTCATCGATAACGAGGAAGCGAGAAATATCTTTCTTCGCATTTTCTTGTAATTGAGCGGTGAATTCTTCTTCTTTTTGACCGATGATTTGTAAATATTGTTCAAGGGTCATACCGGATTGAGCCATTCTTTGTTCTAAATCTCTTCTAGAACCAGCGACTTGTTGTTCGATGATTTCTTCTGGAATATCGATTTCAGAACCTTTGACGATTTCATCGAGTAATTTAACGATGTAATCTCTCTTTTCTTGTTCGGCTTTTTGATTTTCTAATTCTTGTCTCTTATGAGCTTTGAATTGTTCTACAGTTTCAACGCCGTTAATCTTTTGTTCTTTGATGAATTCATCATTTAATTCTGGTAATTTTTTCTCTTTCACTTCGTGAATATCGCAAGCAAAGACTGCATCTTTACCTTTTAATTCTTCAACGTAGTTTTCTGGGAATTTAACGTTAACTTCAACGTGTTCACCAGCTTTATGACCGACTAATTGTTCTTCGAATCCTGGGATGAAGGAGTGGCTACCTAATTCTAATTCGTGATTTTGTGCGGAACCGCCTTCGAATGCGACACCATCAATTGTGCCGACAAAGTCGATAACGACTGTATCGAATAATTTGGATTCACCTTCTTTTAAAACTAAAGAAGCGTTTTGGCTTAAGACTTGGTTAACAGCATCATCAACTTCTTTATCGCTAACAGCTGTTTCGCCATGACCGACTTTTAATCCTTTATAAGCGCCTAATTTCACTTCAGGAGCGGTAACAATTGTGAATTTGAGTTCTAATTCTTTATCGGAAACTTTTGTCACATCAACCTTTGGTTGAGCGTATGGTTTGACTCCGTCTTGTTCGAGAATTTCACGATAAGCGATTGGTAATAATGAATTAATCGCATCATCTAAAACTTTCATTTGGTCGACTTTTGCTCTCACTAAATTGGCAGGAGCTTTTCCTTTACGGAAGCCATCGACTGTGACGTTCGCAGCTTGTTTCTTAAAAGCTTTATCTTGCGCGTCTTTCCAAGACTTTTCATCAACAGTGACAAGAACTTCTAAATGGGAATGTTCTAATTTTGTTAATTTTCTTTCCATGTATATATGTACCTCCAAACATGTGCGTTTGATATTTTACACGGGTATGCGTGTTAAGAGCAAGAAAAAAACACCTATTTTTTATAAAACTCATAAGGTGTCTTTCTATTTTAAAAATTTTTAAGGGCGAAATTGATATCGTCGATGAGTTCTTGGACTTTCTCTTGATCGAGGTTTTTCTCTTTACATCTAATCGATAAATCTTCTTTTTTGCTTTGCAAATACTCACTGGATATTTGATATAAGGCTTCGATAATTTCCTCTTCTTCAAAAGCAATTTGATCTGGATAGATGAACATAATATATGTTGAGAGAATTTGTATCGCGTTATCACTTAGTGATGGGTTATTAAAGTCAACGGAGGTTTTCTTGGTCACGCTATTGAATGGTTCCCCAACAAATGGAGGCTCTAATTTACTTGGGTTAACTTCAATTAATTTATCAACATGTTGGAATTTAAATATTCCATCGATTTCTTTTTGGACGAGGATTAATAAAGAGAACGAACGGATTGATTGAAGGTGATGATTAACCATTAACCATCTTAAGTCATTCATAAATGAATGGATGTCTCTTTCTCTCACAATATCTAAAGCGATGATGTTATCGTTCATGTCATCAGAACGGAGCATCTTCTTCACCATCTCATCGCTCATTTCTTTACTTGAGAAGGCTTTTCTTTCTTCGCTTCTAATATACTCAGGCATTCCTCTTAAAATCTCCTCAACTTGTTGAGAGACATAAGGAAGACTTTCATAATGTTTTAATTCTTGATAAGCTTCATCAAACTTACCGAGGATACAGAGAATTTCAATATGGATTCTGATTAATAAGAGTAAATCACCTTCGAGTAATTGACGGTTTTGATCAATACAGGCTAAAGATTCATTAGCTTTACCCAAAGCGAGAAATGCGCTGATACGGTAGAAGAGACTCGTTGAATCAGTCGCGTTTTCAGTGAGTTTAATTACGAGCTCATATTGCTTTTTATCCATCAAACTTTTTAATGAATCCATGTTTTCTCCTAGTAGTTTTTTAGTAGTTTTTTAGTTTTTCTTAACATTAGTTAAATATAGGTAGGTTAAGAGATTTTACTCTTTGATTTAAGGAGATTCATTATTGTCTTAGTCTCACTTAATTCTTTATTAGAATACACTATTTCTTCTTTAATTAAAACAAACTAGTAATATAATGAAGTCATGATTAGAAAAGATATTGATAACTTCCTATTAACCATTCCTCAAGATGTCACTTTAGTTTGCGCTTCTAAATATCTTAATAGCGAAGATATTCTCTATTTATATAATAAAGGCGTCAAAAACTTTGGTGAAAACAGGGTGGAAGCCTTCTTAGAGAAACATGAACAACTCAAAGATTACGATATATCATGGCATTTTATCGGCCATTTACAACGCAACAAGGCGCGAAAAGTATTAAATAAGATAAATTATTTACATTCATTAGATTCGCTTCTCCTCGCCGATTTAATTGATAAAACTGTTGATAAGCCTCTAGATTGTTTTGTCGAAGTGTCGATTAATTTAGAAGAGAATAAAAACGGAGTCCCCTATTATGAGGTTCTTGACTTTGTCAAAGAGTGTATAAAATATCAAAATGTCCATCTAGTTGGTCTTATGATGATGGCGGTTTCTTCATCCACTCCATCCTCTCTCCACGACCAATTTCACAAATTAAAAGAATTACAAATTGAGATTAAAGATAAATTAAATGTCAATCTTCCATATTTATCAATGGGTATGAGCGATGATTATTTAATTGCCATTGAAGAAGGCGCCACTCATATTAGATTAGGTAGAATCCTGCTTCAATAATTTTATTTATAAAATTAAAGAAAAGTTGAAATAAACTTTTTTTATTATTTTTCACTTTTTTTGCAACAAAATTCCATTTTTACCTATTTATTTATAGGAGGTAAAATATGGTTTATGCCATAGGGAGACCCTCCTACCCATCCTTGACGAAGGGTGGGCCATGAAAGATATCCTGGTCTTGATTATGAAAATAATCTTGATCATTGTAATGGTGATTCTAACACTAGCTCGCTAGTTTAAGATGA
>JAZQVN010000023.1:0-88675 GCA_045631885.1 Bacilli bacterium
ACTGCTGCGTGAGATGTCATACCACCACGCATTGTTAAGATAGCTTCTGCTGCTACCATACCAACGATGTCTTCTGGAGAAGTTTCAGCTCTAACTAAAACAACTTTTTCTCCAGCATTGTGTCTAGCTTCAGCTTCTTCAGCTGTGAAAGCTAATTTACCAGTACCTGCACCAGGTCCTGCTGCTAAACCTTCAGCGATTGCTGTTGCTTTAGCTAATTCATCTTTATCAAATCCAGGTAAAAGAAGTTTGTCGAATGACATAGCATCAATTCTTAAGACTGCTTCTTTTTCATTGATTAAGCCTTCATCGACCATATCACATGCCATCTTTAAAGCAGCAGCTGGAGTTCTCTTACCAGAACGTGTTTGTAAGAAGTATAATTTACCGTCTTCGACTGTAAATTCCATATCTTGCATATCTTTATAGTGAGCTTCCATTAAGGTAATGGTCTTGACGAATTGATCGTAAACACCAGGCATACGAGCTTTTAATTCATCGATGTGTAATGGTGTACGGATACCAGCAACAACGTCTTCACCTTGAGCGTTTGGTAAGTATTCAGCGGAAATTTTCTTTTCGCCTGTACCTGGGTTACGTGAGAACGCAACACCTGTACCGGATGTTTCACCTTTGTTACCAAAGACCATGGATTGAACGTTAACAGCGGTTCCCCAGCTGTATGGAATACCATACATTTGACGGAAAACGTTGGCTCTTGGGTTGTCCCAGCTTCTGAAAACGGCTGCGACGGCTTCCATTAATTGGACTCTTGGATCTGATGGGAATTCTTCACCAAATGTCTTCTTGTAGTATTCTTTGTATCTCTTGACTAAATCTCTTAATTCATCAGCGGTGACTTCTGTATCTAATTTGTAGCCACGAGCTTTCTTGAGATCGTCGAGCATTTTGTCCATGTCGGTTCTTGGATGTCCTTTAGCAATGTTTGTGAACATTAAGATGAAACGACGGAAGGAGTCTAATGCGAATCTTTCATTTCCTGTTTCTCTAGCAATAGCGGCACAGGAAACATCATTTAAACCTAAGTTTAAGATTGTATCCATCATACCTGGCATACTCACGCGAGCACCAGAACGGACGGAGACTAATAATGGGTTGTGGTCACCACCGAATTTTTTACCGGATTTTCTTTCGATTTCTTCGACGGCTTTGAAAATTTCTTTTTCTAAGCTTTCTGGAATTTTCTTACCACTGTCGTAATAGAGTGTGCATGCTTCTGTGGAAATAGTAAAACCTTGTGGCACTGGAACACCAATGTGTGTCATTTCCGCTAAGCCGGCACCTTTACCACCTAAGAGTTCCTTACCTAAACCGTAAGCTTCTTCAAAGGCGTAAACGTATCTTTTGTCAGCCATATAATTCCTCCTAATAGGCATGTATTGTGTGCGTATGTTTTTCTACGCACGTTTGACGAATAAAATATAACACGAGTACGCGCGACATTACTATAAAAAAATAACAAATAATGGCTTTTTTGTTGTGTCTACCCCCGTTTTTGTGTATTTTTGGCAAGAAAAATAAACGGATAATGCCTTGAAATACTGATTGTTGTATAATTATTAAGAAAGGGATTAGTATGGATAAACTCGTTCTTTCATTAGACTTTGGTACTCAATCTGCTAGAGCAGCCCTTTATGATAAAAAGGGTGACGCTGTTGCGATGATCAAAACTCCGTATAGACCACCTTATGTTTCAGAAGAAAAAGGCTATGCTGAGCAAGATCCAGATTATTACTATCAAGTATTAGTTGATTCGTTAAAGAAATTAACCTCAGAAAATAAAGATAAATTAGATAAAATTATCGGTGCTACTATCACTACTTTTAGAGATTCTTCAGTCCAGTTAGATAAAGACTTAAAACCATTAAGAAAATGTATCTTATGGTTAGACCAAAGAAATGCAAAAGCTTCAGAAAAAATGCCGTTTTTGCATAAGTTAATCTTCCTTTTGGTTGGAATGAAGAACACCATTGAGCTCAATAGAAAGAGAACAATGGCGCATTGGATTAAAGAAAATGAACCAGAGATTTGGGCCAAGACTTATAAGTATGTAAATATCTCTGGATACTTAACCTATAAAATGATTGGAAAATTAGTGGATTCAGCCTCCAGTGTGACTGGTCACTATCCAATTAATTTTAGAAAAAGAAAATGGTATAAAGAAGGCGCTCTCAAAGGAAGAGTCTATGGAATTCCTAGTTCCATGCTTTGCGAATTAAAACTTCCTGGCGAAGTCCTTGGTGTTATTACTGATGAATTCGCGGAGACAGTTGGGTTACCAAAAGGTATTAAATTAATCGCTACTGGTTCAGATAAAGCTTGTGAAACAGTTGGTTTAGGTGCGCTTAATCCAAATACAGGTGCTATTTCGTATGGTACCGCCTCCACTATTGAAGTCACTAACTCCAAATTCTTTGAACCAGAACCATTCTTACCGGCTTACCCAGCTGCTGTTCCAAAGTTATATAACATGGAAGTCCAAGTTTATCGTGGATACTGGATGTTAACTTGGTTTACAAAAGAATTTGCTACTGAATTAATCGATGCAGCGAGAGTTCAAGAACTCGCTGTTGAAGAAATGGCTAATGCTAAACTTGAATTAATCCCTCCAGGCAGTGATGGTTTAGTTTTGCAACCATATTGGGGACCAGGTTTAAGAAGACCACTATCCAAAGGTGCCGTTATTGGGTGGAGTGACATTCATACAAAATATCACTTTTATCGAGCTATCATCGAAGGAATTGCCTATGCCTTAAGAGAAGGCTTAGAAGGAATTGAAAGATCTCAACACCACGAAATTAAACAATTAATGATTTCTGGCGGTGGATCACAAAGCGATATCATTTGCCAAATCACCGCGGATGTTTTTGGCTTACCAGTTTCAAGAGTTCAAACATTTGAAACAACATCTTTAGGCGCGGCAATCGCGACCTTCTTAGCCTTAGGTGAATTTGAAAATATTGACGTTGCTTTACACGCGATGTCTCATAAATCAATTACGTTCTATCCAAATGAAAAAGCGCATGAAAGATATAATTATTTATATAAGAATGCTTATATAAAACTTTATCCACACGCGAAAGATATCTACAAAGAAATCAAAAAATACAATGATAAATTTGACAACGAACAATAGACGTCCAAGAAGGAAAAATAGATATAAAACCGGCGAAGATATCGATATGCTTCGCGAAAGAGAACAAGATAGACGCCGCGGTTATCGAAAACCAATTTGTGATACCCATATTGATGGGGCGTGATAGACAAAAACTTTACACGTGTTAAATAAGTTAGTGAGTTTTCACTATCTTTTTATTTTTCTTTACGCATAATATATAACGCGGGAGAAAAAACTATGGCAAAATTTAAAATTCTTACAGACTCATGTTGTGATCTTCCAAAAGAAGACCGTGAACAATATGATATCGATTATTGCAGAATGAATGTCGTTATCGACGGCGAAGAAAAAGTTGCTGACCTTGACTGGGCAGAATTCAAACCAGAAGAATTATATGGTTGGTTAGCCGCTGGCAGACATTTAAAAACAACACAAGTTCCAATTACTGAATTTATCAATCGTTTAACACCTTACTTAGAAAAAGGTTTAGACATTATCTACATCGCTTGTACATCTAAATGTTCAGGTTCCATCAACGTTTTTGAAATTGCAAAAGAACAATTGTTAGAACAATTCCCAGATAGAAAAATCGTTGGTATCGATTCCTTAAACGCTTGCTTTGGCGAAGGCTTATTAGCAATCCTTGCTGCGATTAAACAAAAAGAAGGCGCAAGCTTTGATGAAGTAGTTGAATATGTTTTAGCGACAAGAAACCAAATAGTTCAATTCGCAACAGTTGAAACTCTTACCTATTTAAAAGAATCAGGAAGAATTAAAGCTTCTAAAGCTATCATGGGTAACTTATTCCATAAGAAACCAATTTTCATTAGTGATGCTCAAGGTAATAACTATACCTTAGGTACAGTTACAGGCACAAAGAACGCTGATGCTGAATTAATCAAAGGCGCAGTTGAAAGAATTCAAAAAGAAAAATTCTCTGTTGTTTATGTTGGACAAGGTATGGCGAAAGAAAGAGCGGAACGTCTTAAAGAAAGACTTGAAGCTGAAATCCCAGGTATCGATTGCAGAATCCGTTGGATTGGCCCTATCATCGGTATCTCTTGTGGTCCAGGCGTCTTAGCCATCTTCGGTGTTGGCAAAGAAGTCCATTGTTATGATGGAGATGGCAATAAACCATCACTTGATTACACACAACTTTAATAAAAATTGGCGACTAAGTCGCCTTTTTATTTCTTTCTATTTTTAAATATATTAATATTTACCTATGCACGGATTAATTATTACAAACCAAGAACTTGGTCATAGCGAATATAAAATCAAAAGATTCCGAGAAGAATTCTCTCGATTAGGAATATCTTTGGATGTGCTTAAAAATGATGGAACACTCGCAGAGATTAAAAATAACGATATCGTTTTGAATATTCCAAAATGTGATTTTGTTATTTATCTCGATAAAGATATCTATTTAGCGAGAATGCTTGAAAGAGCGGGTATCAGATTATTTAACAAAGCTGATTTCATCAAGATGTGTGATGATAAGATGCTAACTTTCATCTACTGTTCTAACGAAGGAATTAGAATGCCTGATACTTATGCAGGACCGCTTGTCTACACATCCATCCAAGAACCACATTTAGAATTTCTACAAACAGTTATTGATAAATTAGGCTTCCCGATGGTGGTCAAAAAAGTTTATGGATCTCTTGGCGAAGGTGTCTTCCTTGTGAATAACGAAGAAGAGCTAATTAGTCTATATAAAGAGATTTGTCATAATCCAATTTTGTTCCAAAGATATGTCTCTTCATCTAAAGGAAAATCCATCAGAGTCATCGTTATAGATGGCAAAGTTTTTGGTGCGTTCAGCAGAAAAAACGGTGGAGATTTTAGAAGTAACTTTGGCACTACTGCAGGAAGTGAAAAATTAGAAAATCCTGAAAAATATTTGGCTTTTGCGCAGAAAATCGCTGAAAAATTACAAATTGAATATGCTGGAATCGATTTGTTAGATGATGAAAATGGCGACCTTGTTATGTGTGAAATTAACTCTAATGCTTTCTTTGAAGAATTCGAAAAAACAACAAGTTTAAATGTTGCGAAAGCATTCGCTGAAATGATAAAAAGAAAGATCTATGAATAAGAATAAACCAAGAACTCCGAGAAAGAATAAGAAGGAATACGGTATCAGGGAATTTCCAGTTACTAAACCTTGTACCCTCCTCGATTTTTTGTTTGAAGTTTTAAAAGGTCAATCACGTAATTCAGTTAAATCAACTTTATCATCTAGAAGAGTTTCTATTGATGGGGCTCCTGTCACTCAATTTGATTTCAAGTTATATCCAGGCGATACAGTTATCATTTCAAATAACCCAATTCATAAAAAGACAAGAAGCAACCTTCCAATCATTTATGAAGACGCTGAAATGATTGTTATTAATAAACCAAGCGGATTATTATCTATCGCTTCAGATAAAGAAAAGAGCTCAACGGCGTACAGAATGTTATCTGATTATGTCCAACAAAAAGATAAACACAATCGTATATTTGTTGTTCATAGATTAGATGAAGACACTTCAGGTGTATTAATGGTAGCGAAGAATCCTGAAATTCAAAAAGCTTTACAAGATAATTGGAATGATATCGTTTCTAAAAGAGGCTATTATGCGATTGTGGAAGGACAAATGCCTCAAAATGAAGGAACAATCAAATCATATTTAAAAAAGAATTCACAAAACTTGATGTATTCATCAAAAGATAAAAACGGACAATTCTCTATCACTCATTACAAAGTAATGAAATCAAACGATAAATATTCATTATTAGATGTGAATATTGATACGGGTAGAAAGAATCAAATCCGCGTCCACTTAGGAGACTTAGGTCATAACGTTATCGGGGATGATAAATACGGTAATCCATCCAATCCATTAAAACGATTAGGATTACATGCTTATTGTTTAGAATTAACTCATCCAATTACAAAGAAGAAGATGAAGTTTACCGCACCGATGCCAAAAGAGTTCGAATCATTATTTTAAAAAAGTTGAAAAAGTTAAATTGCTTTTTCACTTTTTATTATATTTTTTGTTAGAATGTTAGCATGAAGAACCGTCACCTCTCCGCTTTTATTAGTAGTGCGACATCTATTGGACCAATTATTGGTATCACAATAGCTTTAGCTATTACTTTTAGAATTATCGGTGGAGATATGCTTCAATTCGAATTCACTGATTATCTTTTATTATTCATTGGATCAATCATTATGATTGTTGGTTTATCGCTTTTCCAAATCGGTGCCTCTTCATCTTTAGGAAAAGTTGGTGAATATATGGGTAGTTCTTTATCCAAACAATCGAACTTGTTCATCATTGTTTTATTCTCATTAGTTTTAGGCACTTTAATCACTTGTGCCGAACCAAGTATCTTGATTGTTTCCAAACAAGTTAATGTCCCATCGTTTGTCTTAATTTTTGGAATCGCTTTAGGCGTTGGTATATTTGTTGTTATTGGTGTTTTAAGAATTATCTTCCATGGCTCATTAAAAGTCTGGTATTTGTTATTCTATTTCATCACTTTCTTATTAATCATCTTTGTCACTATTGACCCAAGTTCTGATAAGAAAGCATTTTTACCATTTATCTTTGATAGTGGTGGTGTTACCACTGGCTCTGCAACAGTTCCATTCATCTTAGCGTTAGGCGCTGGTGTTGCCACAGTTAGAGGTGGCAGAAACTCCACGAATGATAGCTTTGGTTTAGTCGGTATGGCCTCAATTGGTCCAATTATCACTATGACAATTTTGATACTTGTATCAAAAAATAGCACAGAGATGGCCACTTATGAAACAATTGGTAATCCAAACATCTTCCAAATTTTTATTAATAAATTAATTCCATCTGGAAGTGGTAATTTAGGTTCTTCTGTTGAGGTAGCGATTGCTTTATCACCAATCCTTGTTATCTTCTTTATCTATGAATTAATTTTTATAAAATTACCAAGAAACGAAATCTTAAAATTATTAGTTGGTTTTGTTTATTCGTATGTTGGTTTAACTTTCTTCTTGTGTGCGACAAGTGCGGTTATGACTCCGGTTGGATATTCGGTTGGCACTAACTTAGGACAATTCCCAAGCTGGTTAATCGTCGTCATTGCATTTGCAATTGGTATGGTTACTATCTTATGTGAACCTGCTGTTCATGTTTTAACCACTCAAATGGAAGCAATTTCTGATGGCCGTGTCACAAAAGGACAAGTTTTAGTAACTTTATCAATCGGTGTTGGCGTTGCGATTGGCTTAGCCGCTTTAAGAGCGGTGACGCATATCAATATTCTATATATTGTTGTTCCCGGATATGGAATAGCGTTAGTTTCAATGTTCTTCTGTCCAGATATTTATACAGCCATGGCGTTTGACTCTGGTGGCACCGCTAGTGGACCAATGTCTTCATCATATGTTTTACCAATGATTGTTGGTGTTACAACATCTATGGCCCCAGAAGGTTTATCTCAAGAAGAATTAGGTAATTTAGTTTATAGTGACGCCTTTGGCGTCGTTGCCTTAATTGCTTTAACACCTGTTTTAGCTATTCAAATGCTAGGCGTTGTGGAAAAAGCCAAAGATTTACATATGCGTTACATTACAAGAAAGCATCTTTTGGAAGCAAACGATGCCCAAATTATTCATTTCTAAAGAAAGGAGCGATCAGGTATGCCAATTATTCATAGAAAACCAAAAGAAGTTAAAGAAGTACCATATGAGCAAAGATCAGATCTTCAACAACTTTATGTTCATATAACGATTGTTCCAAGAGGACAAGCGCAAGCAATCAATAAATTATTTAATAGCTTAGGAGTATCTTGTCAGTTTATCCAAAAAGGAAGAGGAACCGCGACAAAAGCGGTTAGAGAAATTCTCGGTATGGACGACAATCACAAAGACATCATCATATCTTTGATTCCGCACAGTCTAATCGAGACAATTTCCAAAGAGTTAGAAGCTTACTTCATGGCAAGTGATAGAAATAGAGGTATCGGCTTCACAATAAGAATGGACAGTATCATGAGCGCGAGAGTATATAACTTCATCGCGAATGCGTTATAGGAGGAAGAAACAATGGCAAATAGTGAATTAGTATTAATCATCATCGTTATTAATTCTGGCTTCGCAGAACCAGTAATGGATATTGCTAGAGCACAAGGTGTTAGAGGTGGAACAATTACCCACTGCCGTGGTACAGCAAACGAAGCGATGGCAAAGAAATATGGTGTTTATGTCACACCAGATAAAGAAATGATTTGGATTGTTGCTGATAAAACAATTGCTGATCCAGTTATTTCCGCGATTCATGAGAAGGTTTCTGATAAGAATCCTGGTCAATGTTTCATCTTCTCCGTTCCAGTCGATAATGCAGTCGGATTTAAATTAGATCCAGCGGCAAGCGAAAACGAAGAAAATCAAAAGAAATAAACAAAAATAACGGCAAAACGCCGTTATTTTTTTAATTATTCAATTTCTCCTCTTTTCACATGAGCATCGTATTTCTTACGATCGACAGTGTTGAGAATCTTCTTTCTCATGCGGTAAGTATTAGGAGTAATTTCCACTAATTCGTCAGTGTTGATATAGTCTAAACAAGCTTCTAATGACATCCTTCTTGGAGTCTTTAAGACGACTGTGTTATCTTTCGTTGAACTTCTCACGTTAGTTAAGTTTTTCTTTAAGACAACATTGACTGCAAGGTCCATTGCGTATTTATTTTCACCAACAATCATGCCTTCATAAACTTGTGTACCTGGTTCGATGAACATGATGCCTCTTTCTTCAACGTGTTCAATCGCATATGGAGTGGCTTGACCTGCTTCAGTGGCCACTAAGACACCGATTTGTCTTTCTCCAACGCTATTGGAGTTTAATGGACGATATTCTCTATATGTATGAGAGATAATACCATATCCCTTTGTTAAGGTCATAAATGATGTCATGTAACCAAGTAAACCTCTTGATGGAATGATGTATTGAAGAATAGTGACTGTTTCTTTAGCGTCCATGTTGATTAATTCAGCACTTCTATCACCGAGAGTGGTCATAATGTCACCAACATATTCGTTTGGAACGTCGATTGTTAAATCTTCGTATGGTTCGCATTTTTGACCATCAATTTCCTTAATAATGACTTGTGGTTTACTGACTTCTAGTTCGAAACCTTCACGTCTCATGTTTTCAATTAAAATTGAAAGGTGTAATTCGCCTCTACCGGAGACAACCCATGTTTCTGTATCTGGAATTCTTCTCACTTTTAATGCGACGTCTTTTTGAGTTTCTCTAAATAATCTCTCTTCAATCTTTCTCGCGGTTAATAATTTGCCATCATTACCAGCGAATGGAGATGTGTTTGTGCCAAAAGTCATTTGTAATGTTGGTTCATCTAATTTGATTAACGGTAATGGATCAATATGTGATGAATCACAAATTGTTTCACCAACGTTAATATCAGTTAAACCAGCGACAGCGACGATATCACCAGATTGCGCGCTTTCAATTTCTAATCTTTTAACGTTTTCATAGCCAAATAATTTCATAACTTTAAATTGTTTGACTGAACCATCTAATCGAGAAACTGAAACGATATCATCAACGTGGATTTTCCCTCTTTTAACTGTGCCAATACCAATTCTTCCAACGAAATCGTTATAGTCTAATAAAGCGATTTGTAGTTGTAATGGTCCTTCAACGTCGATTGTTGGAGATGGAATCTCTTTAATGATAGTGTCTAACACCGCTTCCATGCCGTTTACTTGAGTGGCTGGGTCAGCAGATAAAGAACTCGTCCCTTTTAAAGCAGAAGTGAACACCACTGGGAATTCTAAGAATTCATCAGGAGCGCCTAATTCGATAAATAAATCTAATACTTCATCTAAAGTTCTAGAGATATCAATGTTCGCTCTATCAATTTTATTGATAACAACGATTGGTTTGATATGAGCTTGTAAAGCTTTCTTTAAAACGAATCTAGTTTGAGGCATTGTTCCTTCAAAAGCATCAACGAGAAGTAAACAACCATCTACCATGTTCATGATACGTTCGACTTCACCACCAAAGTCAGCGTGTCCTGGGGTGTCTAAAATGTTAATTTTTGTGTCTTTATAAATGATTGAAGTGGTTTTGGCTAAAATGGTAATGCCTCTTTCACGTTCAATATCATTACTATCCATAATTCTTGTCGCTACTTCTTCATTAGCACGAAAAGCACCTGAAGTTCTTAATAATTGATCAACAAGTGTGGTTTTTCCGTGGTCGACGTGAGCGATAATTGCAATATTTCTGATGTTCATAAAACGATCCCTCTTCAAAAATACGTTTTATATCCTAAAGATATAGATACTATTTTGCAAGAAAAAGTATAAAAAAAGACTTGTTTTAGTTACAAGTCTATTCAGTAATGATGAGTTTTTTTACTCTATTTTTGTTTATCTTTAATTCTTCAGAAACTAACTCAGCGGCTTCTTTTTTGGAATAACCTTGTCTAAGATAATGGTCCGCTCTTTCTTTAATTTTGGTGTCAGATACTTCTGGTTTAGTTTTATTACCTTCAACAAGGACTACCATTTCACCTTTTAAAGTTTCTTCTGGTATCTCGACGAATTCATCAAGATTTCCTCTAATATATTCTTCGTTTAACTTTGTTAATTCTCTAGCGATAACCGCTTTTCGATTATCGAGAACTTCTAATAAGTTATTAAGCATTCTATTAATACGATGAGGAGATTCATAGAAGATTAATGTCTCTTTCTTTTCTTTAAGCTCTTCTAATTCCTTTTTGGCTTCGCCATCTTTTGCTGGTAAGAAACCATGGAAATAGAAATGATTAGTTTCTAATCCAGAGGCGACAAGAGCGTTTAAGAAAGCGGATGGTCCGCTGACTGTGGAAACTCTAATTCCTTCTTTCAAAGCGTTTTGAACGAGCAAATAACCCGGATCAGAGATACCTGGATAACCAGCATCAGAAACATAAGCGACTTTTTTGCCTTGTTTAATTAGTTTAATTAAATGTTCAGAGGCTTCGTTTTCGTTATGTTCTCTTAAAGAGAATAGATCTTTACTAATTCCCACTTTTGATAGTAACAAACCTGTGTTTCTAGTGTCTTCAGCGGCAATAATATCGACATTTGATAATATCGAAATAAACCTCTCACTGATTTCGGACATATTGCCAATCGGAGTGGCCACTAGATATAGGAGATTATTTTCACTTTCAAAGCTTTTAGTTCTTATCATTGTTATTTCTCTTTGGTTTTCTGAAACGATTATCTTTCTTCAAATCTTCATTTGGGATGAATTTAACATCTTCATTTGTTTCTAGCTTGATGATTCCAGAGATGATATTGACCGCGGTGACGGTATATTCGTTATTCTCAAGATAGATTTTACTTCCTAATTCTGGATATTTGGCTCTTTCGATGGAATAAGTTTCATCTTCATATTTCAAACAGCAGATTAATTTGCCGCATTGGCCACTTAATTTAGGAATATTGATCGCGAGCATTTGGTTTTTCGCTCTATTGATGGAGATACCATCGAATTCACTTAAGAATGTTGAGCAGCAAAGTGGTAAACCACAGATGCCAAGACCACCAATCATTTTAGCCTTGTCTCTTGGACCAATTTGTCTAAGTTCGATTCTGGTATGTAAACGAGACGCTAAGACCTTTAATAATTCTCTGAAATCGACTCTATCATCGGCGACATAAGAGAATAAAACTTTGGTCTTATCTAGGGTATATTCACAAGAGATTAAATTCATGTCTAAATTTAGTCTTTGTACCTCGTTTTTGCAAATTTCCATAGCAAAACGGGCATCTTTTTCGTTATTTTCATACATTCTGATATCTACATCAGTGGCTTTTCTGATAATTGGTTTAAGACCTAAACCGCTTTTATATTTGTCGATAGAAATAGGAGCAATTACAACTGTTCCGAGTTCTAAACCTCTAATAGTTTCGACCACCACTTTATCATCTAAAGCTAATTCCAAATCTTTATAACCAAAGAAATACGCTCTTGGTGCGGAAAAGAATTTGATGCCTACAAAGCCATCAAACATGGAGTTATCTATATTTTCTTCATTAACTGGTTTTTCAAAATCGACCATAACTAACCCTCCTTCACAATTTTAAGGATTAAATTATCCATAAGCAGTGATACATTGACATTCAAATTGAGTAAATTTCTCGCTTTGAGGATCTCTAATAAGCTTTCTTCTATATGAGGAAGCTTAATTGATAGTTCGCGTAGTATTGTATCATAACTTTTTAAAACTGGTTGCTTATTATGTTTAATATTTAAAATATCTTCAAACACTTGTCCGAGCATATCAAAGAAAAATCTTGCTTCTGGAAGTGTTTTTATTTGCGGAACGATATATGTTTGAGCGTAATAAATACTCGCTCGATAATCTTCGTCTAATAAACTATCTAATAACTCGTTTAATGCTTTCTTTGCATCATTATATGTCTCAGCGTTATCGCTATCTTCTAATGCTTCTTGAACTAATTCAGAATCGTTATAGAAATAAGATAATAGTTCTGCATCTTGTTGCTCTACGCCTAGATCAATAGCGCCTCTAATCACTTCTTCACGGCTGATTTGTTTTAACCTTAAAACTTGGCAACGAGAAATGATTGTGGGGAGTATTCCGCTTTCATTATTTGTCGTTAAAAATGCATAGATTTCACTCTCTGGTTCTTCTAAGAATTTAAGGATACTATTAATGGCTTCAACAGTCATATTCTCAACTAGATGGAGAATGTAGATCATGATGCCTTTAGACTCAAAAGCGGTCTTCTCAAACTGAGTTTCAATGCTACCAACTTCTTCCTTTTTAATTCTTCCTTTACTGCCATCGATGACGATGAAATCTGGATAGTTATCATCATCAATTCTTAAGCAGGTAATGCATGAGTTACACGCTAAAGGGGATGGGTCATCGCAAAGAATAGTTTTAGCAAAATGTTTTGCTACTTCTAATAGAGGTGTTCCTGGATTTCCCGAAATCAAATAAGCATGAGAAAGATGCTTAGCTTGAAAAGAATTTAAGAATGTTTGATATATGATTGGTTGATACTTCTTTAGATATGAATCTACTTGCATAAACGAGATAATATAGCGTCCAAAGTTGCTTTAGCAACTTCTTCTTGTGATTTACTTGCGTCAATAATAATAAATCTCTCTGGATAGCGTTTTGCTAATTCCAAAAATGTGTTTCTCACTTGATTATGGAAATCAAGTTTCTCTAAATCAAGTCTGTTGACTTCACGGTTCGAATTTCTACTAATTCTTTCTAATCCGATCTTTGGATCAAGGTCAAATAGGAGAGTTAAATCTGGCCATGTATTTTCAGTAGCGAATAAGTTGATGTTCAAGATGTTTTCAATGCCCAAACCTCTGGCTCCACCTTGATAGGCTAAGGAAGAATCTAAATAGCGATCACAGATAACGATTTTGCCTTCTTTGATGGCTGGCCAGACTTTCTCCACTAAGTGTTGTCTACGGCTGGCAGCGTAAAGCAAAGCTTCTGTTCTTGGGTCCATCGCGGTGTTGGCTTTATCTAAGATGACGTTTCTAATTTGTTCAGAAATTGGTGTTCCACCTGGTTCGCGAGTTCTGATGATTTGATAACCTAATTCAGTTAACCTCTTAACAGCGGTTTCAACAGCGGTGGTTTTTCCTGATCCTTCTGGTCCTTCAAGTGTAATAAACATAACTTCTCTCCTTAGATTTTTCTTCTGCCTTCAATGGCTTTACTAATAGTTAAAGAATCGGTGTAATCTAAATTACCCCCCATAGGAAGACCATACGCGATTCTTGTGACTGTGATATTAAGTGGCTCAATTAATTTAGCTAAATATAATGCGGTTGTTTCTCCGTCCACTGTTGGATTCGTGGCTAAGATAACTTCTTTAACTTCCCCGCCTTCTAAACGACTCATTAGTTCAGGGATTTTAAGGTCCGCAACACCCTTTCCTTTAGAAAGAGAAATTGTTCCTCCTAAAACGTGATATAAGCCGTTATAATCTTCTGCTTTTTCTAAAGCGAGAATATCTTTTGGAGTGGAAACAACCATGATGATACTTCTGTCTCTATTTTCATCTTGGCAAATTGGACATATTTCTTGTTCAGTTAAATTGCCGCAGATTGGACAAAGGTGTATTGATTTTTTTAAATCAATAATCGCTTGAGAAAACTCTTCTAAATCACTTTCTTCCATATCGAGCATAGCAAAAGCTAGTCTTTCAGCGCTTCTTTTACCAACGCTTGGAAGTTTACTTAATGATTCTTCAAGTCTTTCTAAAGCTTTGAGTTTTTCCATTAAAAACCAAATCCACCTTTTTGGCCGGTGATTCTTTCGTTGATTTCTTCTCTTTCCGCGGCGATTTGATCTAATAATTCATTTACCGCTGCGGCAATCATATCTTCGACCATTTCTTTATTGTCTTTTTCAAAGGCATCTTCATCAACATTGATAGAGATGATTTTGTTTGAGCCATACATTCTTACTGTAACCATGCCGGCTTTATTGATTTCGAATTCTTTTTCTTCTAATTGTTTAAGAGCTTTTTGTAATTCGCGTTGCATTCTTTGTGCTTGCGCGACCATTTGTTGCATGTTCATTATTTAACATCTCCTTTGGAGCCTTCTCTTGACTCAGTGATTAAACCGAAAATGGAACCAACGATAACTGGTGCACAATAAGTGAAGATTGCCGCTAAGACGATTGCAGCAACATAGAAGCCAGTTCTTTGTTTGCTTCTTGCAATAAAAGCAAAGACTCCTGCAACTGTGACTGGAATCATATAAAGCAATAAGCATGTTCCGGTTGTTGATAAAACGGTTTGGATTAATGCAACTTGTTCTTCTGGAGTTCCTGGAAATGAGGTGTGGACTGTTCCGTTATTAATTCCCTCGATTAAATATGGAGTTAATGCTGGGGAACCTAATACCACCAAAACGATTCCTGCGATGAGTAATCCTCCTAAACTAACTAAAGTTAGGATTCCACCAATCAATAATAGAATGTTACTTGCTTTTTTCATAATTAATCTCCTTCAAATTCTAATGTGATTGTATCTTTTTTTGGCAACGCTCCAACTTGGAACTTGTCAGTGTAAACTTTTTGTAATCTCACGGATTCGTTTCTACTTACCGCGTAGACAAAGCACTTAACGTTGAAGATATTGAATATGACATCTTGTAAGGCTTTTTGATTTTCTAATCTATTAATCTTATCCACGGTTGTTTGTAATTGAGATTCGATAATTAAGATTTTGTTAGATGCGACAAGAGTGTGGCTGTCTAATAATAACATCGCAGCTTTACCGATTTCTGGATGAGTAGAAAGGGTCTTAATCTTTTTCCAATCTTCAAGGAACTTATTCTTAATATCTTTCTTACTCATAACCATAATGTTGATCATTAAATTATCTGGGATGAAGAAGCCATCTTCTGTTCTTTCACACTTGAGTAAAAGGGTATCTTTTCCAAGGATAACTTCTTTCTTTGGTTCTTCAATCGGAGTATCAAATAAAGATATGCTTTCTTGTGGCTTTTCCACCGGTTTTTCAATTTTTTGCACAGGTTTTGCTGGGATTTCCACTTGTTTTAGTTCATTTTTGACTTCCACTCTTGGAGCGTTGATCATTGTTAATTTCAATAATGTGACTTCAAATAATGGAACGATTGAGGTGACGTTCTTATAGTCTTTTAAGGTCTCCATCAAAACATTAATCATTGATAAGACGGTTTTATCATCAACGAGCTTAGCTAATTGTTTCGCTTCATCTTCTTTTAATACTTCAAAGAAATCTGTTTTGAATGATGTTTCATAAATTAAGACATCTTTGAGAATCATTAAGAGGTCATTAGTTAATCTCTTGATATCGGTTCCTCTATCGACATAGTTATTTAAACGATTGAGAACATCAACGACATCGCCTCTTGTTATTGAAGAGATTAATTCGATTTTCTCTTCTGTGGATTCTAATGCGAACATATCTAAGATATCTTGGACATTTAAACGATCACCAGAATAGGCTAAGACTTGGTCGAGAATTGATAATGCGTCACGCATACCTCCATCCGCGAGAGAGACAATCGTATTAATTGCTTCTTCGTTATATTGGATGTGTTCTAATTCTAAGACTGTTGCGATTCTAGACTTAATATCATTCTCTGACACTTTACTAAAGTCGTATCTTTGACATCTTGATAAGATGGTTGGAAGAATCTTGTGTGGTTCAGTTGTCGCTAAAATGAAGATAACGTGTTCTGGTGGTTCTTCTAATGTTTTAAGAAGAGCGTTAAACGCACCAGCGGTCATCATATGGACTTCGTCAATGATATATACTTTGTATCTACCTAAAATAGTTCCATATTTGACTCTGTCAATGAGGTCTCTGATTTCATCAACACCATTATTACTAGCAGCGTCGATTTCCAAAACATCAGGATGTGTACCTTCATTGATTGCTTGGCAGTTTTTACATTCATTACATTGACAGCCAATTCCATGTTCACAGTTTAAAGCCTTGGCTAATAATTTAGCCATTGTAGTTTTGCCAGTTCCTCTTGGACCAGCAAAAAGATATGCGTGAGCGATTTTTCCAGTTCGCAACGCATTTTTAATTGTTTTGACGATGTGCTGTTGACCAGCAACTTCTTCAAATGTACTTGGACGATAAGTTCTATATAGTGCTTTATAAGCCATTTTTAATCACCTAAAAAGATTATACACAAACTCAGTCCTTCAATGAAGAATTAATATTAATATTAAGCAAATATCATTGTTTCTTTTTCTTCTTATGGCAATGTGTTAGAATATTTTCCGCGAAAGAGAGACTCTATTTATGGAAGAAAGCATGAGACAAAGATTAATCGTCGCTGAAAAACGATTAAAAGAAATTGATGATGAATTATTAAGCCCAGATATCATGAAGGATATCGCTCATTTTCGTGAGGTCTCAAAAGAAAGATCTGTTTTAGAACCACAAGTAGAAGCTTTCCAACAATATAAAAAGAATGAAGAAGATTTAATCGGCGCTCAAGAGATGGCGAGAGACTCTGACCCAGAATTATCTGAAATGGGTAAAGAAGAAATTAAACGCCTTGAAGCAGCACAAATAAAATTAGAAGAAGACTTAAAAGAGATGCTCTTACCAAAAGATCCAAATGATGACAAAAACATCATCGTGGAAATCAGAGGAGCGGTCGGTGGAGATGAAGCAAACATCTTCGCTGGAGACCTTTTCAGAATGTATACAAGATATGCTGAAACCCAAGGCTGGAGAATTAAGATGTTAGATGAAAATCCATCAGAAGCCGGGGGTTTTGCTATGGTTTCTTTCAAGATTACCGGAAAAAGCGTCTATTCTAAATTAAAATTTGAAAGCGGTGCACACCGTGTTCAAAGAGTTCCTAAGACAGAAGCTAGTGGTCGTATCCATACCTCCACAGCGACAGTCTTAGTTATGCCTGAAGCAGAAGAAATTGATATCGAAATTAATCCAAACGATTTACAAGTTGATACATACCATTCTCAAGGTGCAGGTGGTCAAAACGTTAATAAGACTGAATCCGCGGTTCGTATTACCCATATTCCAACTGGTACAGTCGTAGCCTGCCAAACTGAAAAATCACAAATTCAAAATAGAGAAATCGCGATGCAAATGTTAAGAGCAAAAATGTACGCGGATAAATTAGCTAAGCAACAAGAAGAAATCGGTAACGAAAGAAAATTAAAAGTCGGTACTGGTGAAAGATCAGAAAAGATTAGAACTTATAACTATCCACAAAACCGTGTTACTGACCACCGTATCGGTTTCACTGTTCAAAAACTCGACCGC
Source organism: Bacilli bacterium (assembly GCA_045631885.1). Taxonomy (GTDB): domain Bacteria; phylum Bacillota_I; class Bacilli_A; order RFN20; family CAG-826; genus CAJOLV01. The sequence goes on from JAZQVN010000023.1 coordinate 17,993, forward strand.
ATTATCGAAGGAGATCTCGATGAAGTCATTGATGCTTTAATCCATTATGACCAATCGACAAAGATGATTGGATAATATGCCGACGAATAGAGAAATATACTTTTCTTTAATTAAAGAAAACAATAAATACTTAACTAGAAATGTTGTTAATTCAATGTTGTGTTTTATCAATGACTTTGATTGTAATTTAACTTTATATAAAAACTTTGATGTCGAATGCAAGAATTACGACGAATTCAATAAGCTAATTGAAAGAGTGAAAAATGGCGAACCATATCAATATGTTATTGGCAAAGCCAACTTTATCGATTTATCTTTCAATGTTAATCCACATGTTTTAATCCCTCGTCAAGAAACCGAAGAATTAGTCATAGGCACGAAAGTTATGGCGGACAAGATGTTTGATCATTTATCCAAATTAACGATCGCGGATGTCTGTACTGGTTCAGGAGTTATTGGTTTATATCTTAAAAAGTTATACCCACTTTCAAAAGTATATCTAACAGATATTGATAATGATTGTTTAGAAGTCGCAAAGAGCAACGCTAAATTATATAATTTAGATGTTTCATTCTTACAAGGAGATTTAATTGAACCATTAATATCTAATGATATTAAATTAGATGTATTAGTCTGCAACCCACCTTATATTGGAGACCCATCCACAATTGATGAACAAGTGTGGAAATACGAGCCTCATTCCGCTTTATTAGCGGAGCCTAAAACATTATTTTATGAAAGAATATTCAAAGAGGCTGATAAAATAATGAATAAGAACGCTATTCTCGCTTTCGAGATTGGCGAAGATATGGAAGATGAAATATGCGCTTTAGTGGAACATTATTTCCCTAATAGTGCTTATAAATTATCTAATGATATATATGGGAAGCTACGTTTCTTATATATTATGATTAAGGAGGATGGAAATTATGCTTAAAATTTCTCTTGGTAGTGATCATGGTGGATTTGCTTATAAAGAAGCAATTAAAAAACACCTTGAAGGTAAATATGAAGTTATTGACGTAGGAACATTTAATGAGGATTCCTGTCATTACCCAGAATATGGTTATAAAGCCGCTCAATTAGTTTCTAGTGGTGAATGTCAATTTGGTATTGTTGTTTGTACATCTGGAGAAGGAATCATGATTTCCGCGAATAAAGCTAAAGGCGTTAGATGCGCAATGGGATATAACGATGAAGTCTCCGCATTAGCTAGACAACATAACGATGCAAACATGATTGCCTTTGGTCAAAAGTTCATGAAACTCGAAGATGTTTTAAGAAGAGTTGATATTTTCCTAAATACAAAATTTGAAGGTGGAAGACACGCAACCCGAGTGGACATCATTAAATCATTTGAAAAGTAAAACACAGTTTTAAAAATATAAATCTCTCGATTGAAAAATAGGTCGAGAGATTTTTTTATACAAAAATTCAAAAAATTTGCGACAAAACACCCATTTTTTTCGCATATATATTAGGAGGCTTTTTATGAAAAAAATAGCAAAAACAAAAAAGTCGATGAACTCCAACGTAAGTCAGGTATATCGACAAAATTATTAAATCTAATGTATGAGCAGTAATCAAATGAGAGGTGAAAAAAGCAATGAGCAATAAAAAGATATATAACAAGCATTTAGAAAAAGGAAGATTTTATGTGCATAGTGATGCCCGCGGTGGACATCCTGCACTTTTATATAAAAAGCGAGACAAGAAAAACTTATATTTTATTATTGTTTTTATATCTTCGGACGGGCCAAAACGAAAAAAACTAAAGCACAGCATTGAACCTATAAAAATAAAAGTTTCGTTCGTTCACAATGCTCCAAAGGTTAGTAAGAGACGTGAGTTGAGTTCGACACCAATGATTGGTTTGAAAATAGATAAAGAAGACAAACCATTAATTGAATTCATTAAAAGAAAAAAATGATTCACAAGACCATTGCTGATCTCCATGTGCGAATCACTGAAATTATTAAAACAAATGTATGAATAATAATCAAGAAAAAATCACACAATATCTTTGTCCGATTTGCGGTAACGCAAACCCTGTTTCTATCGGAATACGTAATGGTAAACCATATTGTCGTAAATGTTTAACATTCAGAGGTCAAGAAGTCTCTAATGATTATATTCAAAACACCAATGCAGAATATGAACTTCATTATGAGCTTTCTGCTGAACAAAAGAAGCTATCAAAACAACTAGTAAACAATTACAAAAAAGGAATAAATTCCCTTGTTCACGCTGTATGTGGAAGTGGTAAGACGGAAATAGTATTAGAAATAATAAAATACGCTATTGAACATAATCTAAAGGTGGGATTTGCAGTCCCGAGAAGAGATGTAGCAATTGAACTATGTTCAAGATTTAAAAGCATCTTTACGAAAAACAAAATTGTTTTACTTTATGGCGGCCACACAAAGGAACTGGAGGGTGACTTAGTTTGTTTAACAACCCATCAACTGTTTAGATACAACAATTACTTTGACTTGATAGTGATGGATGAAATAGATGCTTTTCCATATAAGGGGAACGATACATTAGAAGCAATGTTTAAGAGATCTTTGAAAGGTCATTATGTCTTTTTAAGTGCAACGCCAGATGAAGAGTTCATCAATCAATTTAAAAAAGATGGTGGAGATGTATTAGAACTCAATATTAGATTCCATCGTCATCCATTACCAGTCCCTGAAGTGATATTGAAAAATAGATATTTCCAGTTCCTATCATTAGTGGGCATATTAAAGGAATTTGTGAGGCATAATAAACCGGTATTTATCTTCACTCCGACAATCGATATTTGCGAAAATGTGTTTAACCTATTAAAGATATTTATAAAGAATGGGAATTATGTCCATTCAAAACACCCAAATAGAGGAAAGGTTATTGATGATTTTAGAAAAGGAAAACACAAATATTTGGTGACCACTGCGGTCCTAGAAAGAGGAGTGACAATTAAAGATTTACAAGTTGTTATCTACCACGCAGATCATAGCATCTATGATTCTTATTCACTTGTTCAAATCTCAGGAAGAGTGGGCAGAAAAATAGATGCACCAGAAGGGAGAGTTATTTATCTTGCGGAAAGATTTACTAATGAAATGGATAAGTCCATTAAAGATATCTCAAAAAGTAATAAAGAATTGCAAAATGTGTTTTAAATCAATCAAAACCCCAACATTTTATTCGGTTTTGCAAAATAATAGCTGTTTATGTGAATTATGTTTAAACAAGCTGATACCCAAATTTAGCAAGTTCGATGTTGATGGATATGATGGCCTAGCAATTTATGATTATGATGATAACATCAAAGCGGTCTTATACCAATTTAAAGGCTGTTATGATATTGAGTTATCCGATGTCTTCTTATATAGGTATTCTCGTGAGCTATCACTACTATATAAAGGATATATAATGGTGCCAGTTCCATCATATTATACTGAAGATGACGCTAGGGAGTTCAATCACGTAGAAGAAATGTTTAAGATACTTAACCTAAATATGTGTAAATGTATCAAAAAGATTACCCCATTTAAACAAGCGGAACACACAAAAAAAGAAAGGGGAAAAATCATTAAGCATTTATCTAGTGAAAATCTCGATTCAATAAGAGGAAAGAAAGTCCTTATCGTCGATGATGTTATGACTACAGGTTCGACCTTGAAAGCAATGATTTCTTTATTAAAACAAGGCCAACCAAAAACAATTAAAATACTCGTTATGTCAAGAAGAGTAATGAGTTAGATTTAGCCTAACCAATTTATTGGCTAGACTAATAAAGATGAATAGTGATAAGATAGAAAAGCGAATGTTTTTACATTCTTTCTATTAAAGAAAGGCACGGACGCTCCGTGTTAGGTGATTAAATATGGGATTCTTTGATAAACGTCAATTGAAAAAATATTCCAAAGAAGCTGATAGAGTTCTTGCTTTAGAAGATCAAATGAAAGCTTTAAGCGATGATGATCTCAGAGCGAAAACAGTAGAGTTTAAACAATTATTAGCTAATGGCAAAACATTAGATGATATAAAAATTGAAGCCTTTGCAGTGGCCAGAGAAGCCGCAAGACGTACCATTGGTGAATTTCCTTACAAAGTTCAAATTATTGGTTCGTTAGTTTTACATGAAGGCGATGTCGCTGAAATGAAAACAGGTGAAGGTAAAACCTTAACCGCGACAATGGCGGTTTATTTAAACGCACTCGCTGGTAAAGGTGTGCACGTTGTTACAGTTAACGAATACTTATCACAACGTGACGCTGAATGGATGGGCCAAATTTATAGATTCTTAGGCCTCACCGTAGGTGTTAACTTAAGAGCCAAAACAACATCAGAAAAAAGAGAAGCGCATTTATGTGATATCACATACACAACAAACTCTGAATTAGGTTTCGATTATCTAAGAGATAATATGGCAACCGATATGCAACATAGAGTTTTACGTGGATTGAACTTCTGTTTAATCGATGAGGCTGACTCAATCTTGATTGATGAATCTAGAACACCACTTATTATTTCTGGTGGTGCAAGAACATCTGCCTCTCAATACACAGTCGCAGATAGATTCGTTAAATCTTTACGTAAAGACAAAGATTATTCCGTTGATGTTAAAGAGAAAACAGTCAACTTAACAGATGATGGTAACTTAAAAGCGGAACGTATGTTCGGTATCAAGAACTTATACGATCCAGAATATGCTGATTTAGTTCACAGAATTCACAATGCTCTTAGAGCAAACTATATCATGTTTAGAGATGTCGACTATTTAGTCGATGCTGAAGGACAAGTCCAAATCATTGACCAATTCACAGGCCGTGTTTTACCAGGTCGTGAATGGAGTGATGGTTTACATCAAGCTGTCCAAGCTAAAGAAAATGTCGAGATTAAAATGGAAACCATTATAATGGCCACCATTACATATCAAAACTTCTTCCGTTTATTCAAGAAGATGGCCGGTATGACTGGTACCGCTAAAACCGAAGAAGAAGAATTCCGTAAGATTTACAATATGAGAGTTTTACCAATTCCAACTAATAGACCAGTTATCAGAATTGATGCTTTAGACTATGTCTACGCTCATAAAGAACCAAAATTAAGAGCCTTGATTAAAGAAGTCAAAGAAAGACATGAAAAAGGTCAACCAATCTTAATTGGTACAGTCTCCGTTGAATCATCTGAAGAGATTTCAAAGATGTTAAATGAAGCAGGTCTTCCACACGAAATGTTAAACGCGAAGAATCACGCACGTGAAGCGGAAATTATCGCACACGCTGGTGAAAAAGGTCACATTACCTTAGCCACCAACATGGCAGGCCGTGGTACCGATATTAAGATTAATGACGAAGTCAGAGCCTTAGGCGGTTTATGTGTTTTCGGTACCGAAAGACATGAATCAAGACGTATTGATAACCAATTACGTGGTAGAAGTGGACGTCAAGGTGACCCAGGCTTCAGCCGTTTCTATGTCTCTTTTGATGACACACTTTTAGTGAGATTCTCTGCGGATAAGCTCCGTGATTATATTCAAAAGAATTATGGTGATGACGCTCTTGAAATGAAGATGGTCTCCAATATCATTACAGGCGCACAAAAGAGAATCGAAGGTCAAAACTTTGATACCCGTAAAAACTTATTAGATTACGATGATGTCTTAGCAAAACAAAGACAAATTGTTTATAACAAACGTGACAAGATTATCGAAGGTGCTGATATCCAAGATATCATCAACGAAATCTTTGAAACAACCGGTATTTTCTTATCAGAAAAAGCTGTTCCTGTTGGATCAAACGAACAAGTTGTTTCTGGTGAATTATTAGCCAAACAAGTTGAACCAAGATTCTTACCAGCCGGTTCTATTAAGAAAAACCTTTATGATGAATCTTCAGTTGAAGATTGTGGACCAGACTTAGGTCAAGTTTTACTTGATAGATATCAAGAACGCAGAAAAGAATGGCCACCAGAAGTTGCAGAACACGTTGAAAGAACTGTTGTTTTACACTGTATTGACCAAAACTGGACAAAACATATTGATGCAATGGCAAGATTACGTGAAGCTATCCACTTAAGAAGCTACGCTAATGTCAACCCATTACAAGATTACGTTAATGAAGGCTACGCGATGTTCAAAGAAACATTAAACTTAGCTTCCGTTGATGCTGTTTTGAACTTGATGAATGTCAAGATTGAACCAAAGCCAGTTGAAGAAACTCCTAAATTCGTTCCAGATCCAAACAATCCTCCAAAAGTTGAAGCAGTCAAAAAAGAGGATGATGGTGCTGATAAACCAAAAGGTGAATAAAAATGAAAGACTTAGTTTCTCTTAAACAAGAACTTAGTGCTGTTGGCGAGATAATCCGTCAACTCGGGTCTTCTCTTTGACCTGGACAAATACGATAAAGAAATTTCTGAACTAACTAATAAAAGTGAACAACCAGATTTTTGGAACAATTCCAAAGATGCTTTAAGCATTATTTCTCGACTCAATTATTTGAAGGATATTGTCGAAAAATACCGCAAAATCGCCACGAATTATCAAGATTTGATGGAATTAATCGAATTAGGAGATGATTCAATTCTCGACCAAATCGAGCTTTCGGTAATCCAATTAAACAAGGATACAAAAGACTTCCAATTACAGATTTTATTTACTGGTGAATTCGACTCCCATAACGCAATTTTAGAAATCCATCCAGGCGCTGGTGGAACAGAGGCGCAGGACTGGGCGGATATGTTATACCGCATGTATGTTTTATACGCTGAATCAAACCGTTTTAAGATTGCTTTAATCTCATTAGAACCTGGTGAAGAAGCTGGAATTAAGTCAGTGACCATTAGAATAAGCGGCAAAAACGCTTATGGCTTATTAAAAGGCGAAAAAGGTGTCCATCGTTTAGTGAGAATATCTCCTTTTGATGCGAATAAGAGAAGACACACATCCTTTGCATCAGTTAACGTGGTTCCTGAATTTAAAGATGACAACATCGATATTCAAATTCCTGACTCTGATTTAAAAGTTGATACATATCGTAGCGGTGGTGCGGGTGGTCAAAACGTCAACAAAGTTGAAACCGCGGTGAGAATTACTCACTTACCAACCGGCATCGTTGTCTCTTGTCAAATTGAAAGAAGCCAATTATTAAACAAAGAGACTGCAATGAGCATGTTAAAAGGTAAATTATATTTACTTGAATTAGAAAAGCGTCAAAACAAGCTTAATGCAATCGTTGGAGAGAAGAAAAATATCGAATGGGGGTCTCAAATCCGTTCATATGTCTTCTGCCCATACACTTTAGTAAAAGACAATAGAACAAATTACGAAGTAACAAACGTCCAAGATGTTATGAATGGTAATATCGAAGGATTCTTATATGCCTATTTACAAATGGAGGCAAAGAATAATGAGCGATAATCATCGATTTGAACTCGTTTCTTCATATAAACCCACTGGCGATCAGCCTCAAGCTATCGAGAAATTAGTGGATGGCTTTAATAATGGAAAGAAATTCCAAGTATTATTAGGTGCGACAGGCACTGGTAAGACTTTTACCATGGCCAATGTCATTCAAAACATTCAAAAACCAACACTTGTGTTGGTACATAATAAAACATTAGCGGGACAATTATATTCTGAATTCAAAGAATTATTCCCAAATAACCGTGTTGAATATTTTGTTTCTAACTTCGATTTTTATCAACCAGAAGCTTATATCCCCGCTTCCGATACATACATTGATAAAAACGCAGTGATGAATGATGAAATCGAAATGATGAGAACATCAGCAATTAACTCAGTCCTAGAAAGAAGAGACACGATTGTCGTAGCGTCAGTGGCCTCTATCTATGGTTTAACTGATCCAGATGAATATCGTAACTTAGTTTTCAATATTCGAGTTGGTGAAGAGATAAATAGACAAGAATTCTTTAAAAAACTAGTGGACGCTCAATATAAAAGAAACAATTTAGATTCCGCTCCGGGAACATTTAGAGTTAGAGGAGACATTATTGAAATAGTGCCTGCTAATATGGAAGGAAGTTCTGTTATTCGTATCGATACTTTCGGTGATGAAATAGAGAAAATCATGGAAGTAGACCTATTAACGGGAGAGGTAAAACACACATATAAAAATTATCCTATTTTCCCTGCATATGACCATGCTTCAACTAGGGAAAGAATTAAGGAAGCTTGCCAAACTATCTCTGAAGAACTAGATGAGAGACTCGCCTTTTTTAAAGGCGAAGGTAAACTTCTTGAAGCGGAGCGTTTAGAGAATAGAACTAGACAAGATATGGAGAGTATGCTCGAGTTTGGAATGTGTCCAGGGATCGAGAATTACTCTCGTCATATTGATAAAAGAAAACCGGGAGAAAGACCTTGGTGTTTATTAGATTATTTCCCAGAAGATTTCCTTTTATTTATCGATGAGTCTCATGTTACTTTCCCTCAAATTAGAGGTATGTATAATGGTGACCATTCTAGAAAGGTAACCCTTGTGGAATATGGCTTTAGACTACCATCCGCTTTAGACAATAGACCACTCAATTTTGAAGAATTCGAGGCCAAAATGCCGGTGGTTTTATGTACAAGTGCTACTCCTGGAGATTATGAATTAGCTAAAACAGATGCTCCTGTTGTTGAGCAAATTATTCGTCCAACTGGATTACTTGATCCGCGTATTGAGGTAAGACCAACTCAAGGTCAAATTGATGACTTATTATACGAAATCAAAAAGAGAACTGAAGTCAATGAAAGAGTGATGATTGTCACCCTTACTGTTAAGATGGCGGAAGACTTAACTGCCTATTTAAAAGAAAGAGGGATTAAGGTCGTTTATCTACATCACGAGACAAAAACATTAGAAAGAACAGAGATTATTTATCAATTAAGAAAAGGTAAATACGATGTCCTTGTTGGCATTAACCTATTAAGAGAAGGTTTGGACATCCCTGAAGTATCATTAATTTGTATTTTAGATGCAGATAAAGAAGGATTCCTCAGAAGCACACGTTCCCTCATCCAAGTTGTTGGTAGAGCAGCGAGAAATGAACACGGTTTAGTTATTATGTATGCGGATAGAATGACTGATTCTATGGCGAATGCGATTAATGAAACCGCGAGAAGAAGAGAAATTCAAGATAACTACAATCAAGAAAATGGTATTATTCCAAGGACTATTGTGAAAGAAATTAAAGCGCCAATCCATAATGTCGATGATGATTATTCAGAGACGGTCTCGCTTGTTAAACGTGGTTCACGCAGTGAGATTCAAAAACGCGTGAAAGAATTAGAAAAAGAAATGAAACAAGCCGCGAAAGATTTGGACTTTGAAAGAGCGGCAGAACTCAGAGATATTATTCTCGAACTCAAAGCAGAATTATAAATTCGAAAAATTTATATTTGCTTTATGCATTTGATTTGGTTTAAGATATTTAGGCAATCTTAAAAGAAAGGAAGAAAAAATATGCTTCAATGGTATGACTGGATCTTGTTAGTATTCTCAATCATCATTATCGTTCTCTGCTTATTACAAGGCGGAAAATCAGAAGGTGCTTCTGGTGCGATTACTGGTGGTGGATTAAACGTTTTCGTCAAGACCAAAGAAAGAGGCGCGGAAAAAGTAGTTTCCATCCTCACATTAATCTGTGCGATTGTCTTCTTCCTTATCACAGTCTTGATTGAAATTGCTGGATAACTTCCAAGATTAAAAGAAGAGAGCCCTTAGGGCTCTTTTCTATTCGATTAATTTGATATCGTCTTCTGTACCGATTTGTTTTGGTTCGGCGTCAACCACTTCAACATTATCATTTGTTGCTGGAGGAGCATCTTCTTCGCCATCATCTTTTCTTCTGCCTTTTTTCACTTTCTTCTGTTTTGGAACAGTGACGGCATTCATTTGTTTTTCGTGATGATCATTCGCCGCTCTTGCAATTAAGCCGATTAATTCTAAGCCGCCTAATACGATGAATAAGCCGCCGATAACGATATAGATAACTTTAAGCATGTCTTTAACACAGAGGAATACGATACCTGCTGTTAAGAAGATAACGCTAACGATAAAGACAACAATCCATTTCTTAAAGTTAACTCTTTTAATCGCGAGAATAATGGTTTTAAGAATTAATACACCGCCTATGGCGATTAAAATATATGGAACTAAAGAAGAAATAACATTTCTAATGATATCTTGATTAACTAATATAAACACTCCTACGCCTATGGCGAGACCTGCTGCTATTAATCCGGTGAATTCAACATCTGATTTAAAAGCAAGGAAGTCTAATAAGATAATTAAAAAGGCGATAGAGAACAATAGGATTGCCCAAACTAGGCAAATGTTCTTATCAAAATCATCTTCTCCGTTCGCTGCCATAATGATTGTGATTACACCAGCGCCGATTAAGATAAAGCCGAATAATAATTGGAGCCATTTGAATTTTTCAGTAAGTTTTCTCATAATTCATCTCCTTCATTTATTGTGATGGAAACAACATCACTTAACATAATTGATTTCCTTGAGAAAAGAACAAGTTTTTTCTCATAAACATCTATCTTCTTTATTCTATCAATTATCGATAGAACTTTTCCACGGGAATAATAATCAATCGTTAATAACTCCCCATGATAATTTACGAGAATTTCGTTAATTTCCTCGGCAAAATCGGCAGATATTTTTGGTTTTTCGATTTTTTCTTCATTTTCTTTTTGTGACTTCATTGAGAAATCTTGTTCTATTAAAGACTTGTATGGAGCCCACTTTTTGATACCTCTATCACTCATTTTCTATGACCCCCAATCTGATTGTGTCTTTCAATAGCTGTGCTGTCTTCTGATAATGCGGACGCTCTTAATAAAATGTTCTTACCGAATTTATCTTGAATGCGGTCCATTGTCATTTGCAATTCTTGGTTATTAATTTGCTTATTTGAATCTTCAAATATATTTAACTGTTGATGACTCGCGGGTATTAGTTTTCCAAACGCTAAGCCAACTCTTCTAATTGGTTTATCCTTAATGTGTTTTTTAAATATCTCTAATAATGAGTTATATAAGACATCGGTTTCGTTTGTCGGGGCTAATAATGTCATCTGTCTAGAGAATCCACCCATCTCTTCTTTTGAGTAACCGATATATAATCCAACTTTTTGAGCTAACTTACCTTCTTTTCTTAATCGGGAAGATAAATCATCATTCATTTCTCTAATCACTGTTAAGACATTTTTCTTGTTGTAGTCTTTGAATAATACCTGTCCAATCGATAGACTGGTTGATTTTGGAATATATTCTTCGTGCATATCCGCTTCATCGTTGCCATTCGCGTGGTTATATAATTGTTCACCCATAACACCAAAATGCGATTCTAGGAACGATAAGTTGCATCTCGCTAAATCTCCAAGAGTATAGATGCCTAAAGCATTAAGCTTTATTTCCGTTCTTGTTCCTATTCCCCAAACCTTACTTAATGGAGTAATTGGCCATAATTTTTCAGGAACATCTTTCTTTCTCACTACCGCAATACCATTTCTTGCTTTCTTTGCATAGACATCCAATGCAACTTTAGCGAGGAAGAAGTTATCACCGATTCCTCCTGTCGCTTGTAGACCAGTTTTCTCTTTGATCGCGTTGATGATCATTTCAACAATTTGAAGTGGTGTTTTCTTATAATAAGAAACATATGTTGTTAAATCGATAAAAGCTTCATCAATTGAATAGACAAAGATATCTTCAAAACTAACAAACTCTCCGACGATATTTACTACTTCACTAGACTTTTCAATATATCTTTCCATACGCGGGACTGCGTATATATAGTCATACCCGCGTGGTAAATCTCTTATTCTTAATCTAGAAGGGACGCCTTTGCTTTTTAAAAAGGGCGATACTGAAAGGACGATTGTATTCTTTCCTCTCTCTTTATCAGCGACAACAAGAGGAACTTTCCAAGCGTCTAAACCTCTATCCACACATTCGACGAATGAATAAAAGGCTTTTAAATCAATAACAGCAATATTTCTATTAACTTTTTTCATGTGCGAATATTTTACTAAGACAATTTTCTTTTTTAAATAAAAAAAGATATGCTCGTTATTTACCAATATATTGTGGTATCATTAAGACACCGATTAAAAAGGTTAAAGGAGGCGAGGATTATATGGATATAGCTGCTGTTATCATATCTGCATTAGCTCTTGTGGCGGTTATTATTTTAATTTTCCTCACTGTCAAAAAAAATAACAACCAACCGGAAGTTCAAATTGACTTAAAAGAGATTGGTGCGATTCAAAAACAATTAGAAATGATCTCTTCTCAAATGAGAGTGGAAATTGAACTCGCGATTAAAAAAGAAATGAGTGAATATAACGCTCAAGCAATCAAGGTCAATGAAACCAACAATGATAAATTAGAGAGATTCCAAAGAAACATTACAGAATCTTTATTACAAAGATTTGATGCTTTGAACAAACAAATCGACACCAAGTTACTTGAAATCAATAAGAAAGTTGATGAAAAGTTATCAGAAGGCTTTAAAGGCACGACTGAAACTATGGCGGAAGTCCGCGAAAGATTACAAGCCATCGATACCGCGCAGAGAAATATTGAAAAATTATCTGGCGATGTCATCTCTTTAAAACAAGTTCTTGAGGGCAATCAAACTAGAGGTCGTTATGGTGAATACCAATTAAGCATGGTCCTCAACAGTATCTTTGGTGACGCGACTGGTTGCTATGAAGAACAATACACAATTAGAAAAACTAAGGATGGCGATGATGTCCGTGCAGACGCTGTTGTGTTCATGCCAGAACCAAACAAAATGATCTGTATTGATTCTAAATTCCCATTCCAAGATTACGCTAGATTATTAGATGCAGAAACTGAAGAAGAAAAGGAAAAATTAACAAAAGACTTCGGTTCTGCAGTGAAAAAACACATTACTGCGATAAAAGATAAATATATTATTGAAGGAAAAACTGCTCCTGAAGCATTGATGTTTATCCCTAATGATGGAGTGTTTGCGTTCATCCATCACAACCTCGAATCAGTCGTTGATTATGCGAGAGAACAAAGGGTTATCATCACTTCCCCAAGCACCCTTCCTGCTATTTTAGTCACTATCAACATGGTTCGTATTGAAGTAGAAAGATCAAAGAATTTAGAAGAGATTAATAAGAACTTACGAATCCTTGGAAAACAATTTGGTTTATTCTCCAAAGAATGGGAATCATTCTCTCGTCAACTTGAAACAGTTACCAGAAGCAGAGAGAAACTCGATACCCGTGTTAACCGTATCACCAATCGTTTTGACGCCATCAGCATGAATGATGAGGCTGATCAAATTGAAGAAAGTGATTCATCTGAAGATTAAATATGAAAGTATATAACAAGAACTCTTTGGTGAATATTTCTAACTCGATTCTTAAACATTTTGGAGCGGGTACTTTTCACGAAACCATCCCGGAAATTGATAGATGCCTTGTTGGCCATAAAAAAGTAGTCGCTGTTTTATTCGATGGAATGGGACAAAACATCGTTAGAAAGCATTTAAAGAATAGTTCTTTTATCCGTAGTCATTACGTGACAACAATTAATTCCACTTTCCCTCCAACAACATCCGCTGCGACAATCTCGTTCCTCACTGGTAAATATCCAATTGAGAATGGTTGGCTCGGATGGAATGAATATTTTAAAGAGTTTGATAGAAATGTTATTCTTTTTAAGAATACTGATTATAATACCGGGGAAAAATTACCTCAAATTGATAATTTAAATATCGCTGATAAATATTTCCCAATTACTAAAATATTTGAATTAATTAAGCAAGCTAATCCAAGAGCTAATGCTTATGGTTTTTATCGTTATCCAATTGAAGAAGATGGACCTAAATTCTTAAGTCAAGGCGTTAGACAATTAAAAGAATTCCTTTCGCAAAACGAAGAATGCTTTGCGTATTTCTATTGGGATTCTCCAGATAGGGAGATGCACGCGTATGGCATTAATTCTTGGCGAGTAAAAGCGGAAGTTCATAAAGCACAGAAGTTCCTTGAAAAAGTTGTTAAACAAAATCCTGACACTTTGTTCATCTTCCTTGCCGACCACGGACACGTTAATGTTAAGTACTTAGATATTTGTGATCATCCAGATTTATATGGATTACTCGCTAAGAAACTAACATTAGAAAAACGAACCGTGGGTATCTATGTTAAAGAGGGACAAGAGAAGAAATTCGAAAAACTATTTAACAAGTATTATTCAGAATATTTTGAACTAATATCTCGTGATGAAGTTTTGAAGAATAGAGTCTTCGGAGAAGGCACTCCTGCACCTGGAAGTCTTGATGTATTCGGTGATTATATTGCCGTCGCAAAAAGAGAATATTCGTTAATTGCTAAAAGTGAATTACATAGCCCAGATTTATTCCCTGGACACCACGCTGGTGGAACTAAAGAAGAAAGACTCATCGATGTCTCAATCTTCAATAAATAAGCGAAAAATACTGCAAAAACCCATTAATTTTAGTAAATTTTCACATTTACTCAAAAATAAGTTGTCATCAATTACCAGTTTTGATAGAGTTATTGTCAAAAGAGGTAAGACAATGAAAAATAAGGTTGGACTACTAACTTTTGAAGCGTGTAGATTAAATCCTTTATTTATTCATTTCTCATCCCAAAAAATTACTCGTCTCTAGGGCGGGTATTTTTTTATATTAGGAGGATATCATATGTCTAAAGTCAATCTTGTTTACAATGTTGAAGACAAGCCAGGTTGGGGTAAAACGATTATCTTTGCTCTTCAACAATTATTAGCCATCATGGCAGCGACAATTGCGGTTCCAGCGATTGTTAATTCTACGACAGGGGCTAATATGAGCCAATCCGCGGCGTTATTCGGCGCTGGTGTTGGTACATTAGTTTATTTATTCTTAACAAAATTCAAATCACCAGTATTCTTAGGTAGCTCATTTGCTTTCTTAGGAAGTATGTTCTCCGCCTTTGCGGGTGGTGTATCCATGTCAGTTGGATATTTAGGTTTATTAATCGGCGCTATTTTGGCTGGTTTAGTTTACGTTGTTCTTGGTCTTATTGTTAGAAGAGTTGGAACAGGATGGATTAATAAGATTATGCCAGCAGTAGTTATCGGTCCAACAGTTTCAATTATCGGTTTATGTTTAGCGTCAAACGCAGTCGGCGATTTATTTACTGGTAATGGTTCCGATTCAGTTAATAGTTATATCGCTTTAATTTGTGGCTTGGTCACATTATTTACCACGATTGCTTGTTCAGTCTTTGGTAAAAAGATGATTAAAATGATTCCATTTATTTTAGGTATCTGCGCTGGATATCTTGTTGCATCAATCTTTAGTGCAATTGGATATGGTACAGATAATGATGCCTTAAAAGTTATTAATTTCAGCCTATTTACAGAAGCCCATTGGGACAAATTTGTTGGTGGATGGTGTCCAGATTTCACATTCTTAACTGCTTTCAGTGGTAATTATGATTTCGCAGGTGGTAACTTCGCATCATATTTAGGCACAATTGCAGTCGCATATATCCCAGTTGCGTTCGTTGTTTTCGCAGAACATATCGCTGACCACAAGAACTTAAGTTCTATTATTGATCGTGACTTATTAACAAACCCAGGTTTACATAGAACATTAATGGGTGATGGTATTGGTTCCGCGGCAGGTGCGTTCTTCGGTGGATGTCCAAACACCACCTATGGTGAATCTGTTGGTTGTGTCGCTATTTCCGGTAACGCATCAGTTAGAACAATATTAGTCACAGGAATTATGGCGATTATCCTTAGCTTCATCTTACCTTTCTCTACATTCCTAGCAACGATCCCAAGTTGTGTTATGGGTGGAGTTTGTATTGCTTTATACGGTTTTATTACCGTATCAGGTTTAAAAATGATTCAAAAAGTTGACTTAGGCAACAATAGAAACCTCTTTGTTGTTTCCATCATTTTAATCGCTGGTGTTGGAGGAATGACTCTTTCCTTTGGACAAGTGACAATTACTGAAGTCGCATGTGCGTTACTTCTTGGTATCTTAGTCAACCTTATGTTAAATTTTAGAAGAGATAAAAAACCAGAAGATGATCCTGAGTTATTTGAGGACACCACACAAGAGGAGAAATAATTATGGCTATCGATATTAAAAAATACAAAAACGCGATTATTTTAAATCACCCGTTATTAAAACACAAAATCACTCAATTAAGAGATAAAAGCACTCCAACTAACCAATTTAAGTTATTGGTTAAAGAGATTGCAATTCTCGAAGGATATGAAGCCTTAAGAGATTTGCAAACCCATGTTATTGAGATTGAAACCCCAATTGAAAAGACATTACAACCAGTAGTTAGTAGAAAACAATTATGTTTTGTCCCAATTCTTAGAGCGGGTTTAGGTATGGCAGATGGTATGGCAGAACTAGTTCCAGGTGCGACATTTGGTCATATTGGTTTATACCGTGATGAAGAAACCCATGAACCTGTTGAATATTACTGCAAATTACCAAGTAATATCGGTGAAAAAGAAGTTTACTTAATTGACCCAATGCTTGCGACAGGTGGATCCGCGAAAGGCGCGGTTAATATGTTAAGAAAACATGGTGCGACCAAGATTACATTTATATGTATAATTGCCGCTCCGGAAGGGGTCAAAGCATTCTGCGAAGCTAACCCAGATGTGCAGTTATATATTGGTGCGTTAGATAGATGCTTGAATGATAAAGCCTATATCTGCCCAGGCTTAGGCGATTGCGGTGATAGAACATTCGGCACCACAAAATAAAACAAATTGAGATAAGTACGTGTCATTTGACACGTATTTTTCTTTTTCTCTTATATAAATACTCAATTATATTTATAATTGTTGATATTGAGGACATCATTATGAAAAAACAGTTTAGAAACGATTATTGCGAATTAGCGCATCCAAGAATCTTAGAAGCATTAATCAAATATCAAAGCGAACAAAATATCGCTTATGGTTTAGATTACCATTCCGCGACCGCTGCAAAATATATCAAAGATATTTTTGGCGCCTCTAATAGTGATGTTCATTTTCTCGCTGGTGGAACTCAAACTAATTTAGTAATGATCTCTCAAATGATTAACCATTATGAAGGTGTGATTAGCCCAGATACTGGACATATCAATGTCCATGAAACCGCGGCGATTGAAGGTAATGGTTATAAAATCATTACTGTTAATAACATTAACGGCAAATTAAATAGCCAACAAATCAAAGAAGTCTTAGCTAAGTTTAACGATGAACATATGGTTAAACCAAAATTGGTTTATATTTCTAATTCCACAGAGATTGGCACAATCTACACCAGAAAGGAATTGGAAGATATTTATCAAACCTGTAAAGAGAATAATTTATTCTTTTACATCGATGGAGCAAGACTTGGTAGTGCTTTGACTTGCAAAGACAATGATGTTGAACCATCTATGTTAGGAAAGTTATGTGATGCTTTCTATATTGGCGGAACGAAAAACGGATTATTATTTGGTGAAGCGTTAGTTATTAACAATCCTCTTCTAAAAGAAAACTTCAGATATCACATCAAAAACAAAGGCGCGATGTTAGCGAAAGGATATGCGGTGGGTATTCAATTCGAAGAAGCGTTTAGAGATGGCTTATATTTTGAAATCGCAAGAAACACAAATAAAGTTGCTGAGGAATTAAGAAGTGGATTAAAACAACTTAATGTTGAGTTATTACCATCCCCAACAAATCAGATATTCGCTATCTTTGATAAAAAAGAAGCACAACTATATATTGAAAAATTCGGTTGTGAGTTATGGGAATCTAAAGGTGATAAGCTAGTTATACGCTTTGTTGTTTCCTTCTTAACTACATCAGAAGATGTTAAAAATTTATTAGAAGAAATGAAAAACCATCATTAATGGGATGACTTTTATTATAATAAAGTGTAATCTTATATAGAGTTAAGAAAGACCAACTATGTTTAAAGAATATTTGATTCAAAACTGGCCATTAATATTAATCTTATTGGCCTTCATCATCTCACTTATTACAACAGTCTTCCTAGAAAAAAAGACGACTCTCCGTATGTATTTTTTAATCGGATTCATCTTTGCTCTATCAATTGTTGTTTTCGTGGAGTTTTATTTTGCCAATCAAATTGAATATAGAACTCTCCGCACAATTTTGATGGCGGTTAGATATAGCGCCACCCCATTTATTCTTGCCCAAATCAGCATGACTTTAATTAAGAGAATGCACTGGGCCATTTTCGTTCCCGCAATTTTAGTGGCTATCTTAAACTTTGTTTCCATCTTCACTGGTGTTGTGTTTGGTATCGATGAGGAAAACAATTTAGCGAGAGGCGCGCTTTGGTTAATTCCTTATATTGCTGTCGGTCTTTACAGCGTTCTTCTCCTTTACTTACTCATTAAGAGAAGTAACAAACGCTTTATGGAAATCATTCCAATTGCCTTTTTAGCTTTCTCTCTTGGTTCAGGATTAGTTCTTCCATTTATCTTCCGTGAAGCTTATGCTTCAATCTTCTGCGCGACCATCGCGATTGGTTTATTTGCCTATTACGAATTCACTATTCTTTCGTTAACAAAGAAAGATTCTTTAACTGGATTACTTAATCGTCATGCTTATTTCGCTGATATCAGCAATGATTCAAAATCTATCACTGCGTTGATATCTTTAGATATGAATGGTCTTAAATATCTCAATGACTTTGTTGGCCACGCGGCAGGTGATGAAGCATTAGTGACTCTCGCTTTATGTTTTATCCGCCCATTAGGCAATAGACAATCTGCATATCGTGTTGGGGGAGATGAATTTATCATCGTATGTCGTAAAACTTCTGAAGAAGATGTTTTAAAAATTGTCGAAAAGATTAAGAAATATGTGAAAGAAACTAAATATTCCTGCTCTATCGGTTATAGCTTTAACACTGATGGCAGTAAGTCAATCGATGATTTACTCAAAGAATCAGATAAGATGATGTACGAGGATAAAGCGAATTATTATACTTCTTCCGGTATTGAAAGAAGAAAAACAAAATAATCTATCCTTAAAATCATTTGATTTTTTCTTACGATATATTTAACATATTAAAGCAATGGGTCTATAGCTCAGCTGGGAGAGCGCCTCGTTCGCAACGAGGAGGTCGGGGGTCCGAATCCCCTTAGATCCACCAGTTTACAAGTTCTTGTTGTCGTAGTCCAAAGTTAATTTTCCTCAGTTGGACAAAATGGACTTTCCTGCGACACGTTAAGATAAATCCAGCCGAAGGGGGCTGTTGAAAAACCTAAAAGGTGAATGACAGCTCCTTTTCTTTTTTGTGGCATATTTGTGACGGTAAATGTTATAAGATATATTCGTCAAACGGAGGAAACGTTTATGAAAAGATCAGAAAGACAAAAACTATATAAGTGCAACACTAAGGATTTAATTAAATTAATTAACGATCCCAAATATAGAAATAATAAAGAAAAGCAATTCTCTGATATCGTTAAATATATCGCTCGTCATGAGATGTATAAAGGCAACACACAATCAGAATTATTTGATTTAGTGTACACCGCTAGAAGCGAATTAATCGCTCAAGAAGCAAAAGAACATAAAGATAGTCCAGTTAAACTTCCATATGACAAAGTGGGTAATGTATCAGAAAAAGGTAATTCTCGCATCAAAGATTTTATACGTGACCCAATTAATACAATGCGTAATGAATTACGCACACTTGCCACTAACGGCTTAAATGATGATGTAGATGATCATGATATTGAAGTTTATAATAACCGTTTAAAACATAACGCCGTTACTCTATATACCGAACTAAATGTTTTAAAAGACCAAGGCCAAATTAGATACGGAAATTATCCAGATCGCACTGACATTTTAAGTCGTTTAGAAAAGAAAATTCCTGACGCTAATGTCGGTAAGGCGCTTGATCGAGTTAGCAGTGGTGTTTTTGGTCGATTATTTAGAAGACCTTCTAAAGAATATAAAGCTTTTGAAACCGCACTTAATGAATATCGTGAATATGGAAAAGCTTATTCTGGCAACACTGAAGATTTAGAGAAAAAGACAACTGCATATTTAAAGCACGTCATTCCAGAATATGACCCAAAAGATATTGAGAATAAAAAAGAGGAGTGGTTAAACTGCTTACCAAAAGATAAAAGAAGACGTGCTGAACTTGCACTTAACGTTATCGAATCAGTCAATGAGCACAAAGAGATGAAACCATATATGGATAATGTCGAAAAAGGCATGAACGGTAAAAAAATCGATCCATCAGTTGACCAGGACAAACCAGAAAAACAAAACTTAGATAATCAAAATGAATTTCAAAACAATCTCATTATTGATGTTGAAGAAAAGATTTTAGGTAATCCTATTATAAATAACTACATCGAAAAAGAAGAAGTTTCCAATGATATCGATGAAGAAAAACTTGACGCAAGCGTTGATCAAAAAGAACTATAAAAATCAAAGAGCTTATGGGCTTTTTCTTTTTCGCAAATTATTCTAAAATATGACATCATGAAACTGACATTATATAAGCCTAAACTTGAAGACCTCTGGTTTAGAAAAAAGATGCTAGAAGACGAAGAGACAATGTCCTATAACCATGCCTGGGGCGGAACAGTTCCTTTTCCTGTTGATGATTGGGAAGATTGGTATGACTGGTGGGTAGTTAATCACGACAACAAAAGATATTACCGTTACGTAAAAGACGGAGATACTTTTGTAGGTGAGATAGCATATCATTTTGATGAAAAATACCAGGGATATGTTGCGAATATCATCATTTTTGCGAAGTTTAGAAGAAAGGGATATGGCAAAGAAGCTCTTGATATTTTATGTAAAACTGCAAAAGAAAATGGTGTTGATGTTTTGTATGATGATATAGCGATTGATAACCCTGCTATTACTCTATTTTTGAAGGCTGGATTTTTTGAAGAATACCAAACTAACGAAATTATTCTTCTTAAGAAAATTTTATAAAAATATTAGTCTATCTCGACTTTAGATTATCAACGTTTTCTTGTTCGAGATTGAATCGAATCACGACATAATACGGATAGAGACTTTTGTGCAATTCTTGATAGATGAGTTTGTGTAACTACAGTCCTTGTGTCGTAGTCCAAAGTTAATTTTCCTCAGTTGGACAAAAAGGACTTTCCTGCGACAAGTTAAGATAAGAGCTGCCCTCGGGCGGCTTTTTATTATTTAATACATTTAAAAAAGATAGAACTTACAATAAAATTAGTTAATATGAATAAAATAATAGTCATTGGGCCAAGCGGTGCAGGTAAATCAGAGATGTCTCGTAAGTTACATGATATTTTAGATTTACCTTTATACCATCTTGATAATATATTTTGGAAAAAAGATAGAACCCATATATCTAGGGACGAATTTGATATTAAACTCAATGAATTACTATCTTTAGATAAGTGGATAATTGATGGAGATTATTCACGCACTTATGAGATAAGGATTGAAAAAGCGGATACGATAATTTTTCTCGATTATCCATTAGAAACTTGTTTACAGGGTATTGAGTCGAGAATTGGGAAAACAAGAACAGATATCCCTTGGAAAGAAGATATCTTTGATCCTGAGTTTAAACAGTGGATTATTGATTGGTTCGAAAATACAAGGCCAAGAGTTTTATCGCTTTTAGAAGAATATAAAAGCGTTAAGCGCGTAGTCATTCTCTCTAGCAGAAAAGAAGGAGACGAATTTATTAACTCCTTGTAACAATTATTAACGTGAAAAAAATACGTGGCAGATTTATAAAACACACTTTTTTATAAACATGGTTAGCCATCTCGTTGTCCTTTCGGGGTGGCTTTTCTTGTTAAGGAGCATTATCAAATCAATTTGATATAATAAAAATATCGATGAGGTGAATAAAAATGGCGAGTGACTTAGGAAAAAGCTATAAGCTTAAAAAAATAAAAATTAATTACCCCAACGGTGATATTTATGAAGGAATGGGCGCTGCCTATTATAATCCACCATACGAACCTCATGGAATAGGCCGATATTATCAAAAGTCTAGTGGAATTACTTTCGAAGCAGACTGGGAGTGGAGAAGAGGACCAGACTTTAAATCGATAAGAATAATAAATAAGCCATTAGGAAAATCGTTTGTTATTTTGCAGGTTTACGCTGGTGAGATTTATAGCGATTTAGTTCATCTTGATATAATCGAGGCAAAAGAAGGAGAATACGCCTTTAAAGATTTGCCATCTATCATCTTAGAACCAAATAGTTGGTCTAATCACTTATTCAGAATTAAAAAAGTTACCGATAATGAATTAACGTTTGATTTTGTCGGCCCTAAAGTTGACCATGGTAAATTCATCGATTTTGTAGCCCCTAGAGGCGAACCCAAAAAATATGAGTCCACAGTTTCTTCAACAATCATTTGGGACCATGGTGATGAGTATGATGTCACACAAAGCGCCAAGATAGAAATATTATATTTCTAGGTTAGTTTTTATTCAGCGTCGTTAGGAATAAACTCGACATACTTTTCTAGATATTGGTGGTATTGTTCATCATTTTCTAGTTCGTAATCGTTAAATAAATATTTATATAAATCGTTAATTAAATCATCTTCAACGAAATCTCTTTCTCGAACTTCGAGGAACGTTACTAATTGGAGCAAGATTGGTTCCAATTCGTTTTCGACATTAAATCTCAAAGCGGATAAGAATATGAATTCTTCGTTTAATTCAAAATCATATAAAGCGGTACAACGCTTGATTAAGTTCATCGCCCTCATCCATGATTCGTTATCGTATTTCTTTTGAATGAGTTTATATAACATCGGATAGAGGAAGAAGAAGTCTTGATCAGGAATCAAACCTTCGTCACGCTCATTAAGAATCTTTGCGTAGACACTAATATATGATGAGTTATTAATGTTGCGTGCGCATAGTTCTCTACCTCTAATCACTAACCAATCAGAAAGATTATAGTTTGTGGTTTCATCAACGTAATCTTCATTCAATAACTGGGCGAATGATTGGAATAAAGGTGGAATGAAATAAGTCTCATACAACGGTGATCTATTTAAATCAAAGAAATCATTTTGCAATATGAGTTCCGCAACTTTTAAATAATAATTTAACTTTTGGATATAGCTATCTTCATCTTCCGTGTGCTTAGCGATGAATAAGTAGTAGAAAAAACCAATCAAAGAATTGATAAGACCTTTGTTCTTCCAAGCATCAAAATTATCATTGATAACCGCGTTAATTAATGCCTCGCTATCAAAATTACTCATGACATAATTCATGTAATAGTTTTGACGCTTTTCAAACTCATCTATGTAGTTGAAGTTTCTAACAGCGTTAGAAAGCATCGCGCGTTTGAAGAACATATTGTAATAGATTTGGCAAACCGCTGTTTTGTTGAGCTGGGTAAGGAAAGCTTCACTATCGTAGTTTTTACTTAACTTATTTGCTTCTTTTCGATATTCTTCTTCCACTTCGAAAGACAAATCAAAAGCGTAGTCACCCTCGATGATTGAGGTGTTTAAGGAATCAATTAATCCAGAAATGATGTTGAGATTATCGGAACCAACATACTTCTTGTTCTTGTAAAGACTATTTAAATGTTTAGTCACTTTCCAAATATTGTTAACGCATTTTAATTGTTCCTCAGATGTTGATAACTTGATGATATCTGGGTAGAACAAAACACTTAAGACTACATCAAAGTCTTTACCATTCTCCAACACTTGATCAATCGCATATATCACAAATCTTTCACGGAAATCATCATCTTCAAAACTCATTGAATCACTGATGAAATCCATATAATGGATGTAACTATTATGAGATAATAATTCTTCACTATTCGTGCCAATTTTCTTAAGCAAGAGAACATAGTTATCATAATAGTTTTTCACATCGTTTCTGGAACGATAAACCGCTAATTTCTTTACCAAAGAAAATTCGCTATCATCAAGATAATCAATGTATTTTTGATAGAAGTCTTTTTCCACATATTCTTCGCTTAATTCTTTCGCAGCATTTAGACATTCTTTATAGGCAAAAGCGATTTGATTATAAATGCTGACTGGTAAGAAAAGCGCTGGAATGGTGTTATATAAAAGTGAACAGTTTAATTCGTTATAAGGAATATTGTATTTCTTAAAGAAATCATGATATTCATTTAAATCTAAATTACAGTTATGAGAAGCGAGATAAAGGATGCGCATGACTATGTCATAATTAATCCTTTCTCCTAATTCTTTGAATAATTCTTTAGAGATCGAATAAACATCATTTCCTAGGCGGTCAATAATCGAAAGCATATATTGATTAATAGCGTCCATACCATCGCCGAGATTTCTGATATTTTTAAAGTCTTCATTATCGAGCATCAAAAGACGTTCAACCACTAAGGAGAGATAAAGTGGAATGACGCTGCTTTCTTTTTCTAATATCCGATTAATCACGGCTTGAGATAATTCTTTGCGTTTTGATTCACATGTCTTTTTGATGATTGAAACTTTTTCTTCGTCGCTCAATTCCTCTAAGAGAATTGAATCAGAATGGAAACCAAATGCGAGATATGGTGAAAAATCGCGATTTTCTGCATCACCCATCACATAGAAAGTGGTGTGGAACATCTTTTCCACCGCGTTTTCTAATTCCTTAAGGAAAATAATGATGTCTTTATGATGATTCATAATAAAGATCTGGAAGTGATGCTTATCATGTTCATCGTTATATTTAATGAGCTTCGCTAGAGCTAATATGTTTTTTGATTTGAGAATGCGGTGATTGAGCTTTTCTTCGTAGAAGGAAATTAACGTTTCAATCAAGGCTTGCTTAGAGTTAGTAAATTTATCTAAACCAAACACAAATGGTAGCACGTATTCGCCATTTTCCTCTTTGGCGAGCTTATATAGGCACGCTAAAGTGGTCTTTCTTCCTAAACCAGAATTTCCAACCACATATCTCAAACAAGGAATATCTTCATAACGGCCATTTTCATAGTCTTCTGTTAATTCACTATCAGGATCAATGTTATCTTTTAAGTTATCGCGATAATAAGCATATTTATAATATGATTCGAAAAAGACTTGGCTATTCATAATTGCGCGCTTATAAACCGGCAAGCTGTTATAGTATTCCAAATCAATATCAAAAATACGCGTGAGATCTTGATAGATGGTTTCCATCAAGGTGTCTAAACCAGTGAGACATTTCTTTTCTTCGTCGTATTGCACATCGTAATATCTCACATATTGTGGGTATAGTTTTAAAATCTTTTCTTTAAGTTTTTCTAATTTCTCTTTATGAATGGGTGATTCAGAAGCATAGGCTCTTTGTTCTTCTTCACTCATCTTTGACATATCAAATGGATTTCTAAAATAGAAAAGGATACGTCCTTCATAATCGGGATCGAGAAGCGCACCATATTCGATTTCTAAGTTGGTGACGGAAATATCGTTAGGGACATCTTTGATGTCCTTCATGAGCATGGCTTGATTTAATAAATCACCAGAAGGAATCCAACCATATCTTTCGCCGACAAAAACAATCATGTATGGTTTTGCGTTATCAATCTCATCTAAACAGACTTTTAAGACTTTCTTTGATGATTCTTCGCTTTCTAATTCGGAGGTGTTAACACCCCATCTTAAATCACCAAATCTGACTGATTCACCATATTTCAATAAGAAATCATTAATGCGTGGTGCGAGACGAATATTGAGTTCGTCTCTTTCAAATTGCATATCTTTAAATGTGGAAGATACAAATACTAGTTTCATCTTATTCTTTTATTTCTCGATTTTTTGCTACAAGACGAACAATAAAGTCTTCGCCGAATTTATAAACTTGGTCTTCGGTGTTACCAAGACATACGGCGTGACTACAACCGAAATTACCATCCATTTCCATCTTCACAACGTGCTCTTTATTGTTAATGCGGATATCGATTTCTTCGTTGCGGACCGCTAAAACTTCAAATTCATAACCGAGAACATCGCTTTTTAATTTAACGCCCTTACGATATGGCAAAACATATTTCTTATTACCTTTACTGCCTTTGCTATTTGGTGTGTAGTCGTAGTGGCGCTCAGAAATCAAAATTTCTAAGGTGTATTCGTTATACGGTTGACCATCATCATACATTTCATAATCGATAAAACCATTAAAACGGTAATTGTAATCAGTCAAAATGTATCTAATTCCCGATTTTAATGTTCTATCGCTAACACCACTGAGAGTGATATCTCCAGTTTCATAGTTGATATTGGTGTATTCAAACCAATAAGAAAAACTCCTTGGAACAGGGAAATTGAGATAAGGGTAGGTACCGCCGTTCCAATCACTGGAAACGACCACTTTCTTGTCGGGGTCATTCTTTTCCCAGAGTTCTAAATGTGCACGCAACATTTTCATAATGACACCTCTATGGGAAGCTTCTATTCGTATTCTAACATTGATAATGTGATTCTCCTATAAAAAGAGTGCACTCTAAAGTAAAATAAAAAAGAAAAAACAAACACGAAAGAAAACCGGTCTTCATCATTTTTTTGAAGTTCTAGAGGAGGACGATTAATATGGCCATTAAGATTAAAGTTAAAAAAGCTGAAGGCGAATACGATTTAGGATTATCTAAAATGCTTGGTAATCCCGTTTTACCTGAAGGGATGGATGAATCACTTCCATCCACAGCGATGTTTTTGATGCAAATTAGATTAGAAGACATCAAAGATTTAGATGAAGAAAACGTTTTGCCTCATACTGGTTATCTCTATTTCTTTTTAGATACAGAAAATGGTCCTTACTCCTTAACGCCAATCGTTATTTTCTATAACGGTGAACCCACTCATCATATTGATGGTTTTAACGACATTGTTGATGGCTTTGAAAAATACAACCAAGACTTCTTAATTGAATTTGAAAAATGCGACGATGAAGAGGATGGCAATAAACTATTGGGTCATCCGTCTGACTGGCAATATCAAGAAACAAACGATCGCCTTTTATTCCAACTCGATCCATTAGATTGTGAGGAAATGGATTTGTTTTCCACATTTGATGGCTTCTTATATTTCTTTTTTGATGGAGATGAAATCGATTTCTCCAAAGTCAAATTGATTGAAGACATTTCATAATGAAATCGACAAAAAATAAGAACGTGATAACTTAGCCATCTCGGTTTTATCATTCTTTCAAATTCATCCCCCGCCTAAAGAGGTATCCATCGATAAGACAAGCATTGCTAATCGCAATATCGATGTAGAGGTCTTCTTTGAAAAAATGATAAAATTAAACTATGAGAAGGCAACATTTTCGTTGGACATATCTAGTTATTGCTACTGTTTTGACCCTCTATGGTGGATATACACTTATCTACCATTTTAGACACAATAACAAACTATCTATTTTGTCACTAGTGTTCCTCATTATTGGGGCCACTATGTTTTTGGTGTTCCTTGTTCTATATTTAGTGAGTTTAAAAAATAAAAACAAAAATACTCAAGTCACTACTGAAGTTCCAGCGGAGGAACCAGCACCTGAACCCGAACCAGTTGAAGAGCCTCAACCAGTGAGTAATGATGAACCAGTTGCCCCTAAACCCGCTCCTAAGAGCAATAATGATGAAGTAACTTATGTAGGTGGAAGATATTCTGTTTATGACTCTGATGATAGTGATATATATGTGAAAATAGTGGGATATGGCCCTGTTTTAAGAGTGACAGGAAATAGAATTCTTGATATGCGTAATAATACTTATTATCGAATTCAAGGTAACTATGTTAATCAAGATGGTAGTGGCCAAGTATTTGAAATTAACGGAAGTAGTATTAGATCCGCGTTCGGTGGATATTTATACGAGATATCAGGAAGTAACATCAACAAAGTTTATGGTGGCTTCTACGCTTCAGTAAGTGGAAACTATATCACGCTTTTTGATGCATCAGAAAAATATGAAACAACAGGCTCATTAAATAAAAAACAGCTCCTTGTTGTCGCTGCGTTACTATTTGGTTCTTATTAAATAAATATTACTTTTTAGAAAAATCCCCACTTTATAAGTGGGGGTGTTTTAATTATGAGCCAGTTGACTCGTAACGTCTTTCACAAAGCGTCCATATTATCGTGGCTAAGATAAAGAATAGGGTGGCCACGCCAATGATAATTAAACTTAATAGATATGGGTTATAAGTTCCGTATAAGAGTGTATTAACTGGTAAAGAAACAAATAAACCAAATGGTAAAACGAATATCAAAATAATTCTGATTGCCTTTGGGAAAATAGCGATTGGATATTTCGCATAGTTAGTGAAGTTATAAATGATTTGGAGAAGCGGTCCGCTTCTTTTAAAGATAAAAGCTAATGCCGAAAACATAATCTTTAATGAAGTGATGATAACTGCACCAAAGATTGCGCCTATAACAAGAACAAATATAGAACCGAAAGTAATCGAGGCGCTTAGATTTAGTCCACACACAACAATCATTGTGACACCAACGATAATTTCACCAAATCCATCGGGTTGGAATGTTTCGGCGAACATTTGAAACATCACTGGAACAGGACGTAAGAAATGTCTATCCATATCCCCCAATTGCACTCTTCGATAGGCGACTAGCCAGAATTCATCACTAAATAAGTGATCTAAGGCAATTGGTAACATGGAGAAACCATAAAAGAAACCAACTTCCGCAATGCTATAACCACTTAAAGAAGGAATGGCTTTTAAGATAAAGAATATGGAGCACAAAGAGCAGGCGTTAGAAAAGAGGAATGAAAGGATAGAAATGATTGAATCCTTTTTATATTCTAAGCGAGATAACATGCTGCGTTTAATGCAGACAAAATAAAGCTTTAAATACCGCATATTATCCTCCTTGCACCGTCACAATCTTAATCGCATGATTAAAGAGCAATTTGGCGAATAATTCTAAGAGAATTAACCACGCTACAGAGACCAATATCACTTTTGCACATTCTAGATAACTATATTTCATCATCAAAATAAGAACTGGGTTTTGACTCATTCCAGCGAACGGCATATATGTCACAATTTCACGGAATACATCTGGGAAGAAAGCAATAGGGAGAATTGTTCCTGATAAGAAAGAGATGATTGTTGTTTTTAAAGCATTTAATCCCCACGCTGCAGAAGTATAAAAACATAAAACACCAAAGATATATGAAATAGCATCATTTAATAACGAGGCTAAAACACCAGCGACTATAAATAGGCCAAAGTGAGCGATGAAAGTTAGCACCGAAGGAACCACTAAAAAGCCAATACCGATTAATACACTAAGACTTATCGCGTAAAGAGGTGTGCCAAACACCAATGTCATCATTAATAAGGCACCTAGATTGCTCGCGGCAAATCTCCCTCTATATGAAATTGGTTTAATGACATAGTTTCCAATCGTGCCATCTTTAATATCTTTATTGATAAACCATAAAGTATCGTTATTAAAAGTGACAAAACCAAAAACCGTTGTTAAGACAACATAAGTGATCATTTCTTTATAAGTGAAACCGTTGATTGAAGAGTCGATACCACCTTCGCTGCTTTGATAAACAGCAAACCATAAGAAGATTAGACAAGCCACTTCCAAAACAGTGACTAACACCCAAACGAGTATATTAAAACGATACGCCATCATATCGATGGCGGATGCTCGTATAAATGGCTTATACTTTCTTAACTTTGGCATGTTCTTCTTCCTCCTGTTGAGAGAGGATTGTTTTGACGACATCTTCGATGGAAATGTCGGCGATTTTCATATCTAAAGCGTTTAACTTAGCGAATGCGTATTGAACGACTTCTTCTAAAACCACTTTATCAGCGTCAAAACGTAAAACGACTTTACCATCATCATCTAACTTCCTTTCAACATCTTTTGATAATGGTTCTACTTCTTTAGGATTGATGCTTGGTGGAATGGTTATTGTTAATGTTTTGATGTTTCCAAAACGGCGTTTAATGTTACCGATTGGGCCATCATAAATGATCTTACCTTTTTCAATCATAATGATACGAGAACAGAGGTCTTCAATATCTTCCATATCGTGAGTGGTAAGAACAACTGTGGTGTGATATTTAGCGTTTAATGCATGGATAGCTTGTCTAATCTTTTCTTTAACAAGAACATCCATACCAATTGTTGGTTCATCAAGGAACAAAATCTTTGGGTTATGAAGCATTGAGGCCGCTAAATCGGCACGCATTCTTTGACCTAAAGAAAGAGTGCGGACTGGTTGAGTTAAGAATTCATCGATACCGAGAACTTCGGAGAGAAATTCCATGCGTGTTTGATAATCTTCATCGCTAACTTGATAGATTTCTTTTAATACTTTAAAAGATTCAATAAGTGGAATGTCCCACCATAGTTGTGTCTTTTGTCCAAAAACAACACCGATGTCTTTAGCGACCACTCGACGTTTTAAGTATGGTTCTAATCCATTAATTAATACTTTTCCAGATGTTGGTGTGAGGATACCACACATCATCTTAATAGTCGTGGATTTACCCGCACCATTAGAGCCGATATAACCAACGATTTCCCCTTCAGGTATATCAAAAGAAACATCATCAACCGCGCGTATTTCTGTGTACTTACGGGAGAACAATGTTCTAATCATCCCAAATAAACCTTTACCACGTATTGGTTTACGGAATATTTTAGTTAGATTTTGTATCTCAATCATATGCTCCTTCATATTACACAAAGAATATGAACTTTTATATAAAATCATTTAAAAGCAAACCTTTTCTAGATGTATAAGACTTTTTGCAACCAGCAGTTGCGGATATATGTTATAAAAGCAACTAATTTGGTATAGAATAGACTAAATAATAAATGATTAAATATAGGCAGATAAAAAACATGTTAGGTGAAAGAATTGTTGAATTAAGAAAAAATAAAGGGCTATCCCAAGAAGATCTTGCAGACATATTGTCTACATCTAGACAAGCTATCTCTAAATGGGAAAGAGGAGAATCTGATCCAGATATTGGGCGAATAAAAGATTTAGCGATATTCTTCAATGTCTCAATTGATTATTTACTCGGTTATGATGTTGAGACAACATCAGTGAATAATTTCATCGAAAGATTGAAGAAATCTGGTGAAGCAGGAATATACGATATTTCTTTAGATGAAATCAAAATGATTGTTTCGAGAAATAGCAATAATTTCAATCTCATTGTCGCCTCGGTTATTTATTTAAATGACTATTATTACATCAATAGAGAAGAAGGACTTCTCGATCTATTAATTCAATATGTCAAGAAAGCCATCTTGCTATTTCAACCGAATAATGCTTATAACGCCACTCTTAATGACGCGCACCAAACAATCGCCACTTTATATACCACAAAAGGAGAATATAAACTCGCTAAAGAGTATATAAAAGAAAACCAAGTGATTAATGCAGAAGAGTTATTATCTCAATGCGAATTAGCTTTAGGAAATTATAAAGAAGTAGAAAAAATTACATCTGGAATCTTTCTAAACTCAATTGGTTCATTAATAAATAGCAACGCTACTCAAATTAGGGTGTTCTTAAGAACAAATCGAATTAAAGAAGCACTTGATTTGAGCGAGTGGTCACTTAATTTAGTTAAATCGGTGGAAAAAAACGAAGAGGTCTTCTTAAATATCGTTTTTAACTTAACTTTTATCATCGCGTGTTGCCAAAAAGCTTTAAATCTAGATTATTCTGAATCTCTTAAGTTCTTGAAAGATAATCGCGATAAAACAAGTAACTTCAAAAACATTAGCGATGGCTTCAAATTCTTTCATGGAGATCACGTCATTATCGCTAGTGAAACAGGAGATACTAAAAACGATTTATTAAAAGAGATTAACGAATTAAAGAACCAGAGTATCGATGGATACCAAAATGGTTTAGAGATATTTAGAGAAATTTATGGAGAATGAATATGGACGAAGAATTATTAACACCTGAACAAAATCAACCAATCAAACCAAAGAACGTTTTTAAGAATAAGAATTATACTTTGGTATTTTTGGGTACTTTAGTATCCCATGTTGCGGCATTATTTTATTCATTCGCTGTTAGTTTCTACATCTTAAAAATCACTGGTAACAACGCATTAATCCAAGGATTATATCTCGCTGTTGGTGGTATTACATTCTGCGTTGTCACTTTATTTGGTGGAGTGGTCGCAGATAGATTCGATAAAGCAAAGATTATGTATATATGCGACTACTTAAAAGGTGGAATTATTATTGGTTTCACATTCTTATTGATGTTTGCAATTCAATCCACTGAATTACAAGTAGTTGCTTTATTCATTGTCACAGTTTTACTAAATGCAATTGCGGGTATATTTACTCCAGCGAGCAGCGCCTTACTTCCTCAAATAGTGGAAGAGCATCAATTTCAACAAGCCCAATCATATTTTTCTATCCTTAATAGTTTTCAATCAATAGTGGGTGTTGTTTTAGCGGGTGTCTTATATGCGCTTATCCCAATCAATGTTCTCTTCTTTATCGTTGGAGGTTGCTATATTCTTTCCGCGATCTCTGAAATGTTTATCAAATATTCCAGTAAGTTTGAAAAACGCGGTGAGAAGCTAACAGTGAAAGCTGTCTTTAGCGATATCAAAGATGGTTTTGTGTATTTGAAATCCATGAGAGCTATATTGGTTTTAATGATTTGTATTTTGTTTATTAATTTCTTCTTCTCACCAATCTTTGAAAACTTCCCACCTTACTTCATTGCCACTGATATTACTGGCACTGATTATCTCTTCCATGAAACAATGGCGCCTGAAATGTGGAGTTCATTTTTCTCTGTGGCGGTGGGCCTTGGCTCTTTAATTATGGGTATTGTCTTGTCCAATTTGAAACAAGCTGAAAAGTGTAACCGCATTGTTAGATGGTCAATGATGGGTGTCTCATTCTTAGTCATCTTAATGGCGGTCTTCTATGCCTTATTCATGAATCATGTCATTGATATCAACACCTTATTAATTATCTTATTAGTCATCTTATTCCTCATCGGCGTAAGCATTATTTTGATCAATGTTCCATCCTCCACGGCGATGATGAGAATCGTTGATAAAGATAAGTTTGGTAAGTTATCAAGTGTCACAAATATCGGTTCTCAGGGGTTGATTCCTTTATCACTTTTCTTGGGTGGTTTAGCTATCACTTATATCGGTTCATTAGGCTTATTAATTGCGTGTGCATCAGGCTTCTTAATTACCTCATTAGTCTTATTCTTCGCTCCATCAGTGAGAAACTTATAAAATTCGATTTTTAATGAAAAAGACCGCAAAAGTGCGGTTTTTTCTATTGTGAGCAATTTGAGGTGGATTTGGATTATGGTTTTATAGAGAATCTATTTCATCTTCTTCTAGATCTTTGTGAGTGTCGTTTTCGTGGGCATTTTCTTGCGCTTCAATATCGTTTTCAACTTCATCTTCTTCGAGTTCTTCTTTTAAACCCTCTTGGAAAGCTCGTTGTTTTTTCTCTTCTTCAATCTCAGAATTATCGCTGGAACTAGAATTGTCTAATTCACTATTTTCAGAGACCATGGAATCATCGTTGGAGTTTGATTTATCTAATTCTTCCTCTTCGCCATAAAGGAATGGCTTTTCTGCTTCTTTAACTTGATTCCAGCGATATTTGTTGTGATTAGCCTCTCCTACTATTTCACGAATACCTTGGTCAATTCCTTTTTGTTCTTTCGCTGCATTGATTAAGCTGACGGAGAGAAGGGCCCTTGCTTTACTAGTGCCACTTAATCTATTGATTTGTTCTTCACTTGGAAGTGGCATTCCTCTTTTCCAACCTGAGAACTTATGTTCTAAATATTCAAAACCTGCTTTTTCAATAGTGGCGAGATCACCATACATCGCATGGTTTGGATTGTTGAAGGCTTTATAGGCTGCATCTAAATTCTTAGAAGCTAAGGAAGTAGTTCTGAAGAAAGAAGCGCCTAAGCTTGGTTTGGTCTTGTTATATAATTCCGCTAAAGCGCCAGATTTACCCAACTTTGTTTCGATACGTATCTTAACATCAAGGGCGTTTGGCTTAGCATCTAACTTAATGATGTCTTTATCTAATTCTGGAGTGAATCTCGCAGCAGAACTTAAGTATTCGTCCATTGGTCTACGTTCTTCAATATCATTTTCATTTATTGGGGCTTCAGCATCAGCGAGATCGTTCGCAAGATGGTTCAAATAATCGGAAGCATGTCCCATGAAATATTCGTTGGCCACATCATTTTCATAATATTCCGCATATGGATTAACGACTTCCTTGCGGTCATCACCATCAACGTCACCGATATAATAATCCGCAGCGTCTTCCTCGTCGTAGAACTTCTCTTTGGCTTTCACGCTAGCTTCAGCGATTTTCATCTTGGCGATATGAGTGGCTTCAGCGAGAGTATAATCTGGATTATTAGTGTCGATACCATGTCTCACTAAGTAGTGCGCAGCGAATCTACGCTTATCATCAATGCTTTCGATTTCGTCGATTCTTTTCATGAAGTCAATCATAGAGACATATCTAACTTTTTCTAAATCTGTTCTAGTAAGCTTCTTTGGCATATTTGTTGCCTCCTTTTTTACTATATATATACAATAACCTATTAGTTGTCACAAAAGCGCAACAATATGTTAGATTGTATAAAAAATATCCATTATAGACAAGAATTTTTCTTGTCTTTTAGAAATAAGTGGAGTTTATAAAGCTTTGTAACTACCAAATTTCTTTTTGATCTTTTGGGTCGCTAGAAATGGTGGCCTTTTCTTTGTATTTTATGGGCTCGTTGTAGACAAATTGTTTGAAAGCGTGGCACTTCTGTGGCACCGAGTGTTGTAATATAGTCTCGTAATAGGTAGTAAACTAGTTATGCCTAAACCTTGTCAAAGAGTAATTAGGGGTAATGATGTATAATGTATTCACGCTAAAAAAGGAGAAAAATAACAATGGGAAGAATATACGAACAATTAAAACAAAATATTGATTTCTTAAACGAGATTGATAGACGCTTACGAAATAATGAACGTCTTAATATGCATGAAATATGGGAAGTTCAAAAAGCGGTTTTGAATATAGAATATGTCGTAAATTACACTGAAACTAGTCTTGAAGGTGCAGTTGGTGAAGAAAGACTTGCTAATGGAAATAATAAATCATTCAACATTCCGAATAATTTTGAACAAATGGTGAATGAGTGGGAGAAAGAATTCGACGAAGAACAAGTTGATAATGTTGTAGAACATCTTAAGACTAACCAAAGAGTCCCGTCTTATTCTCCTGAGCTCAATGAACCAGACCCAGTAAGATATTTTGAATATGTTACTGGCACCTTGGATAATATTGTTCCAACAGTGACAAGAGGTCACTTTGGACCAACCGCGGAAGCTTTTAAAAGTCTCACCAATTCAGCGCGTCAAGACTATATTGATACCGCGCTTGAACAAAACTTTGTGATGGAACCAAAAGGGAGGATTGCTCGAGATATATACCCTTGGTTAGCTGGTCCGCACGCAAGATATATGGGGGATGTCGGCGCTGATAATCCTGAAAATTATCTTGTCCGTGCTCAAAGAGATTTAGACAATTATGAAAGAGAAGAGCTTTTAGATGATTTCCAAAAGAGATTTAAGAACAATTTAACTCTTGCTAAAGGAATTTCTAAAGTAGAAAACGCTACTAATAACGAACACGCTCTTGCTGATGCCATTAGAGATGGTGTTGGAAATTATACTTCTGCTGATAGAGGTGAAGATGAGCCAACTTTAGGAGAATTCCTTTCTAAATCTAGAGAGAAATTGGAAGAAAAAGTATTATTTGGCGAACTTGATTTATACGAGGAAAATGAAGACGCGGCATTCTTAAGAGAATATCTTATTGATCCAGTTAATGCGATGGCAAAATATTATGAAAACAAAGCGACTAACGCAGGAGAAGCTGGTGCGAATGCTTCACGTCAAAGCGCAAGAAAAGTTCGTGCGGAAAGAAATAATTATGATCGAGCTAATCAAGGCAAAAGAAACGATTGGGAAGTATTTGAAAATAATAGGCGTGATGCTTTTGAAATGTATATAAGAGAAGACTATCCAGACTTCAATCCTGCCCAATTAGCGGATGAATATAAAGGTAGTTTCATGGAAAGAAATATTTTACGTTCAACTTCTCAAGAGTGGAAAGATGTGACAGCCGCTTTTGCTTCCTGGGATAGAAATGGACCAGAAAAAGGTAATCTCGCAAAAGTATCTAATCCAGCGATGGCTTATCTTAGACATAAATTCCCACATACAAGGGTAGAAGACATCACTCCTGAAATGGCTAGAGGCCTAAGAGGAGCGGGGGCTCAAAGAGCGTTATTCTGCTTATCAGTAGTGGATTCTGCCGCTAGAGCTCAGCAAGACGCCATCGAAGGTCAACGCGAAGCTAACGATGCCAAAATTAGAGAATTTGAAAAACGTGCTGGTATCGTTCATGAAGAACCTGTTAATAACAATATCATCAATAACGATATACAAAACGATTTCCAAGAATCACTAAAGAATGATATTGAACCAAATAATAACGAAATCGAACAAGCACCTAACGCTGATGAAGAAGAAAGACATAACGAGAACGAAATCGTCATTGGCGGAGACGAATAATAGTGTTGTCACTAGATAGGAGGAACTATTCATGGCCAAAGTAAAGAAAATAGATCTAGATAAAGTTACGTACAAATCCATGCAGGATTTCTTAACTAACATTGACAAGTACGATTCAATAAAAGATAAACTTGCCTATGCGACAAGATATATTCTCCAACATGGAGCAAAAAAGGATCGCGATTATAGCTTTGCTCATTTCGTGGAAATCGCTCGTCAAAAAATAGCAGAAGCCTCTGGTAAGACCAAAACCCCAGACGGAAAAGAAGCTCCTAAATATCTCGTTGATAAAAGTGTGAAGAATGAAAAGAATGATTTAGCTGCAGAGATGTTTTTATCTAATCCCGCAGAATACATCAAAAACGAAGCCAATAAAGCGATCAATGAAATTGATGAAGATGAAGTTAACTTCAAATGGCAAGATGAACTCAAAGAAAACTGTGAAAGAATTCTTCCAGATATGGATAAGGATTTTAATGAAAAACAATTCATGTTCGATGAACATTCAGCATATTACGGCGTGAAAGCAAGAATAGAAGCCGCTGTAGGTGGAAAGAAGAATCTCGACGAACTATTCAATGCCACCAAACCAAGCCGTTTCTCAAGAATCTTTGCCACTTATTCCGCCAAGTGGAGTGCATTAGAAGAAGCTTATGAAGTTTTCAATAATCCAAACTTTAACGGATTTGGAGATATGGAAAACTTAGAAGATAAGACAAATGCTTATTTAACGTACTCTAGCAAGAAGTCCCCCACATCGATATTGTGATTAACAATGTTTTTATTCATCGATGGTTACCTCTATAGGTGGGGGATGAATTGCTCAACCACTTATTTGATATATAAATATAATATCTATATCATATTATGAAAACTTAAGTATTTTAGTTATATTTATATATCAGTCGTAATAACAAAAAATATTGTCATAATCTTGTTTTATATAATTATAAATAATGATATAATATAGATGTGGAATTGAGAGGGAATAACCATTCAGTATTCAGTATTCATTTTCACCTTATTTTGGTAGTTAAGTATCGTAAAAAGGTGATAAACGATCGAATATCTGAAAGGCTAAAAGAGATATTTGAATATATCCAAGATAATTACAATATTGTCTTGGAAGAATGGAATCATGATATTGACCATGTCCATATCTTATTTAGAAGTGAACCAAATTCAAATATTTCTAAATTCATCAACGCTTATAAATCTGCATCTTCTAGACTAATTAAAAAAGAATATCCTTCTATTAGATCTAGATTATATAAAGATGCTTTTTGGTCTCAATCGTTTTGCTTAATCTCAACAGGTGGAGCAAATATTGAAACGATTAAAGAATACATCGAATCTCAAGGAGAATGATAACTAATCTAACTCCTTGAATTAGGAGGTTTATGATTAGAAGAGCTTACAAGTATCGTATCTATCCTAACGCTAGTCAAAGAGAATATTTTGCTAGAGTTTTTGGCTGTGTTCGTTTCTTCTATAATAAGTCTCTTTCTGATATGAATGAGATATTTCAAGAAAAACATGAATTCAAAGATATTACCCCTGCATCATATAAAGAAGATTATCCATTTTTAAAAGAAGTTGATTCTCTTGCTTTATGTAACGCTCAAATAAATAGAAATGCAGCTTTCAAAGCATTTTTTAGACATCAAAATGATTTCCCAAAATATAAATCAAAAAGAAATGATCAATCTTATACAACGAATAATCAAGGAAGCGTAAAGATTTCTGATAACAATCGATATATCTCTCTTCCTAAATGTTCAAGAATAAGAATAAAGAAACATCGTAATTTTGTAGGTGCAATTAAATCAATAACAGTAAGTAAAACTTGTGATGAGAAGTACTATATTTCTTTACTCGTAGAAACCGAAATCGTTCCATTAAAAGAAACGAATAAGATAATTGGTTTAGATTTAGGTATTAAAGATTTAATCGTTGATAGTAATGGTAAGAAATATAAAAACCATAAATACTTAGTTAAATCCTTGGATAGATTAGCAAGAGAGCAAAGAAAATTATCTCATATGGTTAAAGGTAGTAATAATAGGAATAAACAAAGAATCAAGATTGCGAGAATCCATAAACATATAAATAACCAAAGAAATGATAATCTTCATAAACTTTCATATTCAATCGTTCATGAAAACCAAGTGATATGTATTGAAGATTTGAAGGTGACAAATATGACAAAGAACCACAAACTAGCCAGGAGTATCAATGATGCCTCATGGTCAAGATTTGTTACTATGCTTATCTACAAGGCTAATTGGTATGGAAGAACTGTTATTAAAGTTCCCTCTAATTATGCCAGTAGTCAGTTATGTTCTTTATGTGGATATAAAAATAAAAAGGTGAAAAATCTCAAAATAAGAAAATGGACTTGTCCAGAATGTGGAACAGTCCATAATCGAGATATAAATGCTTCTATAAATATTCTACGTAAGGGAATTGAAATACTTACTAAGGATGGGACACATCCGGATAGCTTGTTTATGCTTGGCTCATTAGAGTCATCGAGCAAGAAGCCCCCACTTCTTTAAGTGGTGGGAGTATGTCACAACATAAGTTCCCAAAATGGAATCCAGGAGAAGAAATCCCTGCAGAAGCCTATTCAAAACTCAATAAAACCGAATTAGCAAAGGTCAATTTCTCTGTCAGCATCCTTAACGCTATCCAGGGACAAAAAGAAGTGGAGAAGAACTTCAAACCACTTGTAGAAGCCACAAAAGCAAAAGATATTAAATATTCTGATATTCCAGAAGATACTCATGAAGTCATCGATCTTGACGAACTCAATTTCCAAAATCAACTTCTTGAAGATACAAGTTTAGAAAGCGATTTAATAAGCGAATCTCTTGATGAATCTAGTGAACTCATCGACGATAAATCTATCGAAGAAGAGGAAATAGACGAACCATTGATTCAAAACGAATAATCTTGAAAAGCCGATTTGAAATAATAATCGGTTTTTTCTTCATGTTGTGGCACATCTATGACAAATATTGTGATAGTATTTTTGTTTCTAATACTTATCTACATGCAACAAAAAACTTGTAAAAACTTAAAATATTTGTAATTTTTCCAAGATAATGAAATGCTTGGTAATTCAATTGCCGAGTAAGTTCACACAAAACAGAATAAATGAGATTAGACGACTACATTTGTTGTCGTAGTCCAAATCCGTCCGTCCTCGTTGG
Source organism: Bacilli bacterium (assembly GCA_045631885.1). Lineage (GTDB taxonomy): Bacteria > Bacillota_I > Bacilli_A > RFN20 > CAG-826 > CAJOLV01. Next base: position 57,885 of record JAZQVN010000023.1, read on the forward strand.
GACAGTCCGGATCGTCCTACGGTGGCTTAAGATAAAGAGGTTCCTTCGGGTGACTTTTTGTTAATTTAACACACTTATTCGTTGATATTTGTGATAAGATATCCACAAATAAGTTATTATAAAGATACTTAAAAGCGCGATGAAAAAGATTTGGATAATCATAGTTAATATCACAATTATGCTTTCGATGTTAGTGTTCGTCGTTGTTTACTCTACTTTAGAGTATTCAAGAACAACACAATTACAAATCGAGCACTTTGAAAATACGACAATCACCATGGAACACGTCACTGAAAACTATTTAGAAGGTGAACAACGTGTTTGTGATGTTTGGGCTCACTATATTAATGGTGAAAATATGACAATTGAAGAAGCGGCCTCATTTATCCGTATTTCTCACGTCTTACCAAATGCTTCTGCTCATCTAGTTTATTTAGACAGCTTAACTGGTTTATCTACAAGAACAAAAACGGGTGAAAGAGAAAATTATCCTGTCTCTTATAAAGGTCTTGATTTATTAAACGACATTACTTGGATTCATGAAACAGGAACATCAATTAGTGTTTCTCGTGCTTATACAAATCCAGTTAATGGTGAGCAATCTATCGCTTTCTGTAACTTTGTTACACTTCAAGAAGGCGGGGTAGAAAAAGAAGCGGTATTGCTTCGTGTTTTACCAGTTTCAGAATTAATCACTAAATGGGTTTTCCCAAAAGAAGAATTTGAAAGCGCTGAGTTATCTATCATCGACTTAAATGGTAACTACATTATTAAAGGTGATACTTTTAAGAACTCGAGTTTCTTTGAATTTTATAAATCATATAACACGATTGATTCCACTTCCGCGCAAGAATTCTTTAAAAAGATTACCACTACGACAGGATCATTTACGATGTTCAATTCCCGCCATCAAGAATGTATCGTTGCACATACCCCATTCGATGCGACAGGTGACTGGGCTCTTATCAGCTTAATTCCAAAGCAAAATTTAAATGTTGATACACAAAACTGGTTATTGATTGGTGTTGTTTCTGCGGGTTTAATCGTTTTGTTTATCTTTGACTTAATGGTCATGCTTTATTTTAATAAACAACTTCAATCCACAGCGAGAGAAGCGGATTCTGCCAATAGAGCAAAGACTGACTTCTTATCAACAATGTCACACGATATTCGTACCCCAATGAATGCGATTATTGGTTTAACGACAATTACAGAAAAGAATCTTGGAGACCAAAAATTAGTAAGTGAAAACCTCCGTAAGATTAATCTTGCTAGTAACCATCTATTAACATTAATTAATGACATTTTAGATATATCTAAAGTTGAAAGTGGTAAGCTCAATTTCTGTCCTCAATCATTCTCAATTGTTGAAACAGTGGAGAACTTAATGAACTTATCTCAACCAATGATTAAAGACAAGAACATCGACTTTAGCTTCCACATCAGTCGTATGGACAAAGAATATCTTTATGCCGATCAATTAAGATTAAATCAAATCTATATCAATATTCTTTCTAACGCGATTAAATACACTGAACCAGGTGGTAAAGTTTGCGTTGATATGAAAGAAGAAGATAGTGAAAAAGAAGGCTGTGTGAAACTCACATATCGAGTAGCGGATACCGGCATCGGTATGAGTCCAGAATTTATGGAAAAACTCTATCAACCATTCTCTCGTCAAACTGATAGCCGTGTGAATAAGATTCAAGGTACTGGTTTAGGTTTAGCCATTACCAAACAAATGGTGGACTTAATGCAAGGCACGATTGATTGTCAAAGCGAACAAGGTAAAGGAACAATCTTTACTGTCGTATTAGATATTCCAGTTGCTGAACACCAAAGAGCGGAAATGAAGCTCGATAATATGGATGTCTTAATCGTTGATGACGATGAAATCTTATTAGAAACAGCGGTGGACACCTTACAATCTTTAGGCTTATCAGTTGAACAAGCTAGTAGTGGCCTTGAAGCCCTTGGTATGATTAACCATCGTCAAGGATCTGGTAAAAACTATGACATAGTCATCATTGACTTAAAGATGCCAGAAATTGATGGTATTGAAACAATTAGAAGAATTCGTTCAGAAGCTAATTCCAAAGTTCCAATCTTATTAATTTCCGCTTACTCATATTCCGATATCGAGGAAGAAGCGAAAGAAGTTGGAGTCAACGGCTTCCTCACAAAGCCACTTTTCCGTTCCACACTTTATGATAAAATAAGTGAAATTCTTGGAACTGAAGTACAATCTACAGAACCAGAAAATGATTATTCTGATATTGAAGGCATGAATATCCTTGTCGCTGAAGATAATGATATTAACTGGGAAATCATTTCCGCCTTATTATCAATGTATGGTATTACCACTGAACGCGCGGAAAACGGTCGCCTTGCTTTAGAGAAGATGAAAGAAGCGAAAAAAGGTAGTTATGACCTCATCTTTATGGATATTCAAATGCCAGAGATGAACGGCTTAGATGCCACTAGAGCAATCCGCAAATTAGAAGATCCTTGGGCTTCTTCTATTCCAATCGTCGCGATGACCGCGGATGCTTTCTCAGAAAATGTTACAGAATGTTTAAATGCCGGTATGAATGGACATATCGCAAAACCAATAGATATCAAACTTGTTGTTAAAGTGATTCAAAAAATTAAGGAGGAATCTAAACAATGAAAAAGTTACTATGTGTTGCTGTCAGCTTAGTCTCAGTAGCGACCCTCGCCGCTTGTGGAAATTCTAGTGATGAATTCGCACCATCTTTAAACAAAGAAACAAGTTGCAAAATTCAAGTCGCAGGAAGTTATGATAACTTCGAAGCTCTAGAAGCGGAATTTGAACGATTCAATGATTATTATCCAAACGTTAGATTGAGCTACACGAAACTTGATGATTACAATAACTCTCTTGCTAACGCTCTCGATAGAGAGGATGGCCCAAATATCTTCTTCTCATATACATGGATGATGGGAAATGAAAAATACGCCCCTGTCATCTCACATATGGAAAAACTATCTGATTCTTCTTTGAAATTAAATTTAGACTGCATCCGTCCAGGATTAATTAATAAAGATGCAAAAGGCGATGTCTATATGGTCCCTGTTTTCTCTAGAACATATGGAACATTAATCAATAACGATTTATTCAAAAAAGAAGGCATCAATATCCCAACCACATGGAGTGAATTATTCACCGCTTGTGAAGCCTTCGCGGAAAAAGGTTATAAGAGCCCAATGATGGGATATACACAAAAATCATCAAGTTCTTTGATGAATACAGTTGCTTATCCATCATTTGTCGCTACATTAGCAAAGAATCCATCCGCATTAGAACTTGCGAACAATTTAGATCCTGCAGCAGGCGAATATATGCGTGAATCATTAAATCAAGTTAAACAACTTGTTGATAGCAAAGCAGTGGATTTAGAAGAATGTGACAAAATTACTGGTAACTATGACCCAGTCATCTTACGTTTCTTTGAAGGCGATGTCCCAATGATGGTGTGTGCTGGTGATACTGCCTCTGGCACTAAAAAGCGTGAAGCAAAATCTGAAGCATTTAAAAATAAACCATTTGAATATTCATATTTACCAATCCCATCAACTGATAAAGGTGGATACTTTATTGATAGTCCATCTATTGAATTCTCCGTAAATAAAGACTGCCAAAACCTCGATATGACAAATGAATTTATGAGATTCTTAGTGAGAAAAGGTGAACTCAACAATATGGCGTCATTAAAACGCTTAGTTACTCCAACAAAAGACTTATCTTACGACTCCTTCTATTCACCATTTGGCAAGGTCCCAGAAGAACGTACATATTCCCCAGAAGCTCTTGGTATTAAAGACCAATTAACCGTTCAAATCAGAGTCGCTTCCTTCAAAGTTGCGAAAGGCGAAATGACAATCGATGAAGCGATCAAGAATTACGGAAAATTTGAATAATTATTAACGATATTAAAAGACCACCCTTTGGGTGGTTTTCTTTGTGTTGCACTTTTGTTGCGTGAGTGGTGTTATTCTATTTACATAGCAGGAGGTATTTATGCCTTTCGATTTAGATGGTTCAACGGACTAAAATATTGTCCTAAATAAAATATTTATATAAAATAAATAAAAATGAAAACTGACATTAGAAGAGAAAAAGAATTAGAAATCAAAAGAACCGTTTTGATTGTTGAAGATGATGAAATCAATGGTGATATTCTTTCTTCATATTTAGAACATGACTTTTTGATTATCCGCGCTTTTAACGGAAAAGAATGTTTGGACATTTTAAATAGAGATGACAGAATCATCGATATGGTTCTTCTTGATATCTTTATGCCTGTGATGAATGGGTATGAAGTTTTAAAAGTGAGACAAAAGACTCCTGAAATCAAAAGAATTCCATTTATCGTTATGACCGCGGATGCGGAAATTGAAGAAGAATGCTTCCATTTAGGTGTTAATGACTTTATTAAAAAGCCATATGATAACCCAGATATCATCATCGCTAGAATCAATCGTATGATTGAGTTATACGAAGATAGAAGTATCATCAAAGAAGTTAAAAGAGATAAATTAACTAATTTATATTCAATCGAATTCTTTAAGAAATACTGCGCTCAATTTAATATGAGACACCCAAGGATCAAAAAAGATCTTTTGGCGATCAACATTACTAGATTCCATTTAATTAACGAATTATATGGTCATGATTACGCGGATGAGATATTAAAAGATATCGCTAATTCAGTGAAAGCGTTCGTGAGAGAAAACGCAGGTATTGCAGCGCGTGCTAATGGTGATAATTTCTATATTTACTGTCATCAATTAGATGATTACAGCAAGTTCTTTAATGACATTATTGAACATGTCCAAGGTTTAACTCATGTGAACATTGTTCATATCCGTGTTGGTATTTACCAAAATGTTAAACCGGATATGGATATTGATATCGTTATCGGTAGAGCGATGGTGGCATCTTTAGTAGTGAAAGAAGATGTTAATAAGATATTCGCTATTTATGATGAGAAGTCAGAAGAACAAACTCACTTTAACGAGCATTTAATTAGTTATTTTGATCAATCAATCAAAAACAAAGATTTCAAAGTTTATTTCCAACCAAAATATAAGATCCAAGGCGAAAGAAATGAATTATCTTCCGCGGAAGCTTTAGTGAGATGGATTCATCCAGAGTTTGGATTTATTTCTCCTGGTGTATTTATTCCTTTATTTGAAAAAAACGGCCTTATTCAAAGACTTGATAAATATGTTTTCAATGTCGTAGCTGAAAAGATGGCGGAATGGAAAGAGAGATTCGGTTTCTATTTCCCAGTTTCAGTCAACGTATCACGTGTTGATATTTATAACACTAACTTAGAAAATGAAATTCTTGAAGCATTTGACTCTAGAGGTATCCCTCATCAATATTGCTACATTGAAATGACTGAAAGCGCTTATTCCACGGGTGAAGACACAATCATCACTTTATGTAATTCATTAAGGGAAAAAGGTTTCTTAATTGAAATTGATGACTTTGGAACTGGTTATTCCACGCTTCACTCTTTATTAGATATTCCATTTGATGTTTTAAAAATGGATATGTCATTTATTAGAAAACTTGATAATAACAAAAAGAATGCGAACATCATTCAAATGATTATCAATATTTGTAAAGAAATCGGAGTAACAAGTGTCGCGGAAGGTGTTGAAACCGAAAGACATTATAATTTCTTAAAGGAAATCGGTTGTGATGTAATTCAGGGATATTACTTCTCTAAACCATTACCAGAAAATGATTTTGCCGAATTAATTGAGAAGGAGTTAAAAAGATGACTGTTAAAGAATTTTACGAGATAGTGGGTGGTGATTATAACACCGCTTTATCGAGAATGATGAATGATGATTTCATCAAAAGAATGCTCTCTAAATTCCACTCAAATAATGGCTTTGAAAGCATTATAAGAGGCTATGAAAGAAAAGATTTTAAAGCCTTATTTGAAGGGGCTCATTCTTTAAAAGGTGTCGCTGGAAATCTCGCTTTGACTAATTTATATAACGATGCTTCTGTGGTTACTGAAGCCACAAGAGATTATGAAAATATTAAAGAATTAAACATTGATAATGAACTAAATAAACTCGAAGAAAGTTACTTATTAACTAAAAGCAAAATTGAAGAATTACTTAAATAAAAAAATAGCGATTTTTCAAAATTAATGCCCTTTTTGCGGACTTTTTCGTTAAAAAAGCATTAAAAAAACAAAAATAAATTACAATGTATATTTGATATCATTAACCATCCATACGGGTGGTTTTTGTGTTATAGTTATTATATGAAAAAGTTGTTATTCATTCCTGTTTTAGCTTTAACATTATCACTTACTGGATGTGAAGATGATAAAGCGAAAGATTATAGCTCACCAGAACTATTTTTCTCACACATTAGCGAGCCGCATAGATATATCACAATACATTCTACTGAAGTTGAACGTTCATTTATTGATTACAACTTAACAGTCAAAGATGAAATATTAAAAACATGCACATTCACCGCTGCATCTCAAACTGAGTCTAAATCTAATCGATATATCACATATTATCACCTTCATAGCCACTCCACCGCAGGCCCTAATTATTCCAAACTTTATATTTATGATGATGGTTACACAAGAATCGAATATAAAGCTGCATTAAGTCGCTTATACACATATCATTTCACTTGCCCAGTAGAACAAGCCTCCTACATTAATGGTTTTGTTAAATCATACTTGAATGAACTAATTGATGATGAAGTAGCAGCACAAGAAAAATCGAAAGCAGAAGGAACAATTGAAAACTTCTTTACTTTCATGAGCGAAAGCAAACAAAAATATGTAAATTGCCAACATGAAAGAACAACTATTGGTTTTGAAGATGATGGCGAATTATTAGATGTCATGAAAGGTATCACGTTTAATAAAACAAATGATGTTCTTCAAGAAATACCACTCCTAAAGTATTTCAAAGATTATGATGAATCAATAGTCCCTTCCTGGACATTTTATCTTTATCACGATTATGAACACGCTGCAGTTATTTATACTTTCGAACATAAGAGAATTAACTACACTTTCTATAATTACTATTCGCTGAATATTGATGACGGTCATCAAATTGTTGATAAGGCACTTGAAATCTATAATTCAAATAACTAAGAACGCATCAAAACAAATTTGATTAATTTTCAACTTGAAAAAAATAATTCAAAAATAACCCTCAATCGTTGAGGTTTTTTTGTTTACAAAAACTATGGCAAAATTGATTGATTGTCGTATAATTAATTCGTTATTGTTTTGACTATGGTAAAAGCGGAAAAAGTAAATAGAAAGAAAGCTTTACAGAGAGTTAGAGGCAACATTGCACTTCTAAGAAATGGTGAACATACACTTAAAAGTGTATATGACATCATTTTTTCTCATCCTGATTTCACATTTTTAAATGTCATCAATAACTATGGTTATGATGAAATCACCTATGAAAAAGCCAAAATGTTTAATGAATGCTTTGCCTGTTATTTTAAAAATAACATCAAAACAAAGAGCAAATATGTTGGTTTACTTTTAGATAACTCCAAAGAATGGATTTATTCTTTTTATGGCCTTTTATTATGCGGATACACACCTGTGTTATTAAGCACCGCGAACGATTATAGCGAGATCAACATTGTCGTTGATAAATTACATTTTGATTACCTCATTACTGATAAAAAGATTTCTATTCCAAATGTAAATCTTATCAATCCATTTGAGATCAAATTTAGCAAAGCTAATTGTTCTTTTGATAATGAATTCGCTAATGAGATAGTCTTTCTTTCATCAGGAACTTCCGGTGAACCCAAGGTTGTCTTTTATAACGGAGAACAAGTTTGTAACCAAATATATAACGCTGGCGAGATATTAGAAAGCGATAAGAATATTGGCAAAGCCTATAAAGGCTTAGTAAAACATTTAATCATTCTTCCTTTCTATCATATCTTTGGTTTATTCGCGGTTTTATTATGGTTCATGTTCTTTAATATCCCATTTGTTTTACCGAGCAGCTTAAGTCCAAAGAGCATCAAACAAGCATGTTTGTTGGCAAAGCCAACACATATATTTGCTGTCCCGTTATTCTGGGAGAGCATTGATTCATTAATCAAAGCGAAAGTGGATACTGAAAAGAAACAAAAGGAATTAGATAAAGCATTTAAGTTATCAAGCTTCTTGCAGCGTCATTTCAATTCTTTTGGCACATATTTAGTGAGAGAAGTGGTGTTTAAAAAATACCTCAATGAAATATTTGGTGTATCAATTAGATTCTGCGTTAGTGGCGGAGCTTTCCTTAAGGAAGACACGCTTAAAACAATCAATTTATTAGGCTATCCACTCGTTAATGGATATGGATCTACAGAAATAGGAATCACATCATTATGCGAATCTAACACATTTAAAAAACGTTTATCTTTATCAATTGGTAAACCATTTAGATATGTGAATTATCGAATTGATAATGGTTCACTTAAAGTGAACGCTCCATCATCTTCTAGACATATCATCGATGGTAAAGAAGAAATCATTTTAAAAGATAATGATTGGATTGATACTCGTGACTTAGTGGAGGATAGAAATGGTGCGTTCTACCTATTAGGTAGAGATGATGAAATCATCATCCAAGGTGATGGTGAGAATTTATCTTTACCATTAATGGAAAAAAGTATTGTTTTACCAACCGCAAAAGAATTTGCTTTAGTGGAGCAAAATAAAAACATTGTGTTAATTGCTTCATACAATGAATTGATGCCTTTAGATATAGTAATTAAAGAATTAAATAGTATTAATAACAAACACATTTCATCCATCTATTACACAAATATTGCTTTACCAAAGGCTAATTCGTTAAAAACGAAAAGAAATGAATTAAAACAATTATTAGCAAATCAAAAAGAATCATTCATCCCATTAAAAGATTTAAAAGAAAAAGGAATTAATAATTCTGTTTCCACTGATGATAAGATATTAGAAATTGTTATTTCTTCTTTTAAGAAGGCATTCCCTGAAATGAAGATCAATCCAAATAGCCATTTCTATAATGAATTAGGTGGGAATAGCCTTAAATATTTTATGCTAATTAACATCATTGAAGAAAAAATAGAAAAGCAATTACAAATCGATTACGACAATCCTCCATGTACCCCGGCATCGTTTGTTCCTTTAATTGAAAAAGCCTTGGTATGAAGTGGATTATTAGAACTTTAAAACCTGGTGATCATATTAGAGTTGGCCGTGGAATGTATTACCATCATGGAGTGTATATTGGAGATAACGAAGTCATCCATTATACTGGGGAAAGCGGCGATTCAATCGATAAACCTGAATTGGTAGAAGTTAAGAAAACATCAATAGAGTTTTTCTCACAAAGTGGCATCGTTGAGATTGCCTCTTTATCTTTTTTTGAAAAATTATTTTCAAGAAGTAGAAAAAAACGTATTCTATTAGCAGTCAATTCTATTGGCGAAAAGAATTACGATTTTCTTAATAATAACTGCGAAACATTGGCGAATAAATGTTGTTATAGATGTCAATTGACTTCGCAAGTAAAAGATAAGAAGGCATTATGAAAAAGGTATTTTACGCGATATTCCGTATTTTTCTCCTAATAACTGGATTCATTCCTTTTATCATTTTCATTAAGCCAAAATTCTTCTATGTCTCTCAAAAAGCTAAGAAAGAATTCAAAAAGAACAAAAAAGGAGTCTTGTATGTTCCTAATCATACAAGTGTTCTTGATTATTATTCATTCGTTTTTAAAAGATGGTACAGATACGTTCACACGGTTGTCGCAGAAGTTGTTTATAAAAACAAATTTATGGGTTTATTAAATAATACAATGGGCAATATTAAAGTCGATCGTACAAATGGCCAAAACGCTTTAGCGATTAAAACAACAATCGATTATTTAAATAAAAAGAAAATAGTTTTGATTTTTCCTGAAGGAAAATTAGAAGAAAAGCCAGGAGTGGTGCAAGATTTTAATCAAACATTTGCGTGGTTATCTTTAAAAACTGGTAAACCAATTGTTCCCTTCTACATTGATGGAAGATATGGCTTATTTAAAAGATTAACAATTGTCGTTGGAGAAACTATCTATCCAAACAATGTCGAAGAAGATGAAATCAGTGATGAAGAAGTCAATAATCTTTCTGAATTAACAAGAAATAAGATTAAAAAGATGGCGACAATTTGTCGTGACCATAAAAAATATAAAACTAAAAAGATTTTCACGACAAAGTACTGGCTCCTTGATTTTACAAAAATCACGTCTATTCCAATATTCTATTTTGTTTTCCCCACAAAGAAATACTATTTAGGAGATAAAAAGAAAATCAGAGCGGCTTTAAAAGATAACGCTTTGATATGCGCAAATCATGTTGGACCATGCGACGTTATGTTTATCTATCTTCACTTCTTATCTCGAAGAATCAGAATCATCACCGCAGAAGATGTTTATTTCTCAAAATTCTTTAATTTTGTTTTAAAGAGAAGTGGAAATATTAAATATCACCGTAACACGATGCAAAAAGTCGACCTTCAAGCATTTAGAGAAGCAATTGATACTTTAAATGGTCGTGGAGTAGTGGCTATCTTCCCTGAAGGACATATCAACTTTAGTGGAAAACTGGATGATACATTCCAAGGTGGCGCATCCACTTTGTCATTGATGACAAATACACCAATTATTCCGTTTATATTCGTTAACCCATATAAGTATTTCTGTTTCAATAGAGTCGTGTTAGGTGAACCAATTTATCCATCAGATTATTTCGATGATTTAACACATATAGACACGGATAAAATATCAGCATTTAACGATATTATTTATAACAAGATGAAAGAGTTGTATGATTATTCATTGAGTAAACGTAGCAAGAACTACGACAAGAAACGATATTTTAAATCGTTTGAAGAAAAACAAAATACAACAAAGTAATTATCAAAGGTATTAGAGAGGTAGCAAAAATGAGCAAACAAATCAGCTTGAACAAAAGATGGAAAGAGGTTGTTTTCGCCATCAGTGGTTTAGGACCAAATTTATTGATGGTTTTGATGATGGCCTATTTCACAGACGCAGTTATTCCAACTGGATTAGCCGCGGATATTGATTTCTGGAGCTATTCCGGAGTGACAATTGTCTCTGTCATCATATTCCCAATTTTGTGGACACTTGGAAGAATTTTTGATGGCGTGATCGACGTCCCACTCGCCGCATTAACAGACTCCATTAAAAGTAAAAAAGGAAAGAGATTCCTTACCATTCTCATCTCCTTCTTACCAATGGTTGTGTCATTTGTTTTATGTTGGCTTCCAGTCTTTGGAAAAGGTGAAGATATCACATTATCCCAGCAAATCGGCAATACAATTTGGATTTTTGCTTGGTCAATCGTCTTCTTTGCATCTTATACACTTGCATTAATTACCTTCTATGGAAGCTTAAGTGAAGTGTGCACAAACCAAACTCAAAGAGCGAGAGTTTCTGCTTATAAATCAGTCTTTGACACTATCTCTTATGCTTTAGTTTACGCAGCAATTCCTGCCATCTTTAAATTAGTAAATATTCCAATTTGGAAAGTCGCTTTGTATCTCTCACCATTAATGTTAACCATCTTAATTCCGTTCTTATTTAGAAAGAATCAAGATGCGGAAGAAATTCAAGAAGATACCAGCGTTAGCATTGGCAAATCAATCGCTTTGACGGTTAAATCTAAACCATTCATGAAATGGACACTCGTCAACTGTGTCACCTTCTTTGGACTTCAAATGTTCTTGGTTTCTCAAAACGCTTTAATTAGTGGTGTCATGAACTTAGGAGCGGGATGGGCGGCAATATTAAATACATGTGCTTTTGCTCCTGTTCCATTAATGCTCTTCTTCTTTAATAGATTAAGAAAGAAGACCGGCATTAGATTTGTCTATCAAACTTGTTTATTAGCCTTTGGCGTAGCGATATTAGCCTTCCTATTTGGTAGCCAATATTTCTGGGGAGATCAACTCGCTCCAAAATTAATTATTGGCGCGGTTGGAAGTATTATTGGTAGCTGGGGTATTGGTGCCTTCTTCATGATGCCATATCTCATTCCAACAGTTATTGCTTCTGTTGAAGAAGAAATCACTCATAAAAACCACTCAGCGATGTATTTCGCTGTCCAAGCTTTAACGACATCTGTCGTTGGAGCGATTGCTTCCTCTCTTGTTTATAACTACTTAAAGTTATGGGTTCAAGACGGAGTATCTGAAGGCGTTGCTTTCCAGTGGAAATGTGGCGTTTCTATGGGCCCATTCATCGTCGCAGTGATGTGCTTAATCGGTTTCTTCATTTGCTTCTTAATGCCAAAGAACTATTCTGCGAAAGTCATTTATAATGACTTAAAATCCACCGCGGAAAAAGAAAAGAAGTCTTTGCTTAGAAAAATAGAAATTGAAAATAGCAAGCTAGAAGCCAAAATCGCAAAAATCAATAGCACTTCAATCTCTGAAGAAGAAAAGAAAGTGTTAATTGATGACTTAAAAAATAAGAACGCTATCTTAACTGCGAAGATCAATATGAATATCGCAGAAAAAGATAAGATTATCGAATATCAATTCGATGAAAGCAAATCATCCGCGAACGAAGAAACACGCTTCTTCTATGATAAAGAAAGCTATTTAGCTAACGTCGGTTTATTCATCTTATCTGGTGGTATTTTCGGTTTAGTTAGCTACTTTGTGAGATTGTCTAGAGTCAAGAAACTCGGTATCAATTTTGCTGGTTGGCAAAAAGCTTTATATATCATCGGAGCGTTTGTTCCATTTGTATCTATTTATACAAATGTGATGATGGAAAAAGCTTTAGTTAAATATATCAACGAAAAAGATCCAGAGTTCAAAGGCAATGTTATCTTATCTGCTTGCAGCAGTGCTGTCTTACCAATGTTTATGAACGCTGTTGATATGGTGGAAAAAGACAGATTGTTCAACAAAATTGTTGATTTGAACAAATAAGTCGAAAAAAGTATTATATTATTTCTAAATGTTTTGCTATTCTATAAACAAGAAAGAAGGTTTTTCCCATGAAAAATAAAATGTCAATCTGGGCAGTCATCATCTTGATCGCGACAATTATTTCTCTCGTCCTCTTGGTCACAGAAATCGTTTTCACCGCTATAGGTATTCCTGCCGCTACAGAAGCTGCGAAACAAGCTGCTGAACAAGAAGCTGGTGGAGATCAAGCCGCAATCGAATTAGCCGTCGGTATTGCTATTGGCGCAATTATTGTTATTTTAGTCTTCAGTTCACTCTTTGATGTTCTCAAGATTATTGGTGGATTCTTATTCTCTCTCAAAGGCAGATGGGGTATGTTCTGCATTATCGTTAACATCATCTCCTTAGCTTTTGGACTCTATAACTTCATTAATGATCTTACCAAAGGTGCTAATGCAGCCAATATCGTCACACACGTGCTCGGTCTTGCTATTAGCGTCTTACTCGTCGTCGCTTGCTTCAAACACCGCGCTGAACTTAGAGGTGCATAATTCTTTAAGAACAAAAATGAGAAAAGGCCTTGCGCCTTTTTTCTTTTGCATAATATGGTTATAATATAAATAGATATGGTTATAGCGATAATTCTCCTTTCTCTAGGGGCAATAACTTCGGGTATTTTTATTGCGAGCAAAGTAATAAATTACTCCTTGAAAACAATTGTTTTAAAGACAGTTGCCTCTTTATTCTTTGTCGCTTTAGCCATTTATTGTGCAGTTATAACCCCAGAACATACTTTATTTAAAGTATTCCTCATTCTAGGTCTATCCTTTGGCCTATTAGGAGATGTTCTATTGGGATTTAAATATATCACCACAAAAACAAAGAACTTGTGGATTCTCGCTGGTATGTTTGCCTTTGCTTTTGGACATATCTTCTATATTGTCGCGTTATTCGTAGAATACTATGTTCCAGGTAATCCATGGTTTGTCATGTTACCATTTATCACCGCGTTAGGCATATCGTTCCTCTACATGATTGTTTCTCGAAAAGTGGAAATATCATTTGGTAAGATGTTACCATTTGGTATCTTCTATCTTCTTTGTTTAACTTCAATGGTGTCCACTGCGCTATACATGGCGATACTTCATGGATTCTCTAATGTTACTTCAGTAATGTTCTTTGCCGGAGCCTTATTCTTCATGGCTAGTGACTTTATGTTAACTGGTGCTTATTTCAAAAAAGGACAAAGACCAAAAGCCTATATGGCTATTTATTCTGTGTTCTATTATTTAGCTCAATTCATAATCGCATTTTCCTTATTCTTCATCCAATAAGTGAATTGATATTTTACAAAACACATAGTTTGTTAAAAAAATGACAAATAAAATTGTCTTTTTTTGTTATCTATTATGTATAATTGAAATGATTTGAAAGGTGGTAAATATGAAAAATAAATCATTTCTTATTCTCTTACCAGTCTTATCAGTAGCGTTGACCGGTTGTGGAAGCGTTTTAGATTACGCGACACACCTTGATGACTATGTTTTCACGATGAAATATCATGAAAGCTTCAATATCTTGCAATTAACTGATATCCACTGGAACGTCAATAGTTCAACATTCGAATCTAAGATTTATATGGACAAAGTCCTCGCCGAAGCTGACGCTCATGTGAAGGCCAGCCAAGGTGCGAATGCGAAGATTGACTTAGTCGAATTAACTGGTGATATGTTCATGCTTTCCAATTCTTACTTAGTAAGATCATTTGTTGGTTACTTTGAAGAAAAAGCTGAACAATATGGATTTATGTACACTCCTATCTGGGGTAACCACGATAGACATGGTCTTTATAATCCAAACTGGTTAGCCGATCAATTTGCTAAAGCAAAACATTGTTACTATTTTGAACCAGATGACAATTTATATGGTAGAAGTAACTTCATCATTAACTTAACTGCAGATGGTAATAAAAATAGTGAAGTTAAATGGCAACTCGCTCATTTAGATTCCGGTGCTTCTTTCTCCGAAACAAGCTTATCTCCATTCAGAGATTACGATTATATTCGTAAAGACCAAACTGATTGGTGGCTCAAAGAACATAATAATGCTGGAGAAGATGTTCCAACAATTGCTTACTATCACATTCCACAACAAGACAATGGCGAGATGTGGGATGCTGTTAAAGCAGGTGCAACATATAAAAACAAATTCTTCAAATTAGAAGGCTTCGCTGATAATGGTACTGAAGCATATAAATCTAATTTCATTGAAGAAGGACTTAAACACAATTTAAAAGGCGCATTTATGGGCCACGCTCATAACGTTGACTGGACTGTCGAAATGGAAGACGAAAATGGTAATTCATTGGTCTTAGGTTTAGGCGTCAAAACTGGTCCAGAACTATACTTCGCGCATATTGAAGCTGATTCAACAGATCCAGATATGCAATCCGGTTTAGCTTCTGTTGGTATCAATGAAAACTTTGATTTAATTGGTGCTGCATTAGTGACACTTACCGATGCTGAAAACAATATTCAAGGCGAATTTGATTTAGAACACTTATATTTAAATGAAAGGGCTTCTGGCGATTTCGTTAGATGGGTGAAATGGTAATGAAAAAGTTTTTTAGTAAGGATAATTTCATCCTCTCCGGCTTTGATTCAAAGCAAAGATTACAATCATTAATCGTTTCTTGCGGTCTTATCTTCTTCTTCGTCCTCGCCTCATTAACATTCTTTAACGCTTTATATGCCTTTGCGGATTTTGTTGGCTCAATCGTTAGCGGTTCTGCAGATGTCGCGATTAAAGATATCACAAGATCTCTTCCATTACTCCTAACATGCTTTATGAGTATTTGGGCTTTATTACTCTTCCATGCTTGCTTCCGTAATACCGAAGGAAGATTAGTTAAATCATTAAAGAAAGATGCGATTTGTTTATTAGCTTTTGCTGGCGCTAACTTACTCGCGATTATCGTCATGTTAATCATGGGTAAATTCCATTCCTTAGTGGAAGGCGCTCCATCAGCTTTATATCCATTAGATTCCATCCTCTTCTCTTTAATCTTTGTCGCTCTTGGTGTGTTCGTCTTAGTTTATTTAAGTAAACTCCAAGAAAAGATGCCATACTTAGTTCCTGCTAGAGGTCCAATCGTGAAGAAGGCTAGAGGTGCGTACTGCACATTCGTTACTTTCTGGTTATTGGTCGCGTTATTCAGCTTCTCAGGATTCTTCCTTGGCTTATTCATCCAAGACTTCAAACACGGATATTTATTCTTCTCTTTAGCGTTATTATTCGTCTTCTTAGTTAACATCTTATTCATTGGTATGTGGGAACTTTACTACAACCAATTAAAAGAAGAAAAGAAGAGAGAATTCTTACTCCCATTAGCTCTCTGTGGATTATGTGTTTCCGTCTTAGCAATGGTTCTCTATTTCGTTGGTTTAGGCCTTAACTTAGATGGACCAAGTAATGCTGGATTTGGTATTTTACCAGTCGCATTCTCCGCGAGCGTTAACATCGCAACCTTAATCGTTGTCGCCACTCCATTCATTGTTTCGGTGGTCGCATTAATTAAAGGTTTGGTTTTTAGAAAAAAAGCTAAATAATTTCAAAAAATATTGCAAAACCCCGTTATTTTTCCGAAAATTCGGGGTTTTTCTTTACAAAAATGCATTTAAATGAGAAAAATAATGAATGATTATAATATCACTTGCGTGTAAACTGATTTTGTTAGACGCGTTCATAGTTTTTTTGATAGGAGGCCTCTATTATGTCTATTCCTTATAAAGATTTTATTCATCCAGTGGACAAAGCTACTACTGAAGCGATGAGAAGCATCCCTGGTTTTGATGCGGTTTGTAAGAAAGTTACAGAACTTATTGATGAAAAGGCATTTAAGATTAGCGCGACAGCCTCTTTTGTTAAACTAGGTCCCGATCAATATCCTGAGATTTATAATCGTTTATTACCAATATGCGATAAGTTACAAATCGAACCACCAGAAATGTATTTAGGTTCTGGTTTAGATAGCCAATATGAAGTCTTTGGCGACACTCAAACATTCCTCGTTTTAGATTATGGGGTTTTCTGGTCATTTTCATTAGAAGAGATAGATGTTGTTCTCGCTCAAGCGTGTGGACATATTTTTTTTAGACATGCTTTATATAATGTCATCGCTGAAGTTATTGAAACGGTGGGACAAGAATTAGTAACTGGCATTATTACTTCCGCGATTGTTAAAAGCGTGAGAAGTGGTTTGAGATATTGGAAGAAGTGTTCTAATTTCTCCGCGGATAGGGTTGCGGTTTATTACATGAAAGACTCCGCGCCTGTAGTGAATATGCTTGCTAAACAAGCGGGTGTCGCTCCATGTGTTCCAGGAAAGGTCAATATTGATGCTTTTGTTGAACAAGGAAGAAATTATCGAGAACTATTAGATAAATCAAAACTAAATAAAGTATTGAACTTATTTAACCCTATCAATCCAAAGCATCCTCTTGCCGCGTATCGCGCCGCATCGGCGGTTGATTTCCATAATTCGTTTAATTATGAAGTGTTTGAAAATATGCTCCAACAACAGACAATTAAAAGCATTACTGAAGGTGGAGAAGAACATTACAAAATTGAAATTGTTTTTGGAAACGCTAAAACTTCAGGCATGCAGCTAATTGCTAGTAAGATTCGTAATGTAATGAATTCAGATTCTCTAACTGTTGTTTTAAAGGGTGTGATATTTAATGTCGCTCCTGGTAAGAACTGGACTAACACATTTAATAAAGGAACGTATAATCTAGTTTTAAAAACACATAACAAGAGAAATGATTACACTTTGAACTTAGTTAACCACACTCGTTTAGTGGTTGAATGGAACGATCGAAGCGAGATAATCATGGTGAGAGAGGAATCATTAGATCCAAAATCAATTCCACATCATCAAGTTGATAAAATTGGTAAATAATGAAGAAAACCACCTATTAGGTGGTCTCTTTTTATTTTTTCAAGTTTGAAAATCAAGTTTACTTCTTCTTTTTGGTGTAAACATTCCAGTTTGGAACTTCTTGACCTTCCTCAACTAAGCCGAGGAAGAACTTTTGTTTGACTGGAACATCGAGAACTCTGACTGGTTTGACTTGGTTCGCACTAGAACCTTTCATGAGTTTAAATTCTCTCCATAAAGCGTGAGTTTCTTGTTGTTGAATAAGGATGAGCGGCATACCAATACTTCCTCTTTTTCTCGCGAAGAAATCGTATTCTGGATTAACATCGCAAAGAATGTCTTGGAACATTTGAGCGTACTTGCCATCTTTATCAACTTCAATTGGTCTATCCGGTTCTAATAACATGACATATCTAGAAACGGTTGGTTCTGTATCGATATATAAAGCGTAGTCGTTGAAGTCGACACCTAATTGTTGACCTAATCTCTTCACTGCAACATTGAGGTGTTCTTCTGTTGTCTTTTCAGCGGCAACGTTGACTAATTGACCTTTACGATATGCGAATGTGATAAGTGGGCAGTTATTATGGAAACCGAGAACTCTCACGACATCGAGAATCTTGTATCTATAGAAACCACATTGGTTAGTAATGATAATTTCATATTCTTTACCTTCCTCTAATTGGTCGATGGTTAAGGTATTGGTGTCGTCTTCATCAGCATTAGCTGGTAAGAATTCAAAGAAGCAGCTATCAGTTAATGGGATGAATCTTGGATCGTTCATCTTGATACACGCGGCGAACATACCTTCACTAGCAGCGTAGACGAAGTAGTCAATCGCGACTTTTTCACCAGCGTATTTAATGTATTTTTCTGCGTAGGTAGCAAATCCACCTGTACCAATCGCGCATGACCATGTGAATTTTGGCCATAATCTTGGAATGATCGGGGTATCGAAACCTTCTTCGAAAATCTTTCTTAATTCCGCGGCTCTCTTTGGTCTAGGTTTGACATATTTCATCATCACTGGACGAGATTTCTCTTCACAGACTTCTGGATTAATCGTGCCGTGTTCGATATCATCACAAATCATTTCCCAGTGTTTCTTAATATAATTAAGCATATCGACGAAATTGGTCATAAAACCACTGAGCATAAAGACGAGATTTGGTTCTTCTAAAGCAAATCTTGCTTTCATGTAGTTCATATTCATTCCACCGATAGGGAATAATAATTCATCTGGAGATGTTAAGAATAATTTAAATAATTTTCTAAATCTACGAGAAACAGAACCAGTGACGGAACCACGTGGGGTACCATCATCCATTAAGGTGGTTTCGGTTTCTAACATATTTAAGCCTTTTTCCCATGGAACGTGTTTACCATATGTTTCACGATAGAATTTATCGGCGAGGGCTTTAGTTCTAGCAAAAGAATATTTCTCATAAACTTCCATTGATTCAATGGTGACGGGAATTTTCTTTTGTACACCAACAGAACCAGATGTTTCCGCATATTGAATTACTTCGTAAGCAGTGATGAGATTCTTTTCTTTTTTCTTCACCATACGGTTGATGTATGGAGCGTATGTATCGTAGTTACTGAATGGAACTTTTTGACGATATTCTTCAATAGATTTAATATTGGCAAAATCGTATTTCTTACCATATTCAGTATCTTTGTTATCTTGTAAGATTTTTAAAAGCAAAGCTTCGTTAGCTTTACGTGGGTCTTTACTAGCCGCTTCGATATCACGAAGAGCCTTTTTACCTTTTTTCACAAGGACTGCATCAATAACGCCAATTAATGGTTTCATAAGTGTCCCTCCTAACCAAATATGAGTTCATTATATTATATAGCACACATTCGCACAATCGCGTGTACTATTAAAATAATGTTTTAACTAAATAAACGTTATTGATAGAATGATTTTAAGGAACTTTTAATATGGCATTTGAAAACAAATTATCGACATTCTTAGATAAGAAAATATGGGCTATCCCATTAATGTTTGGCATTATGTGCGTTTTATTTCTCGGCGCGATAGTGGGCATTGAAATTAGACATTTTGAAAATGTACCAATCGAATTTGCATTCAGTATTGGTGGAGAGTTATGCGGTATGGCGGTCGCGATTATGATGACTTTATCGATTTTACCGTCATACAAAAGACAAAGCGGTTATAACCGTATCTTTGTTAAAGTCCTTTTAGTGGGCAGTTCTTGCTTATTCTTCGACACAATCCAAATGCTTATCGATGGTATTCCTGAACTAACTTTATTAAATAAAATCTTGTGTATTTTAGTCTTTATCAACATTGCGTTCTTTGCATATTTCTTCTTCCTATATGCTTTGCATGTTTTAAAGAGCGATGACAAAGTGATGACCACTCTCGCATACGTTGGAGCGTTCTTATTATTCGTCGTTTCATTATTACCATTTGTCAATTTCTTCTATCCTTTATATTTCACAATTGATGAGGCTACTGGCATATATGCCAGAAATCACGATACATGGTGGATTTCTCAAACATACACAGTCTTTATGATTGTCTGTGTTATGATCGGTATCTTCCTTTCTAAGGAAAGTATCAAAACAAAAATCCTCATCGGTGCGTTTATCGCTATTCCAATTCTCGCAGTGGGATCTGGTGGATACACCTATGGCGTTTCTATTCAATACACAGCGATGATGGTCTCTTTAGTTCTCATCTATGCATTCTTATATTCAAGTAATGAGAAAGATTTGTATTCAAAGAATAGAGAATTAGGTGTCGCGACGAATATTCAAAAGAACATGCTTCCAAATATCTTCCCAGCTTTCCCAGAAAGAAAAGAATTTGATGTTTATGCATCAATGGTTCCTGCGAAAGAAGTTGGTGGAGACTTCTATGACTTCTTCTTAATTGATGATAATCATTTAGGTTTAGTTATGGCAGATGTCTCTGATAAAGGTATCCCAGCGGCCTTATTTATGATGGCTAGCAAGATTATGGTGAAGAACTATGCGATGCTTGGTTTATCACCAAAAGAAGTTATTACTGCGGTCAATAAACAAATCTGTGGTAATAACCAAGAAGAGATGTTTGTCACTATTTGGTTAGGTGTCTTTGATTTAAAGACAGGTTTATTAACTGCGTGTAACGCAGGTCATGAAAAACCAGTCATTATGAAACCAAATGGAGACTTTGAAATCTTTAAAGATAAACATTGCTTCGTTGTTGGATGGGACGGCATGGCGCCTTTCTCTGAATATCAACTTCAATTAGAAAAAGGTTCTAAATTATTCATCTATACAGATGGTGTCCCAGAATCATATAACGGTTCTTCTCGCTTTGGTGTTGAAGAAATGGTTAATGTTTTAAATAAAAACAAAGACTTATCACCAAAAGAGATTCTCACAAATATGTCTGAAGCACTTAATACATTCGCGGGTAATCAAGATCAATTTGATGATACGACAATGCTTTGCTTAGAATATAAGGGGTATGACAATGAATAAAGCGGCCTCAAAAAGAATCGAAGCAAAAGTCACAGAAATTGAAAAGGCTTTAGACCCTATTTCCGATGTTTTAGAAGAAGTAGGAGTGGATCATAAGACTTGTTATAAAGTGAGATTAGCGCTTGATGAATTATTAACTAACGTTGTCTTTTATGCCTACGATGGTGGACAAGGTGAAGTGGAAGTTAGTTATGAAATAATTGATGACCCACATCATATCCTCATCAAGGTTGTTGATGAAGGAAAACCATTCAATCCACTTACAGTGGAAGATCCTGAATTAAACACTTCAGTGGATGAAAGAAAAATCGGTGGTTTAGGATTATTCATCGTGAAAAAAACAATGGATGAAATCGATTATCGTAGAGAAAATAATCAAAACATCCTTATAATAAAAAAGAATCTATAGTTGGAGGAAATATTTATGACTATTAAACAAAAGAAAGAAGACAAGAAATTAACACTCTTCATTGAAGGAAGAATTGACACCACAACTTCACCAGAATTTATGGAATATTTACAAAGAGAAATTCCTGGAGTGCAAGAATTAGTTTTAGACTTCCAAGATGTCGAATACGTTTCTTCCGCAGGATTAAGAGTTCTCTTATACGCTCAAAAGACAATGAATAGCCAAGGTAAAATGTGCCTTTGCCATGTTAACGAAGACATCATGGAAACATTTGAATTAACTTGTTTCACAGATGTCTTAACAATTATCTAATTGAATTACTAAATAGAGATAACAAAAAAGGGAGTAAAACTCCCTTTTAAAATACTCAAATTACTTAATTAATTTTGATTTCAACTTATCGTAAATATGTTCGACAGCGAAATGTATTTTAGTGAGCTCTAAAGGTTTATTTAATGGATAGACAAAGTAGGTGTCTTGATTATCCGCGAGTTCAAGGAAGGCACCTCTATCGATGTAGTCATATTCAATATGAACTGCATAACTTTGTAATGATGGGCGGTGGAAATTAAAGTCATTATCTTCACCTTTCAAGACAAATCCATCTTCGATGGAATGGGTAAGATGATATTTACCTTCTTGAGGAACAAAACCAATTTTCGCTCCTAATAGCTTTTCAACACGGACATCATCTTCAAAATGATATGTTCCATCTTCAACTTCTTTTTTAACGCATTCTTTTTCCCATTTATACCATTGGCTTGGATAAGTGAACTTACCTTCTCCATCAACGCGTTTTAATTCGCCTGTTTCAAGATAATCGTAGGTAGCTCCGCAGTGGTCGCACTTCAAAAAATGCGATTCTGAAGACATTTCAAATTCCGTGCCACAATGTGGACATTTATATAAGATACGGTGGAGACCAACCGCGCGATTTTCGTAAGTGTTACGAATATTCTTTCTTCTCATCCAGTCTTCTTCAGAGATATGGAACTTTTCTTCAATTCTTTCTTGGATATCATTCGCACTCATTGTTTCTAATTCATTTTTAGAAATGATGGTTTCGACTTCGCTGATGATTGGGCCAATCTTACGAAGCTTTCTATCACTCCATTGAGGGCAATATAAATAATCACCATGAGCGATATTTAAAACAACTGGTACATTCGCAGTTTTGATGAATCTTCCTAAACTCTTATCGATTCTCTCTTCTTCGCCCATAAATGAATAACGGGCTTCTGGGTAGATGATTAATATCTTTTTCTTTTTAAGAACTTCGAGATATTTCATCGCGCTTTTTGGATCATTAGTGAATTTTCTTTTCGCGAGAACACCAATCCTTCTAAAGATGAAGAAACGAGGAATAAATTCCTCGACAGTACTAATCCAATATGGACGATGTGGGAAATTAATCATTAACGCCATATAAAAATCAATCATTGAAGCATGAGTGGATAAATAAATATATGGTGGCTTTGGTAATTTATTCTTTTTAACTATTTTGGCTTTAAATCTAGTCTTCACAATAAAAGCAGCAGACCAGATGACCATCGCAAAACTAATCCAGATTCTTTTAATTGGAAGTAGTGGATCAATTTGAGGATATTTCTTCGCCATAATATGAATATTATATAGGCATTGTTCTTTTATGCCCAGTTGATAGTTAACGAGAGAGTTAATAAAGCGGTGATAATTGTTGGCGCGGACACGATAATTCCATACTTGATAAAATCAAGGAATCTAAATTTCACACCGTGTTCAAAGACGAGATTCATAAACATGATTCCCGCGAGCGCGCCCATTGGGGTGAGGAACGCTCCAATGTTACTTCCAATAATAGAGGCATATACCGCGGAGATATAGCTAAATCCCTCTAATGAGTTACAGAGATTTGAGTATAAAATACTCATTGAAATATTATTAATAATATTGCTAGCTAAAAATGATGAGATGCCATAAATCCAAATCGTATTGCTAGAACCAAATAGTTCTGCGATTTTAATTGATAAACCTTGATAGTTATAGGCAACCACAATCACAAACATTGATAAGAAGAATGGGATAAGTGGATAAGGTAATCTTTTTAACGCACCTGGAATGAAGTCGATATTCTTCTTCGTGATTAACGCGGTTACTAAAGTAAAGATTGTCAAAGAACCCGCGCATGATAAAGAGACAATCCACATTTCAATATTGATGTAACTAGCAATAACTAAGAAGATTAAACAAATAATTAAATGAATAACCCCAATGATTAACATTGGTTTGTTCTCGATACGATTTTCTTCTTCATCCACATTAGTGATCTTTTCTTTTAGCATCCTTTTGAATAACAAAAAGATGATTAGTAACTCAACGCTTCCAGATAGGATTGTTGGAATAGCCATTACTTTAATGTAATCGATAAATGTGATACCCGCGGAAGTGGCTAAGAAGATATTCGTGGGGTTACCAATCATTAACATTAATGACCAAGTATTCGCCGCGGTAAATTCAGCGATCAAATATGGTAATGGATTAAGGTGAGTTCTTTTACAGAAGAAACAAATAAAGGGAGTGAAAGTTAATATCACTACATCATTTGATGTAAATACGGTTAAAACGGCCACTAAAGCATAGAAAGAGAAGAACAAAGCATATTGACTGCCTTTCGCATTTTTGACCGCTAGATTGGCTAAATATTGGAATAAACCAAACTCATCAAGGAATATTGATAATAGAGTCATTGAAAAGAATAGAACCAATATCTTGATAGGGTTGATTGAATTATTAACTGTCAATTGATTAAACACTTCTCCTGCAGGGGATAAAGAAGTAGCTAAAAGTATGATTGCCCCGATTAAAGCAATAATCCAATAAGTGCTGATATATCTTTTCCCAATTCTTAACTTTGGAAAGAGTAATAATGACAGCATTATGGTTACAAATGTAATGGATGAAATAACAATCGTCGCAATCATAAAATCACTCCGCTATTATGTGCTTTTAAATGGTTACTGTTAACTATTTTTTGAAAATAATCTTTGAAACAAATTTGTTTATTTGTTTCTCAATATCAAATATGCGAAAGTATTTTCCTTAAAAAGGAAAAGTATATCTAAAACCACTAGAAACGAAGATAAATGAATCAAGAGCAAAAATAAATGTTAAAATTTATTTATCTGAAAGGAATTCCAAATATGTATACACCAAAAATGGAATTAACCTTGGAACAAAAGGATATCCTCGCTGGCAAACAAGGCGAGACCATGGCGAAGATTATGGAAACTGTCGTCATGTTTGGAGATATTTTTGGCGCGCCAAGATTAATTAAAGTCACTCATGATGATGGCCATTTAGTAACTAGTTTCGGTATTAAGTTATTAAAGCCATTATTTTCCACGATGGACCAACTTATTGAAGCTGGTATTAAAACAAAAGGTAATTTCACCGTGGATCCAAGACCAATTGATTATGAAAATGTGAAATGTAATCTTTTAGAGAAGTTAGTTTTCTCCAAGATTATGTACGCAAAACAAGAGATGTATGAAGAACAAATGACAAAAGTTGGTCTTAAAAACAAAAACGCTTTCTCTTGTGCGGCCTATTTACCAGAAATCGGTAACACCCCAAAAGAAGGAGATATCCTCTCTTGGGCTGAATCTTCCGCGGTTGTCTTTGCTAACTCAGTATTAGGCGCGAGATGTAATCGTAATTCAGGTATGCTTGAATTATTCGGTTCTATCTTAGGCTATGTCCCTGAATTCGGTTTAGTCACTGATGAAGGAAGAAAAGCCAAATGGAAAGTCATTATCAAATGTAAAGAATTACCAGAAGCTCAGATCCTTGGATCTGCGATTGGCATGAAAGTCATGGAAGATGTTCCTTATGTTATCGGTTTAGATAAGTTATTAGGAAACGAATTAGATGATAAAACCATCGGCT
This sequence comes from Bacilli bacterium, assembly GCA_045631885.1. Classification (GTDB taxonomy): domain Bacteria; phylum Bacillota_I; class Bacilli_A; order RFN20; family CAG-826; genus CAJOLV01. Next base: position 83,671 of record JAZQVN010000023.1, read on the forward strand.
ATTTGAAAGACTTTGGTGCAGCGACAGCCTCTAATGGAGCGGTTGGACTTTATCATATCGATGGCTTAACTCCAGAAGCAAAGAAGTTCGGTCAAAAACTCATCTTAGATGACGCGAAAGAATATGTCATTGATGATGCAGAGATTGAAAGAGTTTATAAATCGTATCCTATTATGTGGAAGAAACCAGAAAAGAAAGGCAATCTCGTCTTTATCGGTTGTCCACACCTCACATTTGAACAACTTAATAGTTGGACAGATAGAATTGTGAATGGTTTAAAAGAGACCGGTAAGAAGAAAGTCGTGGTTAGAACAATTATGACTACCGCGCCAGATATCGCGGAGAAGTTTAAAGCCACTCCGAAGTATCAAGAATTAATGGGAACAGGTGTTAAGTTAACATCGATTTGCCCATTAATGTATACGAATAACCCTCTCACTAAATCGAGAAGAATTTATACAAGTTCTAATAAATTAAGAACTTATTCCACCGCAAGATATGCGAAGGATCAAGAAATATTAGACTTTATCGTCGGAAGGGGTCAATAAGATGAAACAATTTAAAGGTAGAGTTATCGCTGGTGGTAACTGGACTGGTGAAGCCGCAGTTTCTCATCAAGGATTTAACACATTAGCCTCTTTCCAAAAGAGCGCGTTAAAGAACGCTAAAGAAGTTTTAGTGTCTGATCAAAATAACAAAGACTTATTTGGAGTAAATATCACCGGTAAAGCTTTGTGTTTACCAATTACAATTGGTAGCACCACTGGTGGATTAGTTATCCAAACAGTTTGTCAAATGGGTATTGCCCCAGCTTGTTTCTTATTCTCTGAATCTATTGATTCACTTGCAGCGTCTGGCATCGTTTTAGCGAGAATTTGGGAGAATTCATCCGTTATCGCGATTGATAGATTGGGTCAAGAATTCTTAGATACAGTGAAAACTGGAGACAAACTTGAAGTTAAAGAAGATGGCACAGTCATCATCTTAGGAGAGTAATTATGAATAAGAATGTTGAAACATTATTAACTCCTTGGAAAATTGGCAACTGCGAAATTAAAAACAGAATCGTTTTAACATCGATGGGTGGCACTAACTTATTAGGATGGATGGAAATCAACCATTTTGATAAAGCGGGTGCGAAATTCATTATGGAAGTGGCAAAGAACAACTGCGGTTTAGTCTTACCAGGTTGTCAGCCAGTCTATAACCCAATGTTTGGCCAATGGTTATACAAAAAGAAAAAGATGTTTAATGATTTAAAGAAATGGATGCCAGAATTCCATAAAACAGGCGCCAAATTATTTATTCAATTAACCGCTGGCTTTGGTAGAAGTTTTACCATCAGCTCAATGATGGAATCTTTATACACCAATAAATTATTAAGAGGCATTTCTAAACCATTCATGAATTTAGATAAGATTACTGCCTCTGCTTCCCCTTCTCCAAATAGATGGTCTGATAAAGTCCCATCTAGAGAAATGACAAAGAAAGAAATTGAATTCTTTATCCAAGCATTCGCTAAGAGTGCGAAGTTATGCCAAGAAGCTGGTGTCGATGGTGTTGAGATTCACGCGGTTCATGAAGGCTATTTACTCGACCAATTCACTTTGAAATATGTCAACAAAAGAGAAGACGAATATGGTGGTTCATTAGAGAATAGATATCGTTTCGCGATTGAAATTGTGAAAGCCATTAAAAAAGAATGTGGAGAAGATTTCCCAGTCTCGTTAAGGTATTCTGTCGTTAGTAAGACAAAAGGATTTAGACAAGGCGCACTTCCAGGAGAAGACTTTGTTGAAGCTGGTAGAGACATGGAAGAATCCATCAAAGCCGCGAAACTTTTAGAAGAAGCTGGCTATGATATGCTCAACTGTGATAACGGTACATATGATGCTTGGTATTGGGCTCACCCACCAATCTATATGCCAGAAAACTGTAACTTAGAATATGTCAAAGAATTAAAACCACATGTTCATATTCCATTAGTCTGTGCAGGTAAAATGACAGTCGATGCCGGTGCGGAAAGTGTCCGTAAAGGTGAACTAGATGGAGTGGGTTTTGCACGAAATTTCCTAGCAGATCCTGCATGGTTTACTAAAATTATTAATAATGAAGAACAAGAAATTAGACCTTGTATTCAATGTCATAACGGCTGTTTTAACATGTGCCATTATAAAGGAGTGCCTAATGATCAAGACTTGGGAGATTCCTTACATTTAGCTAGATGTGCTGTTAACGCAGAGATGATGCAGTGGAATAAACATAAGATTGTTCCTGCTAAGAAAGCAAGAACCGTTCATATCGTCGGTGGTGGCATCGGTGGTATGGAAACAGCAAGAGTTCTCAAACTCAGAGGCCATAACCCAATTATTTATGAAAAGAGCGGTGAACTCGGTGGAACATTCATTCCTGCTAGCGCGGAATCTTATAAAGGCAAATTAAGAGAATTGCTCATTTGGTATCGTTATCAAATGGAGAAACTCGGAATTGAAATCAAGTTGAATACTGAGATTAAAGACCTCGCTCAATTTGGTGGCGAACCAGTTGTTATCGCCACTGGTAGCAAAGCGAGAATATTAAATGTTCCAGGTAAAGAAAAGATGATTGAAGCCTGTGATTATCTTAACGGTCAAAAAGTCGGTGATGTCGTCGCTGTTATCGGTGGTGGCTTAACTGGTTCAGAGATCGCTTATGAATTATCACTCAAAGGTAAAAAACCATTTATTGTTGAAATGAAAGACGATTTAGTCTCTCAAAAAGGCGTCTGCTTAGCTAACTCCTCATATTTAAGAGAATACTTCAAATATAAGAAAGTTCCTGTTTATTTAGAAACTAAATTAGAAGAAGTCAAAGATGGTTCAATTATCGTCTCCACGAAAGATGGCCAACAAGAAATAAAGTGTGATTCAGTCATATCTTCTGTTGGTTACATCCCAACTCCATTAGTCCCCGCGAAGAAGAACGTTTATCTCGTTGGTGATTGCTTACAAGTTGGCAATTTGAGAAGCGTTATATGGAGAGCTTACGAAGTTGCGATGAAAATCTAATTGTGAGACACTGTGTATCATAAAAAAATAGTAAGACCCTAATAAGGGTCTTTATTTTTTGAAGTATTGAAAACTCTTCTTTGAAGGTTATAATTTAAAATTGAGCACATATGGCGTATTCAATTGTTGGAATCATAGCTATTTTCGTTCATATCATTGTTAACATCGACGTATTTTTTAGAAAAGGTGGTCGTAATTTTCCTGGTGGAAATAGATATTTATTCTTCCTTCTCGCGGTTATCTTATATCACATTACTGATGGGTTCTGGGGTTTCCTTTACGATGCTAAATCAGTAGTGGGCGTCATCATTGATACATCCGTTTATTTTGTCGCGATGGGATTATCAATTTTGCTTTGGGGATTATTTGTTACTAAGTATTTAGAAAGCGAAAGTAAATTAATTAAACCAATGTTATATATTGGCTACGCTGTTTTTGCTATTCAAATCGTGGCAATTATCGTCAATCTTTTCCCGACGACCAGAATCTTATTTAGCGTGACTGAAGAATGTGAATATTCCGCGGGTCCATTAAGATATGCGACATTAATCTTACAAATAGTAATGTTTGTTTTGATTGGTCTATATACTCTTTCTGTTATTATTAATAACAGAGGTATTTCAAAAAAGAAACACCTTGCCATCTTATTCTTCTGCGTTGGAATGATTATCTTTGTCACTTTACAAGTGATATTCCCATTACTACCAATGTATTCCTTTGGGTATTTATTTGGTGTTACGGCAATCCATACATTTGTTTTAGAAGAACAAAAAGTTGAACGTCAACACGAATTAGAGGAAGCAAAATTCCAAATTGGAATCGATGCTTTAACAGGTACTAAAAGTAAACACGCATATGTCGATATGGAAGTAAACATTGATAAGAGAATTGCTTCAAATGAGATGCCTGAATTTGCTATCGCAGTCTTTGATTTAAATGACTTAAAAGTGGTCAATGATACTTATGGTCATGAAGCTGGAGACTTATATATTATCGCCGCAACAAAACTTATTTCTCAGATTTTTTCACAAAGTGAAATTTATCGTATCGGTGGAGATGAATTCGCTGCAATTCTCTTAGATGAAGACTATAATAACAGAGATGAATTAGCAAAAGAATTCAACAAGAATATCCAAAAGAATATTAAGCGAAGAGGCGTTGTTGCTTCTCTAGGTATATCCGCTTATATTCAAGGAAAAGATAATACATTTGTTCAAGTGTTTAATAGAGCGGATAAAGAGATGTATCAAAGAAAGCATGACTTAAAAGAGAGTCGTGAATAAGGAGTTATTATGAAAGCTTTAAAAATTATCCAAGTGTTAGCAAAAATCTCTGAAATCATTTGTATGGTTTTATTCATCCTTTGCATCATCGGTGCAGCAGGATGCTTAATTGGGTTAATCGTTGTTCCAATTATCCAAAACACACCACTTGTTGATGATAAGACATTAGTCGACATTTTAGCGGAACAACACGTTTTAATGAGCGAAGTTTATTCCGGTATTGTCGTTGGTTTATTAAGTTGTGGTGTTGGTGCTTTCCTCAATAAATACAATAACATTTTCTTCAAAGAAGAAACCGCTTTAGGAACACCATTCAAAATGGAAATAGTGAAGAAGATGAGAAAAGTCGCTATTGTCAATATCGTTGCCACTTTAGCGTTATCAATCATCGCTAGTGGAAGCGTTGCTATTATTGGAGTCATCTTACACGAATCAGTCAAATTCGATTGGAGTTTATACTCCACAATTGGGTTCGGTATCTCGTTATTAATTATTTCCCTATTCTGTGAATATGGCGCAGAAAAAGATGAACCAAAGCCAGAAGATCCAATCAACTAATAAATTCTTTAAAAATAAATAATTGGCCTAGAAATAGGCCTTTTATATTACGCGTATATGTGCGTTCCTATTAATAAATAAAATAATAAATATACGTAAAAACTAATAAATTAATTA
>JAZQVN010000024.1:0-8102 GCA_045631885.1 Bacilli bacterium
AAAAGGTGTGGATGGAAAGATAGTTGTCACTATGTAACATCTCTTTTGCATTTTGTAATTTTTCCAAGATGATGTATCACTTTAGTTGTCTGCACCCCAACTTTTTAGGGCAAAAAGTACCACTTTAGTGTTCTGCCCCCAAATGTATATTTAGGCACTAAAATAACCAAAAAGTGCCTTTTTTCTTGTTTTTTTGCTTAAAAATGGGACTGTTTAAATCCCCCTCCGCAACACTTTATTCAACTAGAAAACTATTTGTTTTTTACTAGAACACGATTTGACCTTAAATAGTTTTCTAGTATTTCGATAAAAAAGAGGCAGGCCTCTTATCATATTTGGATAAATTAACTATTTATGCTTTAATGCTGAAACCATCGATTTAACAGCATCTTTTTCTTTTTCTGTTAATGAACGATAACCATCAAGCAATTCTAACTCATCCTTAGAAACATGAATTACTTTATCATTTTCGTTAAAGAACTCTGAAAGCGAAATGCCAAAAGCATCACAAATTCTTTCCAGAGTATCAACCGTTGGACATGTGCCCCTGGCAAACATGTTAGATAAAGTCGATTGAGTTAATCCTGCTTCGTAAGCAAGTTTGTAAGTCGACCAGCCTCTTTCCTTTTGCAATTTCTTTATTTTATCTAGTACGCTCATGCGAGCATTTTAATACACATCTGCGTTGCATATAAAACCCACCTGAAATATAATTAGTATACATTTGGGTTAGGTAAGATTTCGTAAATGGGTATTAAGGAAAATTGCACTTTAAACATAAAGACAAACCATAAAAACAAAATAGATGGAGTGGTACTTTTGAAAAACATAGAAGACAACTCTATCAAGTGCTTATTTTTTGATCCTCAATATCGTGGCGTATTAGATAAGCTTTCCTATGGAAACGAAGGCGTTTCTAGAGGAAAAGAGAGAAGTTCGTTGACACAAATGGACGAAAAAATAATTCTTAAGTTTATTAAAGAAATAAATAGGTGCTTGACCCCAAGCGGTTATTTGTTCTTATGGGTTGATAAATTTCATTTAGTTGAAGGAGTTAATCCTTGGTTTAAAAACACCGATTTGCGTTGCGTCGACATGATTGTGTGGGACAAGACCAAAATCGGGATGGGGTACAGAACTAGAAGAAAATCCGAATATTTGGTGGTGGTCCAAAAATTACCATTAAAAGCTAAGAGCACCTGGACAAACCATGCTATTCCAGATGTTTGGTCAGAAAAAGCAATTAAGAACCATCCTCACTCCAAGCCAATAGGTTTGCAAAGTGAGCTTATTAAATCAGTAACCACCAAAGGTGACATCGTTGTTGACCCTGCTTCGGGAGGTTATTCCGTTTTTGAAGCTTGTAAGTTAACAGGAAGAGTCTTTTTGGGCGGAGACATTGAATTCGGTGAGGATTAGTTATGGCTAAAATTTGTAATGCTAAGGTCAACACCTCTAGTGGTGGTTATAACAGAGTATTTAATAACGATGAGATGGGAAGATTAATGGCCAAAGTCCAATCTACGGTTATCTCGAACGGGAATGAATTAGAAAAGATTATTTTATCTAAAACACAAAATATTACAGATTTGGATGTTTATATTGATGCTGTCACTAATGGCGAAATACCAAACGGGACATATGTCTGTACCAAGAGAATTCTTAAAAAGAGCTCATATAAATTAGATGGTAACGAACCTGATTTATTAGTTTTTGTCGTTCAGCAAAAAAGAGTTTGCAAGATTATCGAATTAAAAGATGGTGATTCATTTGATACTAAAAAAGCATGGGGAGAGCAAGAACACCTTGAGAGATTCAATCTCCATATAGGTGCCAAAATACCATTTGTATCCGATTATTACGTTTGTTGTTTCAATCAAACTAGCAAAGAAGAAATCGTTAAAGGTTTTAAAAACGCCTTTGAAATTGAGCATGTAATGACAGGAAAAGAATTGTGCGAAATATTAGGAATTTCGTATGACGAGATTATTGAAGAACGAAAAAAAGACGCAAAAGCAAACATGGAGTATTTCTATCAACAATTAATGGCTATTCCTGCAATTAAAGAAATGATAGAAGAAGAAAAAACCAACAATAAATAGAAGATGCGGAAAGCATTTTCTTTTAAGTTCTATCGCTTCATCAAACTTTCAAAATATACAAAAAACGCTATTCTTATGTATGCAAAGCATAAGAACTAATAAAATATTTTGTCAACGAAGTAGTTGACAGTTTTGTTTTGAAATGAAAGAATATAATCGAAGTCATTGGTGACAGCAGTGGCTCAAAGGAGGAGACTGAACATGTCAAAACTAGGAGAATACTTAAAGAATCTTAGAAAGAAAAAAGGTTATTCACTTAGAGAAGCCCAAGAATTACTAGGCATTTCTAGAACATTTATTTGTGATTTAGAAAACGGAGCACCGTTTCCATCTGGTAATAAAAAAGGCGAAAAGACAAATCTAGTTCAAAAATACATTGAAGTTTACGAACTGGACGAAAAAGAGGCGGAAAAATTTAAACTTATGATTGATGAGTCATTGCTTGGCAAATCATCTAATAACATTTCTGCTGATGTAGTTGATTATTTGAAGTCAAACCAAGTAGTTCAGCAAGTTTTAAGAAAAGCTATTGAGGCCGATCTAAGCGAAGAGGAATGGAAAAAATTCTTAGAAGGGATTTCAAACAAATAGTATGAAAATTAAGCTTATTTGTGCAAAAGTTAATAAATTTACAGGCGAACAATATCCTAACAAAAAGGAGATCGCCTCTTTTGCCGATAGGCTTTTAAACGATTACTGTCGGACATTTGGAAGAACCTTAGAAAACATTGATTACGATGAATTTGCCTGTAAATACATTGGTGTCGACATTCAATATCAAAGATTGTCTCGAGACAAGTCAATTCTAGGTGTAACGATTCAAAAAGATGGCGTTCTTGAGACGTATGATGAAAATGGAATGGTAAAACTAATAAACGTTTATAGAGGTGACGTTTTTGTCGACCCAGATGCTTGTGGGAGTGTTAGTAGAGAATTATTCACAATTTTCCATGAACTAAAGCATTATTTATTGGATTTAGATAAAGATTTTAGGGTAGATAAAATTATCGACGATGAAACAATAATTAACGGCGATTTTAAAGCAAACAACAAATCACAATATAGCTGGGCTGAGTATTTTGCTAATTATTTTGCGGCATGTGTTTTATTGTCTCGTAGAAGATTAAAGAAACTTTATGATGAAAAGCATACTAAGTATGTCACTGAATATCACACTTCATTGAATGGGCAAAAGATTTGGATACTTAAGAAGATTATTGGCGAAATTGCTGATGAGACTGAAGTATCGAAGAGTGCCATCTCTATACGATTAAAAGAAACAGGATTAATTACTGAGCCCACTTTTATTAGACTTGGTTATAAATACGGAAAAGAAGCAGTGATGCTTTTTAGATATAACAATAATGGAGGTGGTAAGAAATAGAAAAGAATAATAGTGCTGCCATCTTATCACCGAAGATAAGAAAAAACGCTAACGATGCTACCAACATCACTAGCGCTATCAGAAACCGTATTAATGATTCCTTGAGTAACTTCATTATACGGTATAAGAAACTCATTTTCAAATTACATATGAAAGGAGGACCGTATAATGAAAGGTCTCACAGATTTTGAAAAATTTAATTTAATAAAGCCTCTACCAGACAACTGGCCTAGGAACGAAAAGGGTATACCTTTTATAATAAGGGATAACTTTGACGATGTTGATTGGAACGAAATAAAATTCGCTTCTAAGTCAAACATAAAATCTACTAAAAATAAAAGCAAAAAAGTATTACTGAATTTTCAATTTGACAAAACATTAAACCCTATATATAACAACATTTTTGACTATGCCTTAAAAGCTCATGATTTTCTAGCGGTAACCACTCCTGATTTTAGCGCATATAGAAACATGGAACCTTGGAAAATAGAAGAAAACATTATTCATAGTTTGTGGTGCGGGGCATGGCTCCAATATCTTGGTCTAAGAGTAATTCCAACGATCACTTGGGCTGATGAAAACACATACGATATCTGCTTCAATTTTGTTGAAAAAGGAAGTGTGGTTGCTATTTCGACTGTAGGGATAGCAAAAAACAAAGATGCCTTTTTAAAAGGTTTTAATGAAATGATAAAAAGAATAGAACCTTCATTAATTCTTGTTAGAGGCAAACTAATTGATGGCATGGAGGGAAAATTCATTTTTATTGATTTCTTAGATACTTTTGAAATTGAAAGTGAATATGAACAACTCAACTTGTTCAATTTAGATCAAATTCAAATTATAAGAAAGGAGGATTACTAATATGGGTGGCAGAGGAAGTTTTGTTGATGTTAATAGTGGGAATTTCGCTTTTAAGGAAGGCGGACAAACATATTTCTCAATCGGCATGATTGATGATAATATTAAAGTGCTAGAGCGCCCCGGTACATCTGTTAAAGCACCAGAAATGAGTCATACTGAGAACCGCGTTTATGCTGTTGTTCAAAAAGGAGAACTCAAACATTTAGCGTTTTATGATGAAAACCATAATCAAATCAAATCAATTGATTTCGGTCATAAGCATGGATGGAATAATGAAAAACCGCACGTTCATTTCAATCTACAACATATTAAAAATGAACCAGGAACCAAACCTTCAAAAGATGATTGGGTCATCATTAATAAAGTGAATAATTGGTTAAAAGAACACAAAAAATAAAGGAGTTTATTATGGCGAACAAAGAGTTTAATAACATTGAAGAATTCATTGAAGGCTTCACTAGAACTGGGAGAACTCCTGAAAAATACACATATGATGGTGTTATTTGGGGTATGGAATTTCAGTATAAGAATAGAATCTTTAGAATTACTAGAGATACTGTTGGGCACGAAAGAGAATTGCGGATTAAGTTTAACAAAACAGATAAAGCCTATATTCAGTTTTTTGAGATACCAAAAGATGAGTATCCAGAGGCTCCTAGCGATGATTTGGATTTGTATCTTGGCATTTTTGATGATGTTTATGATTTATTAAACAACGGGAAAATTGATGATATACCTCTAAAAGAAATTATTGCTAGTGAAAAAACCGAAATATTAGCAATAGATTAACAGTCATTTAATTTGAAAAGCACTCGAGTTGTTGCTTGAGTGTTTTTATCTTGATTCAAATTCTATAAAGAGCGATTAGTGGAACTATAAGGAGGTGCCACTATGAGCGAAGAAGAATTTAAACCATACAAAGACACTGATATTTTAGAGCGAGCCATGAATTATCTATGTCATGTGTTTGTGCTGAAAAACCTGTTGTGCAAAGGGATCGTAACCGTTGATGATTATGAAAAAGCCGAGAAATGGGCTGCGGAAAAATATGATATTTCAGAAAAGAGCCTATTCAGATTCGGCAATATCATTACTAACAAAACAGAAGATGAGTAATCCATCCGGAGATAGGACTTAAACTGGGTGGTTGCATAGAGGGTTGCATTTTTCCTCAAAAAAGCTGCAAAGGTTGCATCGAAAAATGGGATGGTTGCATCTTGTATTAAAACGCAACACTCCATTCAAATGTAAACTACAGTATCGATACAAATCGGTACTGTTTTTTTCTTCATTTACTATTGAAAATAAGTCGGTTAACCGATATAATTTAAGCATGACATTTTTAGATTTACTTGCCGACAAAAAAACTACTGTATATTCCTTATCTTTAGATAGCGGAATACCAAAAACAACTTTGACAGATATCGCATCTGGTAAAGCTGATATTTTGGAATGCTCAGGAAAAACTTTATTAGCAATTTCTAAATGTTTAAACGTATCAATTGAAGATTTACTTTCTCTAGAAAGAGAAGAAGCGAAAACTCTTTTACCAGCATTCTTATTGGATTCTATTAACGAATATCGTAAAGCAATTCGTAAAGACAGTACATTAGTGGATTGCTATAGTGACCAACTCAATAGTTCTATCAATGTTGCCGAAGTGGAACATCTTATTTCGAAAGAGCAAGCAGATAGATTAAGAGTGAGATATTTTTAGGAGGAGTTGATAATGATTGATTTTACAAATTTACCAACTAGAAAAAAAGCTTATGGTGGAGCGAACGGAAGCAAGCTTTCTGTTGTTTACAATAATGAACTCTATATGCTTAAACTTCCCATGCACGCTTTGAAAAATCCAAATCTTTCATATACCAATAGTTGCACATCTGAATATCTTGGCTGCCATATTTTTAATATGCTTGAAGTTAAAGCTCAAGAAACGCTATTAGGGGAATATGAATACCATGGCAAAGTTAGAACCGTCGTGGCTTGCAAGGATTTCACTTCTCCGAATACCACTATAGTGGATTTCGCATCTGTCAAAAACCAGATTATTGATTCTGCTTCAAATGGGTATGGAACTGAATTATCTGACATTCTCGATACCATTCAAAGACAAAATGCAATTGATTCAAAGGAATTAGAAGAGCATTTTTGGAATATGTTTGTTATCGATGCATTTATTGGGAATTGGGATAGACATAATGGGAACTGGGGTTTTTTATATAATCAGGAAACTGATGAAATGAAAATCGCTCCAATCTTTGATTGTGGGTCTGCTTTGTTCCCTCAAATCGATGAAGAATTGATTAAAAAAGTGATATCTTCCAAAGCAGAGATGAATGCTCGCGTATTTGATATGCCAACATCAGCCATTTTAGTGAACGGAAAGCGTGGTAATTATTATAAAATGATCACTTCCTTGGAATATAAAGGATGCAATGACGCCATTAAAAGAATTGTTCCTAAAATCGCTTTAACCGAAATTGATAGTTTGATTGATGGGATAGAACAATTAAGCCAATTGCAAAAAGAATTTCTTAAGAAAGTTTTAAAACTTAGAAAAGAATTCATGCTTGATGTTGCTTATGCAGCCATTAGAAAGTGAGGTTACAGGATGATATATCAGAAAAAAGAGTTTATTCTCAAAAATGGAACGAAACTTATTTTAAAGTCACCTGAGCAAAGTGATGCCAAAATGTTGTTGAATCAGATCGTTAAAACAACCAGCCAAACAGATTATTTACTGAGTACTCCTAATGATTTCGATGAAGATATAAGCAAAGAGGAAGAATTTATCTCTAGGTTTAATGATAGTAATGATTATCTTATTTGTGCTTATGTTGATGGGATAATAGTGGGCAACTCAGCTCTAAAGTTTTTAAAACATGCAAAAGACAAACATAGAGCACAAGTAGGAATTGCTATTATGAAAGAATACTGGGGGCTAGGAATCGGATCAATTATGTTTGATGAGATAATTGATATTGCTAAAAATACATCCGGGATTGAACAAATAGAATTAGATGGTGGGGTTATTGCGGAAAACAAAAGAGCAATTTCTCTTTATACAAAGAAAGGTTTCGTTAAGACAGGTACTATTCCTCATGAATTAAAACTAAATGATGGGACATACTTAGATGGATACTTGATGACACTTTTCTTGTATGATTAATGGTGTACCATTTTTAGAAAGACTGTACCATTTTCAACTAATGGTGTACCAAATTTCTGTAGAAGTGTACCGTTTGTATCATTTCTTGCGTCTATTTCCAAAGTCAATAACTGCACGTTTTGTATCCACAGGACGTGCTTTTTATATATAAAATGGCTATTTTAGGCCACTTTTTTCATTTAAATAAGTATTTTTCGGATATGGTCCACACGATAAGTTTTCGCTAGAAATGGTGGGAACTTTTCTTTATCTCTAAAATATTTATTGACTGCCGGTCAACTAAATGAAATAATAGAGTCATGAGTTACAATAATGAAACAAGATTAAACAAATCAAACGAAAACAAATGCAAGATTATTGAAGCCGCTTTAAAACTAATTAACGAAAAAGGATTTGATAAAGTTTCTGTTAATGAAATTACAAGCGTAGCGGGAGTGTCGAAAGGAGCATTCTATATTCATTTCAAATCCAAAGAAGATTTAATCGAGCAACAAATTAATCTCTTCTATGACGATATGAAATTAGATGGGAATTATTCAAAATATGAAAAATTAGAACATTTCCTTTCTGAATCTTT
>JAZQVN010000025.1:0-6080 GCA_045631885.1 Bacilli bacterium
GCCTCCGACTTGACAATTGCGGTAATAATACCAACGACATACATAGAATATGTAATGAGGTCAACATTACTGAAGCCAAATGCTTCAGAGATACCACCTGCAATAGCGACTAAGATTGGTAACTTAGCACCGCAAGAGAAGAATGGAATAACTCTAATTGTCGCAGTTCTTTCTCTATCATCTGCGAGTGTACGAGTGTTAACCATCGCAGGAACAGAACAACCGAATCCCATAATCATCGGGATAAAGGCTCTACCTGATAATCCAAAGTTACGGAACATTCTATCAAAGATAAAGGCCACACGTGCCATATATCCAGTATCTTCCATAATGGAGAAGAATAAGAATAATACTAGTATTTGTGGTAAGAAACCTAAAATGGCAAATAAGCCAGTAAGTACACCATCACCGATAAAGCCAGTTAACCAGTGTCCTTCTCCTAATCCAGCATCCATTCCCGCTTTAACCGCGTCGATAATCGCGCTGAATGACATATCAAAGAAGTTATAGAAGATGACGCCTGGTGAATTAATTCCTCCATCTGTCCAAATCAATCCTTCATATATACTTCCTTCAAAAGAAGGAGCAACATCTTTGAATAATCCTCCTAAATAGAAGAAATTCTCTGAGAATGTTAAATGGAAGACTAAGAATAAGATGGCTGCGAAGATTAATAAGCCCCACACCTTATGTGTTAGAACTTTATCAATTCGATCTGATTTATTCTCTTTAACTTGTTTTTGATTTTCTTTCTCTTCTTGGCGAGTAATTATCTTTGAGAAGTTAGAGGAGATATAATTATATCTCGCATCTGCGACAATCGCTTCGATATCATCGCCAAAAGTTTCATCTTGAAAAGTCTTCTTGAAATCTTCCACCATCGGTAATAAGTCTGGATGGTTTTGACATTCAATCTCATCGTTCTCTACGAGTTTAATCGCATGGAATAATGGGTTTTCAACTTGCTTATGTTTGAATGCAATCTGCACATCACCAATTAAATGATGTAAATCTTTATTTGAAATAATGGTTTTACCTTCTCTTGGTAATAAGCTTGCTTGATAAGCAACCGCCATTAATTCTTTTAAATTTGTTTCTTCTAAAGCGGAGACTTTGACTACTCTTACTCCAAGCTTTTCTTCCAAAACTTTTTCATCTAAAGTGGCCCCGTCTTTTTCTAAAACGTCCATCATGTTCACTGCGATAACAACAGGAACATCGATTTCTAATAATTGAGTGGTTAAATATAAGTTTCTTTCTAAGTTAGTCGCATCAATGATATTGATGACGCAATCTGGCTTTTCATCCAAGATGTAATTTCTAGAAATTACTTCTTCACTGGTATATGGAGAAAGAGAATAAATACCAGGTAAATCGATGATTGCAATTGGTTCGTCTAACTTTTTATAAACACCGTCTTTCTTTTCGACAGTGACTCCTGGCCAGTTACCAACATGCGCGGTGCTACCAGTTAAGTTATTAAATAATGTGGTTTTACCACAGTTTGGGTTACCCGCTAAAGCAAAACGTCTCATCTTACTTCTCCTCCACTTCTAAGATGACTAAGTTCGCTTCATTTTTTCTTAAAGTTAATTCATATCCGCGAATTGTCACTTCTAATGGATCTCCTAATGGAGCTTTTTTACGTAAATACACCGTAGCTCCTGGGGTGACACCCATATCAAATAATCTTCTACGAAGGCGACCTTCACCTTCAACTTTCTTAATTAGGCCAGTCTCGCCTATTTTGAATTCATCTAGTCTTTTAAGCATAATTCCTACCTCTCTACGCTACTAGAATCTTGCTGCTAATCGAACGGTCTAGAGCTAAACGTCCTTCTTTGACCGCTACGACTACACCTCCATTAACAGAAGAAATAACTTTTATCGTGGAGTTAACTAAAATGCCAAGGCTCTCGAGATGCTTCTTGGTTTTTTCATCAACGAGTATTTTCACTACTTTCATGTCAGTATTAAGTGGTGCTAATCCAATTGGCATAATATTACCTCCTAGTTAGTGCTGACTAACTTCTATTATTATATATCTATTTTTTTAGGTGTAAAGAAAAAAGTTAGTTTTGACTAACTCTTTCCATATTTATATATAAATAATTTTCTATTTACCGTATTTGTTTACATGAGATTTGATGGCTTCCCAAGTCGTATCAGAAATATCGTGTTCCATCTTGCAAGCATCTTCTCTCGCGGTCTCTTCATCAACCCCTAAATTGATTAAAAGTTGAGTCAGCATCTCATGTTTTTCAAGTGTCTTTTCTGCGATTAATAATCCTTCAGGAGTTAAGATAATCTCATCTTTTTCGTTAATCTCGATATATCCTAAGGCTTTTAGTTTATTCATCGCAACAGAAACAGAAGGCTTAGAAAAATTCATTTCACGAGCAATATCAATCGCGTGAACTTTTTCTTTCACCTTCGATATTTGAAGGATCTTTTCTAAATAGTCTTCTTGAGATTCTAAACGTTTCATAATAGTTCTTACTTATAATTCACAATTTTAAGTGAGCTTTTTTAAAAAGTTTTATTTAAAACAATTATTGCATAAAAAAATAATTCTTTGCATTAATTTCCTTTTATAAATTAAAAACACATTCAAAAAAATGAATGTGTTTTGATACTATTTTTAAGCGATTTATCAATTAGAATGGGTTATTGTGTGGGTGACCATCATCTTTGTTGTTGGTTTCATCATCATTTTTCTTGTCATCATCACAAAAACCACCACTAACAGCAGCTAATTGTTCATCGGTTAATTCAATACCTTCTTCTTGAGCTAACGCTAAAATTTCAGCACTAGATTTGCAAGCTTCGACTTTGGCGATTTGTTCTTCAGATAAACCGGCTAATAATTCTTTTCTTGACATAATTTAATCCTCCACGAGACTAGTTTTTAATATTATAACAATATGCATGCACAAATGTGCCACACAAAATATAATTTATTTAGTTCACTTCTACTTAAATCGACCCTCTAATTATGACTCAATTTTACGTTTTTTATCGTTATCATCTTTTTTATCGTCGTCATCATCTTCGCAGAAACCACCAGAAACAGCGGCTAATTGTTCATCAGTTAATTCAATGCCTTCTTCTTGGGCTAATGCTAAAAGTTCAGAGCTAGAATGACAAGCTTCAACTTTGGCGATTTGTTCTTCAGATAAACCTGCTAATAATTCTTTTTTTGACATAGTTAGTTCCTCCCGAATTTATTGATAACATTATAACAATATATGTACACAAATGTGTCACACAAAAATAGTAAATCTCAAATATCGCGGATAAAATAAAAACAGTCTTTTATAAGACTGAATTTAGTTATAATCGCTCGAGACCTCATCCTGACTGATGTCCAAACATCCTGTCCTGCACTTACCACGTTCACATCCGGAACTGATACTCTGCCTGGTCTGCCCTGGTTTATAAAATAAAAATCCCGGATTTACTCCGAGAAATTTACTACGGCAATGGACTACTGCCTTATCTTCTTCAGGACACGGGAATCACTCAGCATGAGGACTCTCGCTTTGCCCTTTGATATAGCAATCATTTCTGGAGCATTAAAACTATATCACTTATGGATGAATTTAGAAGCGTTTTATCTGAATAACTCCATCAATTTAACGAGTACTTTTTTAATATCAACAATGTAAAGAAATTCTTTATTAAAGTTTGCGCTTGATTTAATACGCGTATCATGTTCTATATTATTGTTATTAGCGTTTTTTTAAAAGGCATTTGTAGAGACAACCGCTTCATCAAAAATAGTCTCAATTTTGTTATAAGCTTGAGGAGTAATACTTTTGTAATTTCCTAGGTCGTCTTTTTCTCCATAAGGTTTTAATTCAGTAACGAGATTTTGTAGAGTGGATATTGTTTTTTGCCAAGTCGGACTATCACTACCTTCTGTTTGAGCTAAGAAATTGACAAAGGCTTACGTTTCGTAATATTTCATATTCTCCAACCTCCGATTTTTATTACAAATAAGTCACGCAATAAAAGTGCCACAAAAAAACATATTTATTGGATTACTTCTTTTTTAATTGATAAAAAAGCGAAATGATTACCACTTTTTCTATATCTCCTATACAATGGATACAAGATACACATGGACTTTAATCTATTTTTCGATATTGCGGCATTAACAATTCTTGCTTTTCTTATTTTTTCAATCATTTTAAAAAAGCAAATAATTGGTTCTAGCAACAAGTTTTATCTTGTTGTTATTTTCACTACTTTAATCGCGACAACATTAGATATATTAGCTTCTTTAGATTTCTTCTCAATTGGACTTTTATTTACTTTAAATGCATTCTTCTTATTTTTTAGAGCGGGAATTGCTTTTGTTTTATTCTTCTATACTTTAAATCTCGCAAAAGTTTATCAACGTTTTAGAAATAGAAGATTTTGGTATTTACCATTATTTATCCCATTACTTGTTTTATTTGTTTGTTTAATTATTAATTATTTCAATAAATTCTTATTTGATTATTTACCAGGTCCAACATATCAACGTGGAGATTTCATGTGGATTGCTTATCTTGTTGGCTTTTTATATTTCGCTAGTTCCATTGTGGTTGTTATTTTTACCAAAAAATATTTCTTAAAACCACAAATCATTGCTATGTTTGTGGCAATCTCAGCGCAAATATTAGCCCAAGTTTTCCAATATTTTGTTGGAAGCGTTCTTATTGAAATGTTTGTGGATGCAATAACTTTATTAACATTATCTCTATTTATAGAGAGTCCAGAAAACTTTATTGATTTTAAAACTAGAGCGTTGAATTATCGTTCCTTTACCGCGGACGTTCAACAAGAATTAGACATTAAAGCCACATTTTCAGTTTTATTTATTAAAGTCACTAATTCTTCAACTTTATATAACTTATTCCCTTATAAACAAGTAGTTAAATTTAATCGTTCTTGCTCCGCTTCAGTTGTTGAAAAAGCCAGAAAACTAGATAAATCAACTTTGGTATATTTCTTAGGTAATGAGACTTTTGCCTATGTTTTTAATAATAAAAAATTAGAGGATGATATTGTTCAATTAGTCAGAGATGAATTTGCTAAACCAATGATACGTAACGATATGTCTTTCCAATTTGTCGCTAAAACATGTTTAGTAAATTGTCCAGAAGATTGCAATAATGTCGCCGATTTAGTGGCTTTTTCCACTACTTTCTTTGATTTAACAGATGATGACCATCTTGATATCAAACCATTCCGTAAAGAAAAAGGAAATCTCCTTTTTGAACTAGATCATATCTTAGAAAGGTCTATTGAAGAAAAAACTTTTACTAATCATTATCAAGGTATCTATTCAATTAAAGAAAAGAAATTCATCGCTGCTGAATCTTTAATCAGATTAAAAAATCCTGACTTTGGAATGATTATGCCTTCTTTAATGATTCCTTATGCGGAAGGACGTGGCAAAAATAGCGGTATCGGTCGAGTGGTTATTGAAAAAGCTTTTAAGTTCTTTTCTACCCAATTAAAAGGAAAACTTAAATATATTGAAATTAACTTATCTCCATCTCAATTATTAGACACTAACTTAGTGAAAGATGTTACTTATCTAGCTAGACAATATGATATTCAACCAGAAGAAGTTATTTTTGAAATATTAGAATCCACTGTTGCAACAGATGATCCTAACATTGATAAAAACTTTAAAGAATTAAGAGAATTAGGATATCGTTTCGCTATCGATGATTTTGGAACTGGTTATTCTAATTTATCGAGAATTATGCATCTAGATATCGCTATTTTGAAATTTGATAGAACAATGAGCGATTTATTAAAAGATGATGCTTATGATGATTTCTTCCGTGGATTAATTCCTATTTTCCATAGAAGAAAAATTAAAGTAGTTTTTGAAGGAGTGGAAACTAAAGAAGTGGTTGATAAACTTGAATCAATGAAAGCAGATTATATCCAAGGCTATTACTTCAGCAAAACCATTCCTGAAGAAGAATTTATAGAATTAATTAATAATAATTAATGTTAGCCCCCTATAAATCCTAATAACGTCAATTATTTTATAGCGCGTTATTTTACTAGACAAC
>JAZQVN010000026.1:0-3649 GCA_045631885.1 Bacilli bacterium
ATCGAAACATGCTTATTAACTGATGAAGAAAAAGTTAGAGCCTGTATCGCTAGTAAGAACGCCGGTGCTGATTTTGTTAAAACAAGTACAGGATTCTCCACGGGTGGAGCGACAGTTCATGACGTTGCTTTAATGAGAAAAACAGTTGGTCCAGATATGGGAGTTAAAGCTAGTGGTGGCGTAAGAACACACGAAGATTTACTCGCGATGGTGGATGCTGGTGCAACCAGAATTGGTACTTCTAACGGAACCAAAATAATCTAAACCTTATAGGTTTACATAAAATAGTTGCTTTTATTCACTGAAAAGTGATATGATTTTACTCGCGCAAAGCAAATTGGAGGTGAAATTAGATGCCAAAGACAGTTGTTCGTGAAAACGAAACTCTCGACGATGCACTTCGTAGATTCAAACGTCAAGTCAATAAGGCTGGCACCATCCAAGAATGCCGTAAGAGAGAAGCTTTCTTAAAGAAATCTCTTAAGAGAAAATTAAAGAGCGAAAACGCTCGCCGTAAGAATAGAAAATAATTCTTAAGGTCATTCTAGGGCAATGCGCTCTAGAAAACATCGCGGAGTAGAGCAGTTGGCAGCTCATCAGGCCCATAACCTGGAGGTCGGAGGTTCAAGTCCTCCCTCCGCAACCAGATGTTAACTACAGTTCTGACACATTCAGGACTGTTTTTATTTTCCAAATTTTATATTTAAATCTTCATTTAGAGTCTTATTAACACCTTTATCAATAATTCCTCTACCGATTATGTATGTGAATTCTTCAGGTATTATTTCACTGGATAATTCGTATAACATGATTTCAATCATTCCAGATAAAACACAGTTAGCAACATCGTTTTTTACGTCGTTGCCAGTTTTATAATCTAATCCTAAATCTTCAGCGAATTTTTCTTTAAGATATTCACGATATTGCACAGCGAATTTCCCACCTCTTTGTTCAAGCACTAGCGGAACTAAATAATAACGGTCTATTTTAAACATTTCACGGAGATTAATTTGGATTTGTCGGAAATCTTGGGTGTCTCTATCTTTACTTTCGACAATATTTACTAAATTGTTTAATAATCTATTTTTAATGCCATCAAGAACATCATCAACCCATTCATAATAAAAGTAAAAAGTAGAACGGTGTATACCAGCGATTTTACATATTTCACTAACGGTAATTTTTTTATCATTGATGTATAAGCTAAAATAAGCTTTTTCAATCTTTTCGATGGTTTTTTCTCTAGCTTCTAAATATTGACTCATAATGAAAATCCGACACTTTGTCTAATATTATATAGTGCTTTGTCATTATTAAAAATAAATAATTACGTTAAGGAGGAAAAAAAGAATATGTTAGAGCTCAACTTATTCAGCACAGCCTGTGGCTCCGCCGATCCAAAGCCAGCCCCAGCATGTGGCAGTAAGGATCCTGAACCAGCACCTGCTTGTGGTACAAAAGACCCAGAACCAGCACCTGCTTGTGGAACAAAAGATCCTAAATAATAAGTCAGGGGTGAGATGTTAATTATTTCACCCCTTATTCTTTCAAACGATTATGGAAAATTATTTCGCGATTCAGTGGCATATCACTGATTATTGTGATCAACGTTGTAAACATTGTTATATTTTCTCCGAAGGTCATCCTGAACTCATTACAATGAGTCTTGACCATATGATTTTTGTAACTAATCAAATCATAGATTTTTGTCAAAAAATTAATCGTAAACCTTATATTTATTTAACTGGAGGAGATCCAATTCTCCATCCTCATTTTTGGCAGTTATTAGAATATTTTAATAAGAACAACATTCGCTTTTGCATTATGGGCAATCCCTTTCATCTTACTTTAGATAATTGCAAAAGAATGAAAGAGTTAGGATGCGTTAAATATCAAGTGTCTTTAGATGGCTTAGAAAAAATGCATGATTCGTTTAGAAAACCAGGCAGTTACAAAGCTACACTTAAGGCAATAAAAATAATAAAGGAATCCGGTATGTGGGTTGCTGTCATGTCGACAGTTAGCAAAACTAATCATCAAGATATTCCAGAGTTAATTGATTTGGTGGATGAATTAGGTGTTGACGTCTATGCAGTAGGTAGATATTGCCCCACAAGTGTAGATAAAGCTTATGATCCAGATATCCATATGACACCTCTTGAATATAAAGAGTTTATGGATAGATGTTATGAAAAATATATGAAACATAAAGATAGTAAGGTGACTTATCAACTAAAAGATCATTTGTGGGCATTATATTTATATGAAAAAGGCATCTTTAAACCTAATTTTGAAGGCTTAGGCGAAAACCAAATCGTGGATGGATGTAATATTGCTAGAAATCACATCACTATCTTACCAACAGGGATGGTTTATGCTTGCCGAAGAATGGATTCACCCGTTGGAAATATCTATTTAAAAGACTTATACGATATTTGGAATTCTTCTAAGATGGATGAATATCGTCAATATCATAAGTTTGTTAAATGTAATAAGTGTAAATTAAAAGCATTTTGTCGAGGTTGTCCATCTGTAACCTATGGTTATACACATAATATGTATGATGCAGATCCACAATGTTGGATGGAGGTAGAATAATGAAAGCAGTAGTGCTCAAAGATATCACTAATAGTGATGATATCGTCTTAGAAAATATTGAAAAGCCCAAGGCTCAAAAGGGCTGGCCTTTAGTGAAAATATTAGGATTTGGTATGAATCATTCTGAACTCGTTTTAAGAGTGAATGAGATCAGAGCGGATTATATTAAAAAACCAATTGTTCCTGGTATTGAATGTGTAGGAGTGATTGAAGAATCATTAGATGAAGAATTTAAAGCCGGTGATAAAGTCTGCTCCATGATGGGTGGAATGGGAAGAAATTTTAATGGTTCATATGAAGAATACGCGATTCTACCAATTAGTAAATTATTTCACATTCATAGCGATTTAGATATTAAATATCTCGCTGCGATTCCAGAGACATTTTTTACTGCTTGGGGGTCATTATTTGAATGTTTAAAACTAGAAAAGAAAGATATTTTGTTAGTTAGAGGAGCAACTTCTGCATTAGGTTATGCTTCTATGCAAATTGCTAAAGCATTAGGATGCCAAGTGATTGGCACTACTCATAAACAAGAAAAAATGCATTTTATCACTGATTTAGGATGCAAAGCTATTTTAGATCCAGAAGGTAAAATTGCGGGAAAGGTATATGCAAATAAAGTACTTGAGCTCATCGGTCCAAAGACATTAAGAGATTCTTTGAAATGTGTTTATCACGGAGGAATTGTGTGTAACACCGGTATTCTTGGTGGAGAATATTTCTTAAACGGATTTGACCCAATTAAAGAAATACCAAATGGTGTTTATCTCACTGGTTTTTTCTCAAATTATCCAACTCAAGAAGTAGTGGACTCACTATTAAAATTTATTAATGAATACAACGTGAAACCATTTATTGGTGCTTCCTATAAATTCAGCGATATAAAAGCGGCGATTAAAGCACAAGAAAAAGGTGTGGATGGAAAGATAGTTGTCACTATGTAACATCTCTTTTGCATTTTGTAATTTTTCCAAGATGATGTATCACTTTAGTTGTCTGCACCCCAACTTTTTAGGGCAAAAAGTACCACTTTAGTGTTCTGCCCCCA
>JAZQVN010000027.1:0-34021 GCA_045631885.1 Bacilli bacterium
TATTTATATGATCAAGAAATCAAAGACACCTTTAATGAAATTAAAGAAGATATCTATTATCAATCTAGCTATATTAATCCTTTAAATATAAATAAAAAAGAAGGTGTGAATATTAAAACAGGCGTCTATTCATATTCATCATTAAATGATGTTAATCAAGGATTTGATAAGAATAATTACTGTTTATATGGTAATGATTTAGATAATCCAAATGGTGAAATTGAACAAAAATTATTAGTTGTGCCTGTTTATTTCACCGATAGTAGTGTTGCCCTTAACCCTGAATTAAAAGAAGATAAATTAACTTTATTAAGAAACGCTTTCTTCGGAGAAGAAAAATATACGACTTATCAATCGGTTGCGAGCTTTTATCATAAATCTTCTTATGGTCATTTAAAACTAACTGGAGAAGTTCTTCCTTGGGTGGCTTTAGACGATTCCTCTATAGAGGCAAAAGAAATCGCGGGAAAGAATTCACCAGAGAATTATTCTGATCAAGTAGTTAAAAGCATTGTTGATAATTTATCTACGGAAATAATTGATAAATATTCCACAAATGTGGAAGGAATAATTGACTCTTTATATGTCGTTTATGACTATCCATATGACACGAATAAATCAAATAACGAAGAGTCTTTATTCTGGGCTTATGTCTATCACTGCAAGAAGAGCGATAAAGTATCCGCGTACGCTTGGAGTAGTTTTAATTTCTTAGGAAATGATATTTTAGATACGCACATTGTTAACGCGAATACATATATTCATGAAACAGGCCATTTATTAGGACTAGGAGACTACTACAATAAAAGCGGTTATTATCAACCAACTGGCTTTATGGATATGATGGATTATAACCTTGGTGATCATTCTCCATTAAGTAAATATCTATTAGGTTGGACTAGTCCAAAAGTATTAGATTTAAAAGATAATAATCAAGGAGAAATAACTCTAAAATCATTTACCGAAAGTGGAGAATTTATCCTTGTTCCAAGAAGTGATTATAACAACACTCCATATGATAGATATTTATTGATTTCTTATTTCACTCCAACGGGGTTAAATACCTCTGCGAATGACAATAGTTATGTCTATTTTGATAGAGATGGAACTCAAAGAATATTCACCTATCCAGATCGATATGGCTTATTAGTTTACGAAGTAAATGCGAAGTTAGGATATTATCAATATAACAGTATTAGAAATCCTCATCCTTCATATTTTGTTGGTGATGAAGATAATATGAAAGCCGGAGATTATGTCATTAATTTCTTCTACGATAATGAGATAAGTTCATCAAGTGATAAACCATTAGTTCACCTCCTTGAAAGTAGTGGAGAAAATAGCTTTGAAAAAGGTATTGGAGCATCAAATGAAACCTTATTCATGTATGGTTCAACATTTGGAGAAGAAACATTCCTCGATTTAGCAGAGGAATTCCATATCGGTTTCAAAGTGAGTAAAGTCACGACAAAAGAAGCAAAAGTTTTATTCACTAAAAAGTAAGTATTGTTCATATTTTTGTAGAATTGGACGCGTAGCGTCCTTTTTCTTAATCATAAAATAAAAATAAAAAAATGAAGAAATTTTGCGACAAAATACCCATTTTTGTCGGATATATAGTAGAGGTATTTTTTCAAGTTTTGAGTATACCTGTTTGACATATACACGCTAAGGAGGTATATTATGTATGATTTTAAGTTTTGCTGACAAAGAAACGGAAAAGGTCTTTCAAGGTGTGTTTTCTAGAAAGCTACCAATTGACATTCAAAGAAGAGCGTTAATCAAGTTAATGAGAATTAATGGTTCAAGTTCTCTTCAAGGACTGTCAGAACACCCGTCTCATCATTTAGAGGCTTTATCTGGAAAGCGTACTGGTGAATGGAGCATTAGAATCAATGATCAGTGGAGAATAACATTTATTCCCGTTGATGGTGGTTCAAATTATGAAAACGTTAAAATTGAGGATTATCATAAATAAGGAGGAACTCACATGGATAGAATACCAATACCAACAATAGGTGAATTTTTATATGAGGAATTTATGAAACCTTACCATCTCTCCGCATATAAATTAGCTAAATTAATCAATGTCCCTGTTTCTAGAATTCAAGATATTTTACATGACCGTAGAAAGATGTCCATTGATACATCAATGAGATTAGGTAGATTATTTGGGCAAAATGATTTGTTCTTTTTTCGCATTCAATTAGATATAGATTATCGTAAAGCAAAAGCGGAAATGGAAGATGAATTAGAAAGAATACAAGCTTTGTCGGTGCAAGATGAGGAGTATTTAAAAACAAAAGAAAAAATACAAGCTGATTTGGCAAAAATTCAACCTTATGATCCATAGAGATTTCGCCCACATATCCGGGCGTTTCTTTTTATTCGAAAAAAAGATAAAAAAGTGCTTGCAAAATATTTTAATATTCACGTAATATATATGAGCGTGCTAATAGACCGTTTCAGGTCCATTTTTAATGAATAGGACTTGATACACCCGGTTCTGTGGCACATGAAGTAGTTAAAGTAAAGGAGCAAAATATATGCCAACAATTAACCAATTAGTTCGTTCTGGCCGTCAAAACAAGACATGGAAATCCAAAGCTCCAGCCCTCGGTAGCAGATTCAACTCTTTAAAGAAGAAAGAAACTCACCAAGCCGCTAGCCAAAAACGTGGTGTTTGCACCCGTGTTGGTACCATGACTCCTAAGAAACCTAACTCCGCGTTAAGAAAATACGCCCGTGTTAGATTATCTAACGGATATGAAGTCACCGCTTATATCGGTGGTGAAGGTCACAACTTACAAGAACACAGCACCGTCATGATTCGTGGTGGCCGTGTTAAAGATTTACCAGGTGTTAGATACCACATCGTTCGTGGAACACTTGACTGTGCCGGTATTGAAAAGAGAAGACAAGGTCGTTCTTTATACGGTACAAAGAAACCAAAAGGAAATGAATAAGGAGGGAGGAAATCATTATGCGTAAAGGAAATCCTGTTAAACGTGATGTGTTACCAGATCCAATTTACAATTCAAAATTAGTAACACGTTTAATCAATAAGA
This sequence comes from Bacilli bacterium, assembly GCA_045631885.1. Classification (GTDB taxonomy): domain Bacteria; phylum Bacillota_I; class Bacilli_A; order RFN20; family CAG-826; genus CAJOLV01. Next base: position 3,069 of record JAZQVN010000027.1, read on the forward strand.
TTATGCTTGATGGTAAAAAGGGAACCGCTCAAAACATTCTCTATTCCGCCTTCAAGAAAATCGAAGCAAAAACTGGAAAACCAGCCATGGATGTCTTCGCAACTGCGTTAAACAACATCATGCCTGAAGTTGAACTTAAGATGAAGAGAATGGGTGGTGCAAACTACCAAGTTCCAACTGAAGTTTCTCCAGAAAGAAAAGTTACCTTAGGCTTAAGATGGTTAGTTAACTATTCTCGCTTAAGAAACGAAAAGACCATGGAAGATCGTCTCGCTAACGAAATTATCGATGCCGCTAACGGTGTTGGCGCTTCCGTTAAGAAGAGAGAAGATACCCACAAGATGGCCGAAGCTAACAAAGCTTACTCACATTATCGCTGGTAGTAGTGGAGGTGCAAAGATATGGCAAATCGTGAATTTGACTTAGCCCATACCCGTAACATCGGTATCATGGCCCATATTGACGCTGGAAAAACTACGACTACTGAAAGAATTCTTTATTTCACAGGCAAAATCCACAAAATTGGCGAAACCCATGAGGGTAGCGCGACAATGGACTGGATGGCCCAAGAACAAGAAAGAGGTATTACCATTACCTCCGCTGCCACCACAGCAATGTGGAAAGGCAACAGAATTAACATCATTGATACTCCTGGGCACGTCGACTTCACCGTTGAAGTTGAACGTTCACTCAGAGTCCTTGATGGCGCGGTTACTGTCTTAGATGGCAAAAACGGCGTCGAACCTCAAACAGAAACTGTTTGGAGACAAGGTAGTAAATATGGTGTTCCAAGAATCGTCTTTGTTAATAAGTTAGACGCCATCGGTGCTGACTTCGAGATGTGTGTCAGATCACTTCATGAAAGATTAGGCGCGAATGCCGCCGCGGTCCAATATCCAATCGGTATTGAATCATCCTTAAGAGGATGTGTCGATATCATTGAACAAAAGGCCTATGTGTATTCCTCTGATGTTCATGATGATCCACAAGAAATCGAAATCCCAGCCGATTTAAAAGAGAAGACACAAGAATTAAGAAGCAAATTATTCGAAGTATTATCCAACTTCGATGAAGAAATCTTAATGACTGTCTTAGAAGGTGAAGAACCATCTGTTGAAAAGACTAAAGAAGTCATTCGTAAAGCCGTTTTAACTGGTGAATTCCACCCTGTCTTCTGCGGTTCTGCTTATAAGAACAAGAATATTCAGATGTTACTTGATGGCGTGGTAGATTATTTACCAAGTCCATTAGACATCCCACCTGCTAAAGGAGAAGATTCCAAAGGTAACGCAATCGAATGCAAAGCCGATGAAGACGCTCCATTAGCGGCATTAGCCTTCAAAATCGCTACTGACCCATTCATTGGTCGATTAGCTTATGTCCGTGTCTATAGTGGTGTATTAAAATCTGGTAGTTACGTCCTTAACTCCACAAAAGGCGTTAAAGAAAGAATTGCTAGAGTCGTGTTAATGCACTCCAATCACCGTCAAGAAGTTGAAGAACTCCACGCTGGTGATATCGGCGCGGTTGTCGGTTTAAAAGGAACGATTACTGGTGACACTCTCTGCGATGAGAAACACGAAATCATTCTTGAAAGAATGGAATTCCCGGATCCAGTTATCGAAGAAGCTGTTGAACCAAAGACAAAAGCTGATCAAGAAAAGATGAATATCGCCTTAGCGAAACTCGCTGAAGAAGATCCAACATTCAGAGTGAGAACTAACCCAGATACCGGTCAAACATTAATCGCCGGTGTCGGTGAATTACACTTAGACATCATCGTCGATCGTATGAGAAGAGAATTCAATGTCCAAGTGAACGTTGGTGCCCCACAAGTTGAATATAAGGAAACAATTAAAACTTCAGCGGACTGCGAAGGTAAATACATCAAACAATCCGGTGGTAGAGGCCAATATGGTCATGTCTGGATTAAGTTTGAACCAAACCCAGGAAAAGGCTTTGAGTTCGTCGACGCTGTCGTTGGTGGAACTGTTCCTAGAGAATATATCAAACCAACATGTGACGGCTTAGTTGACGCCTTAAAGAGAGGCTTAGTTGCTGGATTTGAAGCGGTGGATGTCAAAGCGACATTATTCGATGGTAGTTCTCATGAAGTCGACTCCAGCGAAGCTGCTTACAAGATTGCTGCTTCATTAGCCCTAAAAGAAGCGGCCAAGAAATGTCAGCCAGTAATCCTTGAACCAATCATGAAAATCGAAGTGACAGTCCCAGAACAATATTATGGTGATGTCCTCGGCGATATCTCTCGTAGAAGAGGTCAAATGACTGGTGAATCACAAAGAGCAAACGCCAAGATTATTGAAGCGGAAGTCCCATTATCTGAAATGTTCGGATATGTGACTGACTTACGTTCTATGACCCAAGGTCGTGGTAACTACGTCATGCAATTTGATCACTATGGCGAATGCCCAAAATTCATCCAAGATGAAATTATTAAAAAGTCCGGAGGGCTCATCGGACACTAATAAGTTGCATAATACGATAAATTCGTATTGCACATAAAATTCAAATGCTATATTATGAATTCGTTGCAATCTAAATAAACGAAAGAAAGGAGATTTCAATACTATGGCAAAAGAAAAATTTGACAGAAGTTTGGAACACGTTAACATCGGTACAATCGGTCACGTCGACCACGGCAAAACCACATTAACCGCAGCCATCACATCTGTCCTCGCGAAGAAAGGTGGAGCTGTCGCTACAAGTTATGCTCAAATCGACTCCGCACCAGAAGAAAAGGCTCGTGGTATCACAATTAACACAGCCCACATCGAGTACAAAACCGCAACAAGACACTATGCACACGTTGACTGCCCAGGGCACGCTGACTATGTTAAAAACATGATTACAGGTGCTGCTCAAATGGACGGCGCTATCTTAGTCGTTGCAGGTACAGACGGCGTTATGCCACAAACACGTGAACACATCTTACTTGCTCGTCAAGTTGGTGTTCCATATGTTGTTGTCTTTATCAATAAGACTGACTTAGTCGATGACCCAGAATTATTAGACTTAGTCGAAATGGACGTTCGTGACTTATTAAGCTCCTACGGATTCCCAGGTGATGATGTCCCAGTTATCCGTGGTTCTGCTAGAAAAGCCCTTGATGGCGATCCAGAAGAAGAAAAACACGTTTTAGAATTAATGGATGCTTGTGATACCTATATCCCAGCTCCAGCACGTGAAACAGACAAACCATTCTTATTAGCGATCGAAGACGTTATGACAATTTCCGGTCGTGGTACAGTTGTTACCGGCCGTGTCGAACGTGGTACTGCTAAATTAGGTGATGCTGTTGAAATCGTCGGTATCCGTGAAACTCAATCCTCTGTTATTACAGGCCTTGAATCCTTCCGTAAAACATGTGATTTCGTCCAAGCTGGCGATAACGTTGGTGTCCTTTTAAGAGGTATCAACCGTGATCAAGTCCAACGTGGTCAAGTCCTTGCGAAACCAGGTTCCGTCACACCACACAGCAAATTCAAAGCACAAGTTTACGTTTTAAGTAAAGAAGAAGGTGGCCGTCACACAGGCTTCTTAAGCAACTACCGTCCACAATTCTACTTCCGTACAACAGACGTCACAGGTGTCATTACACTTCCTGCTGGTGTTGATATGGTTATGCCAGGTGATAACGTCGAATTATCCGTCGAATTAATTCACCCAATCGCTATGGAAAAAGGTACAAAATTCTCCATCCGTGAAGGTGGTAGAACAGTTGGTGCCGGTACCGTTGGCGACATCATTAAATAATTAACTTATTATTTATGAATAAATAATCCCATCCAAATCGGATGGGATTTTTATGTTGATTCTTAATTAATTAGTTTAATTGAAATAAAAGAAGAAGCTGTTCAGGAGTCAACGCAGTCGTCTTGCTATTTTCAAAATCTTTAATATTATTTGTAACTATATATGGAATCATGTTTATTTTAGCAACTTCATCAATAACAGCGTCTTCAAAGTCTGACATTTTTGTATTAATTGTAGCTAACAAATCTCCGCTTAATAATGGCAAAACTTCAAATGTTTCAATAATGGTTTTTATAAATTCTCTTCGTCTCTGTTCGCTGTTGACATATCTTCCTAATATATAGTAAATATCAGTAATTTGTTTATTACAAATACATCCTGTTAATTGGCCTGAAATAATATATCGCATGAAATCAACAGAGGACTGATAATTTAAATCTCTTCTTGTGAGTGCGTCAATTATAACATTAGTATCAACAAATATTTTGGGATATTTATTCTCTGTCGATGTCATCATCGTAATATGCCTCCCTTGGCAAAGATCCAAACATTTTTTCCCATTGTTGCATCAATTTTACCCTTTGTGGAGTTATGTAAAAAACAACCTTTCCTCTATGAGTTACTTCAATTTCTTCTTCTTGTCCTAATTTAATATATTTACCAAAGTTTTCTTTAAACTCTGTTGCGGTAATAGTGCACATATATCTTCTCCTTTCGAATGTTTCATATATATATTATCGCACGATTGCTTTCATATCAAGTGAACAATAATATAATATCTCCTGACATTGTTGAATTAAAAAGTTAATACATATAAAATACATTTAGAATGTATTCTATAGATCAACAAGAATTAGAAGAAAAGAATAAGCCAATAGAGATAGAACTTCACCCAATTAGCAAATGGAAAAGACTGCTCGTATTTTTGGGTGATTTCTTTATTTGTTTCTTCTTATCCTTTTTATTATTAAATGTATTGGTTAACCCTATTGCCTCTGCCGCTACACACGCCAACGAAAGAACTGAGCAAGCTAAAGAAGCAGAAAAGATGAGAGATGACTTGTTATATTATTATGAACTTCTCTTTTTTAAAGCGGGTGAATCTAGCCAATATAATTATGATTCAAATTTGAAATATACATTTAAGAGATGGCTAAGTTATTACGCCCTTGATGAAATGAAAGATGAGTATGGACCAGACGCAAAAAACGAAGTTATCTATACATATTATCATGACCTATCTGATAGAGTGGATGATGTAACCTACTTAAAACTATATACTGATGAGAATAAATCCCTTAATTACTTTGACATCGATAGTGGTGTTATCACCCTTAAACAAGAAGTAAAAGATGAAGTGTCTCTTGCCTATATCCCTAATGAAACACTAGGGGGACAAGGAGAGAAGATGTATAACAACTTATCGAGTATGTTTGCCAAAATGTACCGCGTTATCATGGAGGATATCTTCGTTAAAGATTTAGTAAACGGAGATCAATCTTTTAGCAAATATCAACAAACCATCAAGGATTTAGCCACTTATGACGGCTGGGTTGTTTCAATTTGCATTTTAATTGCCTACGCTTTGAGTTTCATTATTTTACATATTGTTTATCCTTTGATCGCGAAAAACGGACACACAATAACGATGTCAATTATGAAAATTGAAAGAATCGGTACGAACAATTTAAACACATTGTCTAAACTAGAATATGTTTTATATGGTGGATTCTCTTTGATCTTAGAAATGGGATTTTTAATGTTTATGCCACTAACCTACGGAACTAGTTTTGTTTACGCGTTTACATACCCGTTATTATCAATATTCTCTCTCACATCAATCTTCATTTGTTTAGTGTCGGTTTTTGTAATGATATTTAATTCATATAACCGTACATTAAGTGATTTGTGTTCAAGAAGTGTCGTTATTTCTCGAGAAGATTTAGATGAGTTATACGCGGCAAAACAAGCGAGAAAGATGAAACAATAATTATGGATTTCTTCTTTATACCTGATTTATTAAATAGACCTGGACCATATGGTTATACAATTGAACATTTTCTTTTTATTGTTATTGCAGTAATAGTGGGAGTGGCTCTCGCTATCTTATTAAGAAAATGTCAAATGAAGACAGTCAAAATAGTCATCATTTCTTTATGGACCTTCTTAGTGGCCTTTGAAGCATTCAAATGGATTATTATCTACACAAGAGTAATTATTAATCCAAATTATCTCTTTTCATTAGAGAATATGTTACCTCTCCATAGCTGTTCTTTATTTATGTATGTCTTTCCTTTTGCTATATTTAGCAAAAATGAGAAAGTTAAGACTGCGGCGAGTAGTTTCTTAGTCACTGTTAATATGATTATGGGATTCATTACCATGTTTGTCGGTTTCCCAGGCAAATACGCTTCTGTTTTCTCTTTCTTTGGATTCCATACCCTTTTATATCATGCGATTATCTTCATCGTTCCACTTATTATGGTGGTGACTGAATATTATAAACCACAAAAATATGATGTCTTCTTAGGCATGATTGTGTTCGCGATATTTGGTGTACCAATCTTGACATTTGATATTATCACTGGATGCGATTATATGTACTTCTATGATGGGCATACTTTTGGTGTGTTTGCCTTTATTTATGAAAACGTCCCTCATTTCTCACTGTGGACATTATTAGTTACATCATGTTATTTAATTACCGCAGTAGCGACACATTATTTAATATTAGGAATTAAATATTTAATTACTAAGAATAAAAAGCAAGTATAATTGAAGAGAATGGAAAAAGATCTATATAGCTTTAAAGAACCAGTTCCAGATAAAGGCCCGACTAAAATCGAGTATGAGCAGCCAAAATTCTTCCATCGAATTATGGCAAATTTTCTTGACCTCATCTTATTTATTGGCGGCATTCTTCTTTTATTTATTCCATTAAATGCAATTACGAGAAATCTCCCTGATTATAAAGCTGCGGAGACTCTTGTGGATGGGAGAAGAAACGATTCTGGATTATACACATATAACGAATCTACAAAGACTTATTTAACTTGGCCAAGCTATTATGATAACTACGCTTCTGACGCTTCTGGATTTGTTAAATCTTCAAAATGTTCTTTAGCAATAGATGGTTTTATTGTTTATATAGAAAATGAAATCGATGTTGCCACGGCGAACGAAATCAAAAAATCATATGACGAATTTAGGTTATCTAAAGAATTTAATGGCGAAAGATATTTCGTGAAAAATGATGCTGGCGAGGTTATTTCTAATAAAGAAAGTGATGGTGGAACTTGTAAAGCATCATCCGAAGATTATTACCAAAATATTTATAAACCATATATCATGAGCGACTGCGCTGGATATTTGATTACAAAATTCCCAGATTATTATAATTCCGTCACTTTGATGTCTAATTTATTCTTCTATATGGAGATCCCAGTAGCAATCACAGTTAGCGCTTTCCTTATCTATTATGTTCCACCTCTCTTCTTTAGAAGAGGAAGAAGAACTTTAGGCAAGGCTTTATTTAGAATTGGCTTAGTGGACGCTCGTGTTTTGTCACCAACTTTACCAAGATATACAGCGAGATTTTTCATCTTTTTTGCGGAGATTGCTTTATCCCTATTCACATTCGCAATTCCGTTCATTGTTTCCTTCTCTTTGATGGCCTTTTCTAAACGTAAACAAGGCTTCCCAGACTACATGTTACAACTTACAGAGATAGATGTCTCAAAGGGTAAAATATACTTTGATAAATATGAAGCTATCATAGATAGAACAAAGGATAATAAAGAGCCAATCGATTTCACTCCAATCACACGTGAGTAACGCATATTTATAAATAATTTATATATATAAGTCTTGAAGAAGAGCTTAGTTTTTGCCATAATATTTTCATAAGAAAATTGAGGAACTGAATTATGCCTAAAAGAAAATTAATAAGCACACTTCTTTGTTCATTCTTTTCTATCGGACTCGTCGCCGGTACTTTAGTAGCCACTAAATACCAAGGCACAACTGTCCGCGCATCTCTAGCAAGTCAATCATCTAATGAACTTTTACCTAAAAAGGTCTCGTTAGATGATTTTTCTTCTTCTACAGAAATTTCTAGAAAAGAATTGACAGTCGATATTCGTTCATCGAATAAAACACCTCTTTCCAAATCTGTCACCTTTGAATTTACCTCAATTCGTACAAAAGGCTATTCTTACACATATCAAAGTAGGAACCCAGTCTATGTCGTTATTGATGATGACAATTTCTCTGGTGACACAAGTGACCCTTTCTTAGATTCAAGCTTAGGAACCGCTCTTAATGGCTATGCCAAAGAATTAAGAGATGTTTCTATCAATTCAAAAGATCTAGAAAAGAACTTCTATGTTGTCCCTGCTACATTACAATGGACATCTAGTAACCTTTTCCAAATCAAAAACACTAAGATTGTCGCGGGCGCGCTTAATTTAACAAACACCGAAGCAGAAAAGGTAAAAATCAGCAAGATTTACATCCCAAAGGAAATTGAAACAATTGAATCCGGTGCCCTCGTTGGAATCGGTGATAAAGTTGCAATCGTCTGTGAAGCAGCCTCTAAACCAGCTGGTTGGGCTGATGATTGGACCGACGCTACTGCCGTTTCATGGGGTGCAGAAATTGCTCAAAAAGACAAAACCTTCATCTCTGGTTCTGTGGAAAAAGATTTCGATAAAGGTACTCCATTCTTTGCCGGTTATGTTAATACTGGTGAAACAAAAGATGACAAATATCCAGAAATCAATAAACCACTTGTCGTTTCTTATGAGATCGATACTCCAAGCGGAAAACGTACTGTTACCGAAGAGCTTCCTCTCAATCCAGAAGACACCTCTAGAGCTAACCCATATGACGCAGTTGGTTCTATTGGTAATTATACGATGACTCGTACTTACGATATTATCCTTGAAGAGGGTGAAACTCTCGATTACTCATCCTTCAGATTTGATAACATCTATAAAGTTGCAGCAGAAAAAGATCCTGCTACAAATAAGTATGTTCCTGATTTAACTACAATTTATTATTCCCGTGCTTTGAAGAGATTCTCCAGTGAGATTGATATTGAGAATATCATCAAATATCGTTTCACCAATGTCTCTACATTCATGGACTACACAAATATATCAATGAATATTGATAAAGTTTCCCCATCTTATTACGAAATTATTATGGGAAGCGATTTAGATGTTCATAGAGACAAAATGGAAACTGGCGAATATTCCATTCGTTATGCTTTCTACGATTTAACCAACTCTTCTTACCAAGTGACTTATGAGAATGGTGGAAATCTTGTTTCCAAAACAATGAAAGTCATTACCCCGTTATCAGTTTTAGTCCTTGAAAAAGACTCTGGAAATCAAGTTTCCTTCTTAATTAAAAATAGCGATGTAGGTGAAGGATTCAACGCGAATTCACTTAGGGGATTCAACCTTGTCCATTTAACCATCAACATGCATTTATGGAACAACAAAGGTAATAACATTGTTGCCCACACTGCTTATAACGCTCACTTCGGTGAAGTTGACGTCTTACCAGAGACAGATAAGAGCGTTGGAGCCTTTGACATTAATGCGTTCCTTATCATCTTCTATATCGTCTATACACTTGTCTATGCTGGTGTATGTATCGTGTTGTTCTTTGTTTTAAGAGAAAAATATAAGAACGATGAATTTAGAAGAATGAAACCAAAATCATTTATCAAGAAATCGATTCTCGGCTTTGTCGGTTCAGCGGTAGTGGCCCTCGCAGTGTTATTCGTTATCTTTAGAACAACAGCGTTTGCGAACTCGGTCGCGACCTTCAACCCAACCGACGTCTTCGTTGTTATCGGCGGAATTATTTCCATAGTCATCCTCGGATATTTCATTAAATTTATCGCTGGATGGATTAAGACTGAAAAACAAAGAAGAGAAATCGTTAGATTAAAGATTAACCAAGATGTTGCCGATGATGGCACCAACTAAAAGGAGAATATATGGAAATCAAGATTAAAAACCTCACAAAGATTTTCCCAGGTGATGCGAAAAAAGGAATTCGTGACACCATCGCTGTCAAAGATTTAGACTTTGTCGTCGATGATGGAACTCTCGTTGGCTTATTAGGCCCATCTGGATGTGGTAAATCAACTACTCTTTACATGATTAGTGGTTTACAAGTTCCAACTTCTGGTGAAGTTTGGTTTGGTGATCAAGAAGTTACCAACCTCTCCCCAGAAAAAAGAGGAATCGGTTTAGTTTTCCAAAACTACGCCTTATATCCTCATATGACAATCTACAAAAACATCGAATTCCCATTGACTAACTTGCAGGTTGAAGTCCCATTGGTAACATTCTTCACCTATGACTTAGAATATGAATATTCTATGGAAAAAGATGATGATATCAAAGGTATCGTTAAATCCCTTGAATCATTATCTAGAAAGATTGGTTTAAACAAAAAACAATTCATTTTAAGCCATTCATTAGAAGGATTACTCCTCAACTTAAAGATTTGCTTAAAAGATGTCCCACCAAGCGCCGCTCAATTATTTAAAGAAAATATCGGTTTAGTCATCAAAGTTAAATTACTTAACGAAAGTGAAAAACAATCTAGTGATGCTTTATTTGATACAACCTTTAGGGCGACAGTCAATGTCATCCGTGATGATGAAAAAGTCGATGTCACATTCCGTGGCCGTTTAGGTAAAGACTTCTCTACAATGCAAATCGATGACACCATCAAAGCTTTCCAAGCCGCTTCCGCTCAGTTTGGTAAAGCTGTTGAAAACGTCATTACAAAGACACAACACGGTTATGAATTAATGTCCAGAGTTATCGATATTCCGCACAACTCATTAGAACAATGGTATCAAGCCGCTTGTGGAGCTTATCAATTCACACAAAATAGCTACTCCATTACTTTAGTAAAGAACCCATCATTAACTAGTGATGTGAAGGCTTTCTTAAAAGGTAAAGGCGCGAGCTATTCCGATTTCAAGATTTACTTCGATAAAGAACACACAAAGATTTACTTCAGATTATTAAAAGCAAGTAAAGAAAGAGCGAAAGAAATTCTTGAAGAATTAGCTAAACAATTAGACTTAAGTGATATCGAAGAAGATGTCGCTCAAGCTGTTACACACAGAAAATTAACTAAAGAAGAAAGAAGAGATATCGTTCACGAAACAGCCAAACTCGTCCAAGTCGACGAATACTTACAACGTAAACCATCTCAACTCTCCGGTGGTCAACAACAACGTGTTGCTATCGCTAGAGCTTTAGTTAAACATCCAAGAGTTTTACTCTTAGACGAACCATTATCCAACTTAGACGCTCGTTTGAGATTACAAACTCGTGAAGAAATCAGAAGAATTCAACAATCAACCGGTATTACATCAGTGTTTGTTACCCACGACCAAGAAGAAGCGATGTCCATCTCTGATCAAATCGTCGTTATGAAACTTGGTGAAATGCAACAAATGGGTAGACCACAAGATGTTTATAACTCACCAGCCAACTTATTCGTTGCTCAATTCTTAGGTACCCCACCAATTAACGTCTTCAAAGGCGCTGTTAAAGGTGGAAAGATTTTAGTCGGTGAAGATGTCGTTGGCGAAGCCAAAGGCATTGAGGACAGACCAGTTTATGTCGCTATCCGTCCAGAAGGCTTCACATTAGCAGACGCGAAAGACAAATTCGTCTTAAAAGCCAACTGCGAAATGATTCAAGTCATGGGTAGAGATATCTCTGTCGTTGCTAACAATCCACAATGTACCAAACCAACATTCAAAGCTATTATCTCCGCTGACGATGATGTCAAAGCCGGCGAAGTTAAATTAGCTGTCAAACCACACAAATTATTCATCTTTGATGCTGAGACAGAAGATCGTATTTATCTCAAATAACTAGTTAGGAGGACACTTCATGGGTATTGAATTACTAAATTTCCTGAAAAATAAAAAGCGTGCCTCTCAGAATGCAGGTGGTGGTCCAGTTTTACCAACCGCTGAACCAGAAAAAGTGCCTGAAATCGACGCTGGTTATGATCAGGAAAAGAATGTTGTGGTGCGATTAGTCTCACCTAAACGCCCACAAAAAGCATACCAAGTAGCTGGTATCGATGATGTGGCGAGTAAAAATAACTGGAAAGCCTGGTTATATCTCTCCCCAGTCATCGTCTTAGTGGCTATCTTCTTGCTTTATCCATTAATTAACACATTCTTCATCGCTTTTACATCAAGTTACAATTACATCGAAGGTTACGGAACAGGTTTAACCCTTGATAACTTCGCGATTGTTCTCGGTTTAAAAGAATATGTGACGGATTCCGGTAGTGCACTTGAAACATCATTCGTGCAATACGCGGTGCCTAACACATTAATCATTACATTTATTACGGTTCCATTATCGATCGCGTTAGCCTTAATTATCGCTGTCGCTCTTAACTCGATTAAATGGTTCCAAAAATTCTTACAAACAGTCTTCTTCTTACCATATGTTACAAATGGTATCGCGATTGGTATGGTCTTCGCCGTTATCTTTGATAAAAACGGTATCATCAATAACATATTTGGTATTCAACAAAACTGGGTTTTAAACGCTGATAGATGGGTCGCCATGGTGCCACTTTGTATCTACATCGTTTGGAACAGCATTCCATTTAAGATTTTAATCTTATTATCTGGTTTACAAGGCGTTGATAAACAATATTATCAAGCCGCACAAATCGATAGTGCACCAAAATATAAGGTTTTAGCGAAAATCACCGTTCCATTATTAATGCCTCAAATCCTCTACCTGATGGTTACAGGCTTCATTGGAGCGTTTAAGGAATACACATCTGTTGTCGCTATCTTTAACGGCCCAAGTACATCAGATGCTTCCACCACAAAAGAATTATTGACTGTTGTTTATTACGTTTACGACATCTTGGAAAACGATGCCTTAACGAAGATTCAATACGGTGCCGCTGGTGCAGTCTTACTCTTCGTTGCCATCTTGATTTTCACATTCATCCAATTTGGCGTCAGTAGTAAACGTGTCTATTACTAGGAGGTTATGTTATGAAAGAATATATTAATTTCAATGATGTAGCCGTCAATAACCAAATCGTTTTATCCATTAAAGAGAGTGGAAAGACAGTCGACGCGATTAAAAAGGCCGAAAAAGTCGGAAAGATTATCTCAACAGCGTTTACTTACCTATTCATTGTTGTCTTAGCTTTATTCGTCATCTTCCCATTCTACTGGATGATTATTACATCTTTAAAAACATTAGAAGAAATCACCGCTGCACAACAAACATTCTTCCCAACGGTTGTTATGTGGACCAATTATGTTTATGTTTTCCAACGTTTTGATTTCACAACTTACATGTTCAATACCATCGTGGTCGCTATCTTCTCCACTCTTGGTACATTAATCACAACAGTCTTTGCCGCATTTGCTTTAGCAAGACTAAGATTCAAAGGTAGAGAAACAGTCTTCATGATCTTCTTAATGACGATGATGATTCCTGGTGAAATGATGGTTATCTCTAACTACATTACCGTTTCATCATTAGGTTGGATTAAAGATCAAACATTGTTTGAAGCATACGCCTGTATGATTGTCCCGTTCTGGGTCAGCGTCTTCTATATCTACTTATTAAGACAAAACTTCAAACAAATTCCAAATGAGTTATATCTAGCCGCGAAAGTCGATGGTAAGAGTGACTGGTCCTTCTTATGGAAAGTCATGGTCCCATTAGCCGCGCCTACATTAATCTCTATTACTATTTTAAAATTCATGGGCACATGGAATTCCTACGTGTGGCCAAACCTCGTCTGCCAAGATGTCGATTATCAATTGATTTCTAACGGTTTACGTGGTTCTACATTCACTAACGCAGACACACAAATCACTGAATATGGTTACCGTATGGCTGCAACAGTCTTAGTTACCGTCCCATTATTCCTCTTATTCGTCTTCTTCAGAAAGTACATTATGAGAGGCGTCGGAAGAGCCGGTATCAAAGGTTAATATGGTTTTAATAGCATAGCTATAAAAATAAAAGGAGAAAATATGAAAAAGAATCTTGCATTACTCTCAACAACATTATTGCTCTCAATGGCTACTTTAGCCGGTTGTGGTCAAGACAATCGTAAAGCCGTTACAATGTGGGCAACATTTAACACAAACTACCAAGCCATTATTGAAAAAGCGATTAAAAACTTTGAAAACAACAATCCAGGTTGGAGAATCGACTACGTCAAACAAAATGGTAGCTATAATGATTTAAAAGATATGGTCGTTAAAGGCGTTCCAGCCGGTAACTATCCAGATTTAGTCGTCGCTTATCCAGACTCAGTCGCAGACTTCTTATATACTGGTAAAGCTTTAGACATCACCCCATATATGGAAAATGCTGAATATGGTTGGACAGAAGCTGACTTTGCTGATATCCCAGATGCATATATCAAAGAAGGCCAAAGCTACATGATTGAAGGAACATTCTCCTTACCAATCTGTAAATCCACAGAAGCGATGTATTATAACAAAGCCATCATCGGTGTTGACTTATCCGAATATGATCCAGAAATCAACGATGGCGAAGCCATTGATGAAGACTATATCAATAGCTTAACATGGGATGAATTATTAGATCATTTATGCCCAGCGATCGTCGCATGGAATGAAGATCAACCAGACGCTAAAAAATTAATCAACACCTCTGAAGGTTCAAAAGGTGCTGAATGGAAAGATGATTGGGCAGTCGTTGGTTATGACTCCGATGATAACTTATTCATCACATTAGCAGAACAATATGGTTATCCATATACATCCATCGATCAACAAACAGGTAATGGTAGCATTGACTTTGTCAATGATGGTATGAAAGGCTTAATGAAGAAATTCAACGCTGCATACAAGAATCATTACTTCACCACAAAGAATATCGTTGGTAAAAATGTTAACTACTTATCAACAGTTGGTGCGATGATCTTCTCCATCGGTTCCACTGGTGGTGTTGGTTATCAATTCTCCACAAGTAACCCATTAGATGTCGGTGTGGCTAGATTACCACAAGCTTCTGAAGATCCAGATGAAGCCAAAATCATCAACCAAGGTCCATCTATCGCCTTTATGAAACGCGATGTTGAAACCGCTGCTTATGCTGAACACGTTTGGAAATTCTACAAAGAATTAACCACCACACAAATCGCTACTGAATGGGCAACCACAACTGGTTACACCCCAATCAGAAGATCCGTCGCAGAAACCAAAGACTATGGTAAATACATGGATGAAAACCAATATGATCTCAAGACCGCAAGTAGATTAACCGCACGTAATGCGAAATACGCTGCTTCCGTTACAGACTATTTATTCTCCAGCCCAGTCTTCTTAGGCTCTTCCAAAGCGAGAAACGCTGTTGGTGCTTTAGCCGGTGCTTGTATTAAAGACACCAATATCGATGCCAATATCGATAAATTATTCCAAGACGCATATAACAACGCTATTTAATTAAAAATATTATTTTGAAAGGAGATACATGATGAAAAAGAATGTACTCAAATTAGCCTTTACAGGATTAATGGCCTTAGGTATGAGTTCCGCCCTCGCGGGTTGTGGATCCCAGTTTAATGGATTAACCATTACATTCTGGCACACATTTGGTAAAACACCAGCGGATGCAATTCAAGCGAAAGCCGATGCCTTTGCTAAATTAGTCAAAAACAATGAAGGTGTTGATGTCCGTGTCCAATTCACCTATAAAGGTGCCTATTCCGATATGGTCGGTTTAGTGACCAAGAGCTTTGCATCTGGTGAAACTCCAACAATCGCTGTTGCTTATCCAGATCACGTCGCTGACTACTTCGCCGCTGAAACTACACCAGGACAATATGTCGTTGATATGTCAAAACTTGCTAACGACCCAAGTATTGGTTTTGGTAAAGAATCATATTTAGGCGATACAAAAGGCGCTGATGACTTCGTTCAAGCATTCTATGAAGAAGGAACAAGCTATTCTAAAGAAGGTTTATATTCCTTACCATATATGAAATCTAGTGAAGTCATGTTCTATAACAAAGACTTATTAAGAAAAGCAATGATTGCCATCGATAGTGATTACACATCCGATGCTCAAATCGAAGATTATCTCTCTGAGATTTCATGGGATGATTTCATGGACTTATGTCAAGAAATCGTCGATGCCAACGATCAAGGTCAAATCAAATCTGATTTATTAGCCCCAGTCTTCTACGATTCTGATGGTAACTTTATCATCTCTAAGATGTTCCAAAACGAAATTGGTTATGCATCAGTCAATGATAACGGTAAAGGTATTATCGATTTCAATGGCGTTGCCTCTGAAAGCTTTACCCCAACCACTGAACAAACTGAAAACTATAACGCTCTTATCGCGATGATGGAAGAAATGAAAGCCCAATATGACAATGAATTATTTGTCACAAAAGGTTCTTATGGTGAATATGGCAGTAACAACTTTACCGCTCAAAAGACCATCTTCTCCATCGGTTCAAGTGGTGGTGCTGGTTATAACTTCCCAAGCACAAAGACATTTGAAGTCGGTATCGTTAAAGTTCCAGCCAGTAATGATAACCCATTATACGTTTCTCAAGGTCCATCATTATGTATCTTTAATAGCACAGCCAGCAATAATGACGAATTAGTCAAATATGCTTGGAAATTCTTAAAATATATCACCAATCCTGATGTCAACGCTGAATTATGCGTCAATGGTTCTGAAGGCTATATCCCTGTCAGACAAAGCGCTTATGAAACAAAATTATTCGTTGATTTCATGAAGAATGGTGAAAACTACGCCAAAACCGCCGATACAGTTATTCACGGTATCGATGGTAATTACTTCAACGCGAAAGTCTTCCAAGGCAGCGCTGCTCTTAGAGACTATATCGCTGGTGCTCTTGCCGATACATTATTAGGCAAAAAGACCGCCAAACAAGCAATTGATAACTGCATTTCTGAAACAATTAAGAGAATGTAATTAATTAAGGAGGATAATATTTGATGAAAACAAATGTTATGCGTAAATTCCTCGTTGGAATCCTCTCCGTTAGTGGTTTAGCCGCTCTCGCGGGATGTGGTTCTAATTTCATCGACTACACCCATAATGGTTCATGCGTATTAGCTTTAGATTATGTTGGCCATGACTTCTTTAAAGATGGTGTTGGTGAAGTCGAATTAAAAAGCCCAATTGACGGAGATACCGCACACTTTTATAGCAAAGTTGGTGACACATCAACCGTCTTAAAAGCTAGATTCTACGGTATTGATACTCCAGAATCAACTGGTGCGATTCAACCTTGGGGTAAAGCTGCTAGTAATTTCACTAAAGAGAAATTAAAACACGCAGCGGAAAATGGTACAATCGTCATTTCTTCTCCAGCCCAAGATTATGCTGAGCCTCAAACAGACTCAACAGGTTCTCGTTACTTATCCCTCGTTTGGATTAACGAAACAAAGAAAAACGCCCCATTAAACGAATTATATCTTCTCAATCTTTGGATTGTTCAAGAAGGCTTAAGCTGGGCGAAAAACGTTTCCGCAGTTCCAGAATATGCTGATATCTTCCAAGATGCGCAAAATCAAGCCGAAAAGCACAAATTATATCTCTGGAGCGATGAAGATGACCCAGATTATAACTATGGTCAATATAATGAAACATCATTATTAGATATTAAATATGAAATCGCTGAGTTTATTGAAGATCAAGATCACGTCAATGCTTTCAGTGGCGCAAACGTCTACTTCACTGGCACAGTCAGTGGTTATGCGGATAATTCATTATATGTCCAAGAATTCTATCCAACCGATCCAGAACATCCTGAAGAAGGCGGAGAATACGCTGGTATCAATATCTTCACAGGCATGACCGCGATTCCTACTAAATATACAGAAGTAGGTGCGTATATCAAAGTCGCAGGTACTGCTGTTGATAGTGAAAACTTCGGTTTCCAAATCACCAATACCCAAGGACACTGGCCAGTTGCTACGACAGAAGATGATATCGACTGCAAAGTCTTATATCCTGCTAGTGAGAATACTGGTATTCACAAATTAAAAGTGTTTGAATATACCGCTCAAGAGTTAAACGCTATTGCTAATAGCAATAACTTAGAAAACTTATATTGCCGTACCCACGTTACAGACGATTTAGTTTGTAGCAGAGTCTATATCAATGATAGTGGTGAAGCGACATTATACTTCAAAGACACTAACTTCACAGTGTATATGCCATTCCAATACGCTGGTGACCCAGATGATACATCTGCTGTTTGGTCAACAGAAGATGATTATGTTGGGAAAACATTCAATGTGACTGGTGTTTATGCTTATCACATTACAACAAGTAAGAGAATTACTTATCAAATCATTCCTAGTGGCGCCGGTGACTTAGTCTGTAAGACACCAGCTCATGGTACCGCTCAATATAATCCATTCTCAGTCAGCGAAGCTGCGAATATGATTAATACCGGTAATTATTCAGAAGATATTACCTATCATGTTAAAGGTATCGTCAGTCAAATCAGCGAAAGCAAGATTACTTTAAAAGAAGGTAATAGCACATTCGCGATTAATAATTACGACACTAAAGAATTAAGTACAAAAGCGAAAAATAACCTCGTTGTTGGTTCAACAGTGTTCGCGAAAGGTCACTTCACTTCTAGTGGCATGTCTAATGGTGTCTTATTAGCGGTTTACCCACATGGTGGAATTGAATCAGACCCATTAACATTAGAAGAAGCATTAGAAATGATTGGTGAAACAGCCTCTGACACATTATTTGTCGTTGGTGAAATCACATCTATCGAAAGTGCTTATGATTCAGATTCAAAGAGAATTGAATTCTCTCTTGGAGAACTTAAGATTGTTAACTGTAAACTCGCTCCAGATGTTGATTCTGAAGATGTCATCGTCGGTGCGACAGTCTTAGTCAAAGCTCAACTACAAATTGTGGATGGAGTAAAAACTGTTAAAGCAAAATCCGTCCCACAAATTGTCGCAGTTTATCAATAAAAAGGAGAAATAATTATGTATTGTTACCATTGTGGATACAGATTAGACAAAAACAAAATTGAAGCGAAAGAGTCATCTTTTAAGAATGTTGAAGAAGTTAAAGATGATACTACCGTTCAGTATATTTGCCCACGCTGTGGTCATCTAATACATGAAGGAATGGTAGAAGAAGATGCCAAAGAATTATCTCGTGCTAGCCACGCGCAAATTCAAAGAGCAAATAACTCCTACGCAATCGGAATGTGCTTAAATTCCCTTGGCGTCATCTTGCTCGCTATCGCAATCTTGTTCTACGTCTTAGCCAACAAACCTTCCAAAGGGTTTGTGTTACAAACCAATTGTGCTGAATTCTACGTATTCATCATATTGGCAGTTGTGGCTGTTATACTCTTAGCATTTGGGGTCTATAAAACGGCTATCGGAATCCGTAATAAAAGACATTACTCCCAATTGCTAAGGGATATTAATAACAAAACGTTCGTGCAGTAATCACGAACACCTATCAAATCAGGTAATAAGGAGGAAATTATGAAATTTAAAAAATTATTACCAATGATGGCCGTTTTGACACTTGGTGTCGCAGCATTAGTCGGCTGTGGCTCCGGTGGTGGTGGCGGTGGTGAAGGTGGTTTACCAGATGACGGCAAACAACACACACTCGTTATCAAAAACGAAGACGACATTAAAGCCGAGTGGCACGTCGGAGATGCCACAAGAAAACTCGAACTTGAAATTACCGATGATGGCGCAGCCGCGAACGTCGCTGCTCAACTCGTTGCGGGTAATCTCAAGGTCTCATCCAGCGACCCAGAAGTTTTAGGTGCTGCTGGTGTTACCTTAACCGCTGCTAAAGAAGGTACAGCTACTTTAACAGTTAGCTACTTCAAAGTGGTTAAAACTCTTGAATTAACAATTCAAAAGAAACTTACCGCCATTGACTTATTCGGAACAGTCCATGCCGGTACACAAGAAGACCCATTAGACAACGCTGATGGTAACAAAGTCGGTAAATGGGTTGAAGATCACAAAGCCGAAACAGGCAAAGATAGCACAGAAGAAGAATACTACATCTCTGGTGTTGTTGCTTCCTACTATCACAGACCTGGTGAAAGAACTTCTGACAGTGTCGTTTCTTACTTCTTAGAAGCTAAAGAAGGCGATGCACAATTCGAAGTTTACAAATGCTTAAACGGCAAAGGTGAAGGCTTAACTGACCAAGACATTTGGCTCGGTGGTACCGCTCTTGCTAAAGGCAAAATCACATTCTACGGCAAACAATACGAAACCTCTTCCGCTACATTAATTAGCTGTGAAGGCGGCGAAAAACCAGGTGAACAACAAACAATTCAAATCACAGTGGCAAACGCTATCAAATTAATGAATGCTGCAAAAGGTGATACCCCAGCTGGCATCCTCAATGTTGATGGTTCTTCCACATATGATAAATATGAATTCACAGGTTACATCATCTACACAGATGGTTCTTCCTTCTATCTTGGTGACAAAGCTGATGATAGCATTGATAATTTAAAGAAATTATTACAAATCTACAGCCCAACCAAAGAAGTTAAAGAATTATTGGCTGGCGACACTGGCTATCAAATGAAAGTCAAAGTTACAGCTCAACTAAAGAACTATCATAGCCAACTCGAAACAATCTGTGCTTACACAGTTGAAAAACTCGAAGATGGTGTGAAGTGGCCAAAGATTGCTGAACCAGCAAAATTAGAAAACAAGACAGTTGCTGAATTCTTAGCTGATGAAACTGGTAACAACAAAGTTCAATATGTTGGTCTCCAAGTCAAAGTCAAAGGCTACTACGGCACAAACAAAGACTTCACAAAATATGGCAACTTAGTCGTTACAGACTTAGATGGTGAAAATGAATTCACAATTTACGGCGCCACAGCAACAGGCACAGCCCTTGCTTGGAACGAAATTGGTGGTAAATACATCTTCACAAACCCAGCCAACTTCTTAAGCAATGACGTCACAAAAGAAATCGCCATTGGTGATATCTTAAAAGTCAACTTAACAAGATGTGACTATACAAAAGATGATGTTACCTCTAAACAAGGTAATGGTATCGTTACAAAAGTTGGTTTAGATTTACCAGCTGACTTAAAAGTCACAAAATCCAATTCCGGCATCGGTACATCAAATTTACCAGAAGCCAAACAAATCGAATACGAAGTTGAATCCGGCAAGATCAAACTCGAATGGTCAAAAGATTGCTTCGATTACGGAAACCAAGATGAATTCGGTATTGCTAAAAACAATGGCTATGTCAAATTAGTCAGCCTTCCAGAAGGCAAGAAAGTTGCAAAATTAGTTATCGATTTATTCCAATACGAAAACATCGAAGTTTACAAAACCGCTGATGGCAGTGGCGACAAAGTCACAGGCACAGCTGGCACAAACAGCGACTTAAATAAGAGCAAAGTTATGGAATACGCCATTGATGGAACAGCATTCTACATCAAGAATCCTTCCACATATAACCAAGGTGTCTATTCTATGACAATCGTCTTAGCAGACGTTGCATAATTAAATTTCTAGAGTTTAATTAAATACAAAAGAGCGGGTTCCGAACCGCTCTTTTCTTATGTAATAAAAAAAGATACAATAAATAAAAGGAGTTTTTAATTATGAAAAAATCTCGTTTTATCCCTTTTATTGCTTTATTACCATTACTCTTAACTAGTTGTGGGGCAAAGGCTCCAACTTCTTTAGAATTATCAGGTACTGTTATTAAGACTGATATTCATACTGAAGCGCAACTTAATTATATTAAAGATTCAAATGTCGAACATATTAACGACTATACTGGCGCAGGTGTCATTGATGAATCTAAATCTGATGGTGTTGTTATCACCATTGATGCTAAGTCAGAAGGCGGAGATATGCCTCCTAAATATCAAATTGTTGTGGAAGAAGCTAGTGACCCCACTAAACATGTGACTTTTCAGACCACAAAGAATGAATGCACATTTAGAAATTTAAAAGTTAATACTAAATATAATTTTGAAATTGCTGCGGTATATCCTTCAGAGACTTTTATTAGTGAAAGATTCTCTTTTACAACGGATAATACGCTTCCAAGAAATATGAATGTTTCGACAGTATCTAACTTTAGAGATCTCGGTGGATATTCATTAGGAAATAACAAATTTATCAAACAAGGAATGATTTATCGTTCTGCGGAATTTAATGAATCATATAAGGTATACAATACAATTTCTGATAATGATATCAGCGTTTTAATCAATCATTTAAAGATTAAATCAGATATCGATTTAAGATTAAATACCGAAGGTAGTAGTGGTATTGAAACAGGCGGAATTACTTCTTCACCATTAGGAACTAGTGTTTTTTACTATAACTGCCCAATGATTTTCCAAGGTAGCAACGTTTTAGATAAAGCGGAAAATCAAGATAGCGTGAAAAAGTTCTTCAACTATTTAGCGGATGAAGGTAATTACCCATTAGTTTTCCATTGCGCACAGGGTAAAGATAGAACTGGTTGTTTAGCTTATGTTATCGAAGCCTTATTAGGCGCGGGTGATGAATCAGACGATCCATTATTAAGAGATTATTTATTTACAAACTTCTCTGATGTCAAAGGCATTTGTAAAGTTGATGATATTATGGCTAATTCCAAAGTCGGTGGCGCAATCGCAAAAGAAGAAGGCGCGACTTTATCGGAAAAGACTTATAACCATTTAGTTAATAAAAACGGTATTGCTAAAGAAACGTTAGATAAGATTATTTCTATCTTGACCGAAAATAAATAAAAGAAAAAACTAACATAAATCTTGCTTGCCACTGAAGAGTAATTAGTATAGAATACTACTTGCTAACGATATCCCCTTAGCTCAGTTGGTAGAGCAACTGACTCTTAATCAGTGGGTCTAGGGTTCGAGTCCCTAAGGGGGTACCATGAAGAGAATACGGCGTTTCTAGAAATGGAAATGCCTTTTTTATTATTTATATTCCATTCTTAAAAGAATGTGCCATAATGTATGGGAGATATGACTCTAGAAATCTTACTACAAATTATCTTTTTAGGCATTGGCTTATCAATGGATGCTTTTTCTGTTGCGTTAGTCGATGGATTAACGATGAAAGATATCAATAAAAAGAGATCTTTCTTTATCGCTGGTTCATTTGGCTTCATGCAAGCTTTAATGCCTTTAATTGGTTTCTGGCTCGTTGAAGTGGTGGAGATTATCGCTGGAGATATTGCTGGGGAAGAAGCGGGAATTATCACTTCTAAAATAGTTATTTGGACTGCTTTTATCTTGCTATTAATTGTCGGAGGCAAGATGCTAATTGAGTCAATTATTGAATTAAGAAAGCCACAGGAAGAAAAGAAAGAAAAATTCTTCTCTTATAAAGATGTCTTAGTTTATTCAGTATTAACTGCGATTGATGCTTTAGCCGCGGGAGTAACGATGCATACTGGTTTATCCACTTCCTCGACAGTATGGTTACATGTATCAATTATTTTAGTTTTAACATTCTCTATCTCCTTAATTGGTTTATTTTTAGGCAAACAAATTATGAAATTATTAAAAGGGAGATATGAAATATCTGGTATCATCGGAGGAATAATTTTAATTCTTCTCGCTATTTGGGTAATTTTAAGTCATTACCTTGGTATTTAGCTTATTCTCTTATTTTTTGATAAAAATAATGAGATAATGAAATATATGAAAAAATACGAATTATCACATCAAAAGAATATCCGCGATATCGGGGGATTTGCTGGATATAACGGAAAGCATATTAAATACGGTCACATCTATCGTGGTGGAGCGCTTCACAAAGTGAACGATGAAGATATCTTTATTTTAAATTCATTTCATTTAACTGATATTGTTGATTTCCGTGGGGAAGATGAATTTGAACATCAACCTGATGTGCGATTAGATGGCGTCACTTATCATAGCTGTCCCGCGATTGAAGAGAAGATTAAAAAAGAAGATCGACATAATGATGACGGTAATTTGTTATGGTTTGTCGCGGCGAGTTCCAAAGGTCATGACCATATGATTGATCAATATCGTCGACTTATCTCGATGGAAAAATCCCAAAGAGCGTATCGTCATTTATTTGAATTATTATTAGAAAACGAAAATAAAGTTGTCTATTATCATTGCTCTCAAGGAAAAGATCGCGCAGGTTTAGCTACTTTCTTTATTGAAACAGCATTAGGCGTTTCTTATGAAGATAGAGTGGCTGATTACTTATTAAGTAATGAGGCAATGAAAGATCGAGTAGAAAAGATATTATCAGATATTCAATACAAACCATATTATAACGAAGAATATAAACAAAAATTATTAGACGTCTTCGCGGCGAAAATCGAATATTTAGAAGCGGCGATAGACGAAATGAATCAAAGGTATGGGGGAGTTCTTAATTTTATTAAGAATATATTAAATGTGGATATTGATAGATTAAGAGCCCTATATCTTGAATAATATGAAATCTAAACTCTCTTTACTTATTTTATTCGCTATATCTACTGGCTTAGTGGGGTGTAACCAAGATAACACTGACCCTAGTGATTATCTTACTTTTGATATTTATTCATCAAATGATTTTCATGGTGCAGTAGATGAGACCGCAAATGCGTGTGGTTTAGCTAAATTTGGCACATATTTTAAACAAAAAGGTGAAGAAGCTAATACCCTTTTATTAGATATGGGTGATACTTGGCAAGGTAGCATCTATTCCAATTACAATTATGGAGCATTAGTGAATGATGTGATGTCAGTAGCAAAATTTGATGCGAGGACTATTGGTAACCATGATTTTGACTGGGGCATCGACCCATTAATTGCGAATACGAGTAAATCATATAATGACTATACAATTCCCGTTTTAGCGGCGAATGTTTATGATTATGATTTCCCAAATAAAAAAGTCGGTAGTGTTCATCAAGATAATATCGGTGGTAAAACCGTTGCTTATACTTTAGAAAATGGTTTAAAAGTCGGAATAGTGGGGGTGATCGGAGAAAATCAAATTACTTCTATCTGTTCTAATTTAGTGACTAGTATTTGTTTTATTGACCATAACAGTGTGATTAAAGAAGAGGCGACCAGATTAAGAGAAGAGGGCTGCCAAGTTGTCATCGCATGCGCTCATACGGGACAAGATGAAGTAAGAGGCAAAGATTTAGATAAATATGTCGATGCAGTGTTCTGCGGTCACACTCATAGAAACGAAGTTTCTAATGAAGGTGATTTAAAATTCTATCAATATGGGGCGAATGGTGAAAGTTTTGGCCATGTAACGATGAAATACAATATTAAAACCGGTAAAGTCACATCTAACGGAACCATGATCAGTGGCAAAACGATTAAAGATGAAGTGAAAGAAATTGATCCAGATATTAATTATTTAGTCACGACATATAATTCAATTTGTGATGATGCGGCCTCTGAAGTGGTGGCCTCAAAAACGCAATACTTTGATAAGAGCGAGCAATCTGTGAATTTGATGTGTAAAGCTGTCTATGATAGATGCGTAAGCGAAGGACACGGAGATGTCATCTTAACATACTGCAACACTGCGAGAGCGTATCTCCCAAAAGGGCAATGGACTTACGCGGATATTTATAAATCTTTCCCGTTTGATAACCAAATCTTTATTGTTAATCTCAAAGGTAAAGATATTTATGATGAAGTGAAGAACTATAATAACGCCTATTTCAATCCTGATTTTGATTTCAAAATCAACCCTAATCAATATTATAAAATAGCGTGTATTGATTTCTTGTTATATCACACGAATACAGCAAGATATTTTAATTATTTTCCGTCCTTTACCGGTGAGCCTTTAGCGGTTCTCTCTGATAATTACCGTATCATCTTAAAAGAATGGTTAATTGATAATGGTTATTCCACAGGTAACATGATTTATTCTAGTGATTACGCTTCTTCGGTGACTTGTTTCAATACGAGCAAATTATCGCTAGTGAATTAATATCGTAGATATGTGATTTGACTAAAGGAAGATTACTAACTAGAATATAACTAATAGGGAGTTTGATAGTTATGAAAGCACCAAGTGTTACTGTTTTGAAAAAATATCTCAATGCTTTAACTAAAATTAAAGCCAAATATGTTACCGCGGAACGTTTAAGCCGCGTGATTGGTGTTTATCCTGAAGTCATTAACGAAACTTTATCTTATTTTGAACCAATGTTAATGATGGATCCTGACTATAACTTATTAGAATTAGTCCCAGCGATTAAACAATATATCGAAGATTTAGAAGAGAAGAAAACTTCCCCGATTAATCCAGTTGATAATATCTCCCGTAAACAAATTGAAGAATACGAATCAGTCGTTGATTTTATTTATAAAAAGATGTCCGTAGGCGGAATCATTGATAGAGGTGCTTATCTAACAGATAAGGATTTAAGAATCATCAAAAGATTAGCCGCGGAAGAACTCAAAAAGAGAAAAGGAAAAAGATAATGATTAGAATTAAAAAAGCCGTTATCCCTGCAGCGGGACTTGGAACGAGATTTTTGCCTGCCACAAAAGGCGTCGCGAAAGAAATGTTCCCAATTATTGATAAGCCAACTATTCTCTACCAAGTAGAAGAAGCCATTTCTGCTGGTGCGGAAGAAGTGATTATCATCATTAGCGAAGCGAAAAGAAGTATTGAAAAGTTCTTCTCTAGAGATGAAGAATTTGAAAAACACTTAATCGATACTGGTAAACCAGAATACGCGGAAATCATTAAAAAGATTGCCACTCAAGCTAAGATTACATTTGTTATCCAAAAAGAACAAAAAGGTTTAGGCCACGCTATCTTATGCTGTAAAGAAGCAGTGGGTAATGAACCATTCTTAATTCTTTCTGGCGATGATTTAGTTTATAACCATCACGGCAAGAGCGCCTCAGCCCAAATGGCGGAAGCTTTTGAAAAAACCGGTTGTCCAATCGTTGGTGTCCAACAAGTTCCTTGGGAACTTACCTATAAATATGGTATCGTCGACCCAATTAAAATTGATGGAAGATTAATCGAAATGAGAACTTTGATTGAAAAACCAAAGAACAATCCTCCAAGTAATTATGCGGTTATCGGTCGATATTTATTAACTCCAGATGTCTTCGAATTATTAGAACATCAAACCCCAGGCGCCGGTGGAGAAATTCAATTAACTGACTCTATCAAGAGATTACCAAAATTATATGCTTTAGAATTAGATGCGACATATTACGATATCGGATCTAAGTTAGGATTCGCGAAAGCTCAAGTCTCATTTGCTTTAAATAACGATGAGATTAAAGATGAGTTCAGAGAATACCTCTTAGAAAAACTCAAATAATTAAGACCCTTTGGGTCTTTTTCATTTTAACCACAAAAATATCAATTTTAGACCCTTATAGGGTCTTTTATTTTGTGTGCAAAAAAATAGGGATTTTTACCTAGTTATATATAGGAGGTTTTTTATGGCAAAAAGAAAGAAAAAGACTTATTACGCGGTTATCGATACAAATGTGGTGGTGTCCTCACAACTAAAACACGATAGTATTCCCGGATAGATTATTGATCAAGTTTTTAATGGAACAATCATCCCCGTTTTTAGTCAAGAAATCTTAAAAGAATATTATTCCGTTTTAACTAGGAATAAGTTTGGGTTTGACGAAAATGTGGTGGAGGGCTTAATTGGAAAAATGCTTTCGAATGGTATTTTTTTTGATAGAACTCCAACAAATGAGATATTTGTCGATAAAAAAGACGTTGTGTTTTATGAGATAGTGATGACAGGAAGGAAGGAATATGACTCCTATCTTGTTACTGGCAACAAAAAGCATTTCCCAAAAGAGACTTTTGTAGTTACACCTGCGGAAATGAAAAACATAATAAGCAATGGTTAAATGTATTGAAATGTATTGAATATCATTACATAATATCTTTGTCATGGAGGTGATTTTATGGCCAATATACAAGTGAGAACTAGTAATATCATTAAGGATTTAGCTTCGGAAATATTTGAAGAATATGGTTTGGAATTGACCGCGGCAATTAGACTGTTTTTAAAAAGAACAATCGTGGAAGGAAAGATTCCTTTTGAAGCCAAATATGATAAAGTGGCTTTTGATAAAATCATCTACGAAAAAGAACAAGAAATACTATCTTCTATAGGGGATGATGAAGATAGGCTACTCGATTTATCAAATGATATTATTTGCGAAGTAAGAGCCGAGGAAAAAGAAAATAGTGGCAAATAATAGCCACTTTTTCATTTCCTCTTGTAAACGCATGTGCGTACACGTAAAATAAAATTGATAATTTTCAGGAGGAAAGATAATGTCTGAAATTAAAAAGAAAATGCTATCAGTAGATGGTAATACTGCTGCGGCATTAGGCTCTTACAATTATATTGAGGTTGCTGGTATTTATCCAATTACCCCATCTTCCCCAATGGCGGAAAACATTGATGTCTACGCTTCCCAAGGTCGTAAAAACTTCTTTGGCTCAGTCGTCAAAGTTAGCGAAATGCAATCTGAAGCTGGTGCATCAGGTACAGTCCATGGTGTTTTACAAGCTGGTGGTTTAGCTGTAACATATACAGCTTCCCAAGGTTTGTTATTAATGATTCCAAACATTTACAAATGGGTTGGTGAATGCTTACCTGCAGTCTTACATGTTTCTGCGAGAAGCTTAGCGACACGCGCCTTATCCATCTTTGGTGACCATCAAGACATTTACGCGATTCGTCAAACTGGTATCGCAATGATCTGCGCTCACTCAGTTCAAGAAATCGCTGACTTAACCAATGTTGCCCACTTAGTGGCCATTGATGCTCAATATCCAGTCTGTCATTACTTTGATGGATTTAGAACATCACACGAAATTCAAAATGTTGAATTTATCGACGATGGCGAATGGAAGAAATTACTTCCAATGGATAAAGTTGAATTATTCAGAAGCCGTGCTTTAAACCCACACACTCACCCAGTCACACGTGGTGGTGCGGAAAATGATGACATCTACTTCCAAGGTAGAGAAGCACAAAACAAGAAAGTTGAAGAAGTGTTAGAAGTTGCTTGCAAGTACTTCGAAAAAGCCAGCGAATTAACTGGTAGAAAATACGCTCCATTCACATATTACGGTGATCCAGAAGCTGATAGAGTGATTATCGCTATGGGTAGTGTCACCGAAACAGTCTTAGAAGTTATTGATGATTTACGTAGTAAAGGTGAAAAAGTTGGCTTAGTTAAAGTTCACTTATATCGCCCATTCTCCGGAAAACATTTATTAGCTGTTTTACCAAAATCAGCCAAACATATCGCTGTTTTAGATAGAACAAAAGAAGCTGGCGCTGTCGGCGAACCATTATACGAAGATGTCGTCTCTGTCTTAGAAGGCAAAGGCTTAGATATCATCGGTGGTCGTTATGGCTTATCCAGCAAAGATACTCAACCAAAAGATATGAAAGCGGTCTTCGACTTCTTAGCCAAGAAAGATCACTTCCACGGATTCACCGTTGGTATCAATGATGATGTGACACACTTATCAATCCCAGTTGATGATAATTACCATGTTAAAGGCGACTATACATCTTGCTTATTCTACGGTTTAGGTAGTGATGGCACAGTTTCCGCGAACAAATCATCAATTAAGATTATCGGTGACGCGACAGGTCAATACGCTCAAGCATATTTCGCTTATGATAGTAGAAAAGCTGGTGGCGTTACCCGTTCACACTTAAGATTTGGTAAATCACCAATTCACTCCACATATTATGTGCAAAACGCTGACTTTGTTTCCTGTTCCTTAGATTCATATCTCTATAAATTTGATATGTTAAGAAACTTAAAAGTCGGTGGAACATTCTTATTAAATACAGATTTAAGCGATGAAGAATTAGCCAAAACATTACCAAACCGCGTTAAATTCCAATTAGCGAGCAAACAAGCGAGATTCTTCGTCATCGATGCGAATAAGATCGCTAGTGAAATCGGTATGGGTAGACATACAAATACCATTTTACAAGCTTCCTTCTTCTATCTTAACCAAGGCATCATGCCATATGATGAAGCCAATAAATGGATGAAGAAATTCGCGGAAAAATCTTACGCCAAGAAAGGTCAAGCCGTTGTTGAACTTAACTGGAAAGCCATTGATGCCGGTACAGAAGGTTTAAGAGAAGTGAAAGTTGATCCAGAATGGGCCAAACTCTCACCAAAAGCCGAAGTTAAATTAACAGGCGATGATTACTTCGATTCTTATGTCGCAGTGATGGGCGCTCTCGGTGGTGATGACTTACCAGTCAGTAAATTCTTAGAATACGAATTACTCGATGGCACCATGAGAAACGATATTACCTTCAATGAAAAGAGAAGTATTGCTGATAGAGTCCCTGTCTGGCATTCCGAAGGCTGTATCCAATGTAACCAATGTGCGTTCGTCTGTCCACATGCGACAATCCGTCCAGTCTTAATGGATGAAGCTGAATATAACGCTGCTCCAGAATCCGCTAAAGAAGCTTTAGCCGCAATGGGCCCAGGCTTACAAGGCTTAAAATTCCGTATCCAAGTCTCTCCACGTAACTGCGTTGGCTGTGGACTTTGCGTCAGTGAATGTTTAGCCAATAAACAAGGTAAGAAAGTTCTCGAAATGGTCGAAGCAAAACACGCTTTCGCCCAAGAAGAAGCTGCTGATTACTTATATAAACACGTCTCTTACAAAGCTGATAGATTACCAGCCGCAATGCAAGCCACAATTAAAGGTGTCGGCTTCATGATGCCATATATGGAAATCTCCGGTGCTTGTGCGGGATGTGGTGAAACTCCATATTATCGTTTAGTCTCACAATTATTTGGTAAAGATATGTTAGTTGCTAATGCAACTGGTTGTTCTTCCATCTATAGTGGTTCTACTCCATTAACTCCTTTCTGTACTGATAAAGACGGTCAAGGTATTGCTTGGGCTAACTCCTTATTCGAAGATAACGCTGAATTTGGTTATGGTATGAGAGTGGCAACTGATCACAAATTAAGAACTGCTCTAGAAATCCTCGAAGCTAATAAAGCTGATGTCGAACCAGAATTACAAGCTAAGATCGAAGAATACGAAGCAAACATCA